>BBEG01000234.1 GCA_001312645.1 Rhodococcus sp. JCM 9791
GGGTGGCGCTCCCGAGGGCGACGGCAAGCCGCCGGAGACATGGGGCGACCCCACCGGATGCACCGCCAGTGGGCGCCGTTCTCGCCGTACTCGTACCCCAACCGCGGCTGATCGATGCCCCGTTTGGTTCTCGCCTCGGCGTCGCCGGCACGGTTGTCCGTGCTGCGCGGCGCCGGGGTCGAGCCGCTCGTACAGGTGTCGGACGTCGACGAGGACGCGATCATCGCAGAGCTCGGCCCCGACGTGGCACCGGAAGTCGTGGTCACCACGCTGGCCCGCGCCAAGGCCGCCGACGTTCTGCGCACACTCACCGCAGACGGCCACGCCCCTGAGGGCCACGACGATCTCGTCGTGATCGGCTGCGATTCGATGCTGCTGTTCGACGGGAAACTCCAGGGCAAACCCGGCACTGCCGAGGTGGCCCGGGCCCGTTGGAAGCGCATGTCCGGGCACAGCGCGGAGTTGCTGACCGGACACAGCATCCTGCATGCGCGCGGCAGGCAGATCATCGCGCAGGCCGACGACCATTCCGGCACGACCGTACGTTTCGGCACCCCGTCCGACGCCGACCTCGAGGCCTACCTCGCGACCGGTGAGGCGCTGCAGGTCGCCGGAGCGTTCACGCTCGACGGCCTCGGTGGTTGGTTCATCGACGGTATCGAGGGCGATCCGTCGTCCGTGATCGGGATCGGCCTACCCCTCGTCCGACGACTCCTCGCCGATGCCGGGATCTCCGTCGCGGACCTCTGGTCCTCGAACCCCTCAGCTCATGAGTGAGCGCGGCCAGTCGGAGGAAGACTTCGCGCGGCTGCGAGAGGAACCGTTCTTCGAGGTGGTCGTCGACCTGGTCGCCGGCTACCTCGCCACCGCATTCGACGATCCGGGATCGGCTGCAGGAGAGAAGTGGACGGTGACCTGTCTCCCGGCGGTCGACGAGAAGGCCGGGACCGCGCGTCTGTTCTCACTCGAGGTCGGGCTGCTCGAGGTCCTCTATGTCGACCAGTACACCGAGAACGGCGAGACGGTCGACTACCGCACCGTCATGGTCACCTCGACGTCCGCTCTCGTCCGACAACTCGGATGCCGACTCGACGAACTCCTCCTGCGCTACCCGCTGCTGCGCTTCCGTCCGGTCGAGGATGCCGCCGCGGGCGGGGACGCCGTGGCGATCGACTGGTTCCTCTCCGACGAGGCGCCGACGATCAGTTCTTCACGCTGCCGCTCGACGAGTCCACGATCGGACCTCTTGCAGAGCTGCTGACCGACCGCGGTCGCGGCTCCGATCCCCGGCCCCACAACCGGTGGTTCGCGCAGTACGTGCTCGACGCCATGGAAGGCGACGACTGAGCGACGCAGCGCCGTGACCATCGCGTCGGCCTTCGACTTCGCCCGGTCGGCGTCGACACCGGTGAACAGCTCGTCGACCGACTCGTGCCAGAGCTCGCGCCAGCGCTCGAACCGCACGGGGGTCAGCCCGTATTTCCCCGTGCAATGCGCGGTGAACGGGGGTGAATGCGCCCTCGTAGCGCGTCGTGCGGAAGAGGATCTGTTCCCAGAAATCGCCGACGACGACGAGATGATCGTCGAGGCCCACGATCGCGAGCACCTCGAAGACCGGGGCCAGCAATGGGTCGACCATCGCCCGTTCGTAGAAGTGTTCGACCAACCGGTCGATGTCGGCACGCGACGAGAGTTCGGCGCGGTGGGGTCGGCTGGAGGTCACACCCACCGAAGGTACCGCCTAGAATCGACGACGCACCTGCCACCACTGCCTCAGGAGCCCCTGTGCCCGTCGCGCCCGATTCCAACACCTCCTTCGCTTCCTACTCGGACCCCCGCCGCCTCGTGTCCTCCGAGTGGCTGTCCGCTCATCTGGGCCACCCCGAGGTCAAGGTCGTCGAATCCGACGAGGACGTGCTCCTCTACGACGTGGGGCACATCCCTGGCGCGGTGAAGGTCGACTGGCACCTCGACCTCAACGATCCGGTCACCCGCGACTACATCGACGGCGCTGCGTTCGCCGCGCTCATGGACCGCAAGGGAATCCGACGTACCGACACGGTCGTGATCTACGGCGACAAGTCCAACTGGTGGGCCGCGTACGCGCTGTGGGTGTTCACGCTGTTCGGTCACGAGGACGTTCGCCTGCTCGACGGAGGCCGCGACGCATGGATCTCCGAGAACCGCGACACCACCCTCGACATCCCCGGCACCACAACGAGTGGCTATCCCGTCGTCGAGCGCAACGACGCGCCCATCCGGGCGTTCAAGGACGACGTCCTCGACCACCTCGGGGAGGGCCCGCTGGTGGATGTCCGGTCGCCGCAGGAGTACACCGGTGAACGCACCCACATGCCCGACTACCCGGAGGAAGGCGCGCTGCGCGGCGGCCACATCCCCACTGCGGTGTCGATTCCGTGGGCGAAGGCCGCCGCCCCGGACGGCCGCTTCCGTTCGCGTGCGGAACTCGACGAGATCTATGCGGATATCAGCAAGGACGACGACGTCGTCGCATACTGCCGCATCGGTGAGCGGTCGAGCCACACCTGGTTCGTGCTGACCCATCTCCTCGGATACCCGAAGGTGCGGAACTACGACGGCTCCTGGACCGAGTGGGGCAACGCCGTGCGCGTCCCGATCGCCAAGGGCGAGGAGCCGGGAACCGTTCCCGCATCATGAGCATTCCCGCACCGCTCGCGAGATCGTCGAGGACTTCGCCGCCGTCGAGGGCCAGGACAAACTCCAGTTGCTCCTCGAGTTCAGCCGCGAACTGCCTCCGCTGCCGGCCGAACTCGAGGAGGCGGCGATGGAACCGGTCCCCGAATGCCAATCGCCCCTGTTCCTTTCCGTCGACGCCACCGACCGGGCGCACGTGAAGCTGCATTTCAGCGCACCCGCCGAAGCACCCACCACGCGCGGATTCGCGTCGATCCTGCATCAGGGATTGGACGGGCTCAGCGCACAGGAGATCCTCGACGTTCCCGACGACTTCTATTCGGATCTCGGTCTCGCCGCCTCGGTCAGCCCGCTGCGGCTACGCGGCATGAGCGCGATGCTGGCGCGTATCAAGCGGCATCTGAGGGCCTGACAGACCATGGAGTTCACGGAGCTCGCCGACTACTCGATCCCGGCGGGGACCTTGACCGAGTGGTTGCCCTGCGCCGAGGAGGACGCATGGCGTCAGGATCCCCGTCCCGCGTCGTACATCCATGAGGCGCACCTGCGCCGGACTGCCGGATCGCAGTCCGGCCAGGGCCGCGAATCGTGGCTGGGTACTGCATTCGAGATCGCCGGCCCGATCGACACCGAGATATTCGGTCGTGCCCTCCAGCGATGGATCGACCGTCACGAGCCCCTGCGCAGTCAGGCGACGTTCGCGTCGAAGGGTGATCCGGCCGGAGCCCTGATCCGCCGGACGGCCCCACCCGGCAAGGTGTCGGTGCGACGTGTCCAGCACGATCCGGCCGATCCCGCGACCATCCGGACTCAGCTCCATTCATTGTTCGACGATTACACGACGCCACAGCTGTGGCCCGCGTATGTCTTCGCGACGCTGACTCACGAATCCGCTGATCCGGACGACGGTTCGAACGACGCGTCCGGTGAGTCGGGGCCCTTCACCGTGTTCTTCGGAGCCGATCACTCGATTATCGACGGATACTCCATCGTGCTCGTCGCGCACGAGATCACGGCGCTCTACGAGGAGGAACGGACCGGCCGACCGGCCGATCTGTTTCCCGTCGGAAGTTACATCGATTTCGGGGCATCCGAACGCGCGGACGCCAGCAACCTCGACGTCGATCACGAGGCGGTGCAGATCTGGCGTACGACGCTGCGGGAGAGTGGCGGCGAGGTGCCGAAGTTCCCGCTGCCGATCGGTCGGCGCACCACCAGGACCTCACCTCAGAGACGTCTGTCCGAGCGCTGGTTCGACAACGACGAAGCGACCCGGTTCTCGGAACGGTGCCGCGATGCCGACGCCGGGTTCTTCGCGGGAGTGCTGGCCTGCTTCGGTCAGGCCGCCTCGGACCTCGCCGGCGCCGATCACTTCCGCACGGTCGTTCCTTCGCACACCCGGACCGGACCGATGTGGGCCGGATCTCTGGGATGGTTCGTGGGGCTCCGGCCGATCGATCTCGATCTCGGAGGCTCCCCCGGTTTCGTCACCCTCGCGAACCGAGCGGTGCACGAACTGCGACGCACCCGCGCGAGCGCGCGCATTCCGTTCGACAGGTCGGTGAGCTGCTCGGGGTACCCATCCGCCCACAGTTCCTCGTGTCGTACATGGACGTCCGGTTCGTACCCATGGCGGCCCAATGGCCGGAATCCAATGCGCGCGCGTTGCGGAGCCGCAGTTACACCCACGACGTCTACATCTGGATCAACCGGACACCCGAAGGAATCAACGTCTCCGCGCGATTCCCCGACAACACCGAGGCGAGCGCGAACGTTCCCCGGTTCCTGGAACGAGCACGCCTTCTGATGGACCGGCTCAACACATCCGGACCGTGGGCGCCCGACCTGGAGAACCTCGGCATTCCGGCTACCGGTCAGTAGCCTTGTGTGTTCGAGTACGCGCCGTAGCGTGTAGGGGCCATCCGGTTACATCGTCTATCCGATTGGCGCTTAGACTGCCCGACGACGGAAATAACCTAACGATCGATCAACAGGAGGCTCCGTGCCCAGTCATGCCAGCGCGCAGATCTCGAAGGTGCTCGTCGCGAACCGCGGCGAGATCGCTGTGCGGGTCATCCGAGCCGCCAAGGACGCAGGCTACGGAAGTGTCGCGGTCTACGCCGAACCCGACGCAGACGCACAGTTCGTGAAGCTCGCAGACGAGGCGTTCGCCCTCGGTGGCCAGACCTCGACCGAGTCCTACCTGGTGTTCGACAAGATCCTCGACGCCGCGGCCAAGTCCGGCGCCGACGCGATCCACCCCGGCTACGGCTTCCTCTCCGAGAACGCCGACTTCGCGCAGGCAGTCATCGACGCGGGCCTGATCTGGATCGGCCCCTCGCCGCAGTCCATCCGCGACCTGGGCGACAAGGTCACCGCGCGCCACATCGCCGAGCGCGCCAACGCTCCGATGGCCGCCGGCACCAAGGACCCGGTCAAGAACGCCGACGAGGTCGTCGAGTTCGCCAAGCAGTACGGCGTGCCCGTGGCCATCAAGGCGGCCTTCGGCGGTGGCGGTCGCGGCATGAAGGTCGCGCAGACGATCGAGGAGATCCCCGAGCTGTTCGAGTCCGCGACCCGTGAGGCCATCGCCGCCTTCGGTCGCGGCGAGTGCTTCGTCGAGCAGTACCTCGACAAGGCCCGCCACGTCGAGGCCCAGGTCATCGCCGACCAGCACGGCAACGTCATCGTCGCGGGCACGCGCGATTGCTCGCTGCAGCGGCGTTTCCAGAAGCTCGTCGAAGAGGCTCCCGCGCCCTTCCTGACGGACGACCAGCGTGGTCGCATCCACGCATCCGCCAAGGCCATCTGCAAGGAAGCCGGATACTACGGCGCAGGCACCGTCGAATACCTGGTGCAGGGCGACACGGTCTCGTTCCTCGAGGTCAATACACGTCTGCAGGTCGAGCACCCGGTCACCGAGGAGACCGCCGGCATCGACCTCGTTCGCCAGCAGTTCCGCATCGCCAACGGCGAGAAGCTCGAGCTCACCGAGGATCCGGCACCGCGTGGCCACTCCTTCGAGTTCCGCATCAACGGTGAGGACGCCGGTCGTGGCTTCATGCCTGCCCCCGGCCCCATCACCGTCTACAAGGAGCCGACGGGCCCCGGCGTGCGCGTCGACTCCGGTGTCGTCCAGGGCGACGTCATCGGCGGCCAGTTCGACTCCATGCTCGCCAAGCTGATCGTCACCGGTGAGAACCGCGAGCAGGCACTGCAGCGCGCCGCCCGCGCCCTCGCCGAATTCGAGGTCGACGGCCTCGCCACAGTCATCCCGTTCCACCGCCACATCGTCGAGAACCCGGCGTTCATCGGTGACGGCGAGAAGTTCGACGTCTACACCAAGTGGATCGAAAACGATTGGGACAACACCATCGAGCCGTTCACCGGTGGCGGTGCAGCCGATGACGAGGACGACGCCCTGCCGCGTCAGAACGTCGTCATCGAGGTCGGTGGTCGCCGCGTCGAGGTATCGCTGCCCGGTCAGTTCTCGCTCAGCGGAAACGGTGGCGGCGCTGCAGGCGCGATCCGCAAGAAGCCGAAGGCACGCAAGCGCGGCGGCGCCGGCGGCGGCAAGGCATCGGGCGATGCCGTGACAGCTCCGATGCAGGGCACCGTCGTGAAGGTCGCGGTCACCGAAGGCCAGGAAGTCGCCGAGGGCGATCTCATCGCAGTGCTCGAAGCCATGAAGATGGAGAACCCGGTCACCGCCCACAAGGCCGGTGTCGTCACCGGTCTTTCGGTCGAGCCGGGCGCCGCCATCACCCAGGGAACGGTCCTCGCCGAACTCAAGTGATGACGCGCTGAGCTGTCCCACGCTGAACAAGATCGACGGCGCTACCCCCACTCCGGGGTCGGGCGCCGTCGATTTCTCCACCACAGCAGTTCGGAAGGCATCTGATGGAACCTGTCGAGATCAACGCCGGCAACTGGTACCTCCTCGCACGTGCCCACGACGCGTGGACCGACGACACCGCCTACAGCTGGTCGGTGTGCGAGTCGACGACCGCCGACGTGCAGGCCACCATCACGCTGCTACCCGACGGCACGCTGAGCGGGACCGCGATCGACGGTCACACCGACGCCCTCGACGCAGCTCGCGACGCAGTCACGAGATTCGCCATGGGAGGGTTGGGGATGACCGTGCGCAATGCCTGACCCGCACCGCATCGCCCGACTCCCACTACTCTGGGCATATGGCCGAACTGCCCGAAATCCGAATCGGCACCGCAGAGCGCGAAGAAGCGATCGCGCTGCTCGGTGAGCACTTCTCGGCCGGCCGCCTGTCCCTCGTCGAATTCGACGATCGAGTCGCGTGTGCGACGCAGGCCGTCACTCGGGCCGATCTGGTTCCGTTGTTCGCCGACCTGCCGTCGGCCCCATCGTTCCTGCACGAACCCACAGCGCGGAACATCGCCACCGACCTGCTGACGCTGGTTCCGTTCGCGCTCGCGGCGCTGGTCATCATGGTGGCGGTCCGCCACCCGATCGCCATACTGCTCGGATTCGTGATCCTGTTCGTTGTAGTCAGGCGCGGAATGCGTCTGATGCGAGATCCCGGAACGGGGTGACCGTCATGCCCTCGCCGCAGCGTCCCGCCCGGCAACGCGACCGAACGCGAGGGCATCACCGATGTGGAATCCGCCGTCCTTGCGCCAGCTGTAGGTGGAACTGAGCTCGCCCGCAGCGTAGAGCCCTCGATGACGTCACCTCGGGTGTCGAGAACACGCGCACGGCCGTCCCGTCGTGGCCCGCCGTTGGTCCACCCCAACAGCGGGGTGACCTTCAACGCATAGAACGGGCCCTGCACGACCGGTCCGAGCTTCTCCGGATCTCGGGCGAAGTGATCGTCGCGCCCTTCCGCGCACGACGAGTTGTAGTTCTCGACGGTGCGCTCGAGCGTGGCCGCGTGCAGCCCGATCTTCTCGGCGAGCGACGTGATCGATTCGGCGCGCACGATCCAGCCTTTCTCGATCTCCTCGCTGTTGTCGGCACTCCACCGCGAGCCGTTCATGAGGAGGTTCCATCCCACGGGCAGAATGTCGGGTGTCGGGCTCAACGGGCCGGCAGTACGCATCTGCTCGTCGAAGATCAGATGGAACGGCCGAAGGGGGAAGAGTTCGTACGATCCTCCCCGGAGTGTGTGCCCGTGGCACGGATCTGCGGTCTCGTCCAGGAAGCGGCGGCCGTCGTCCCCCACCCACAGGTAGTTGTGCGCGTTCCACAGTGCGAGGTAATGGCCGGTGCCGTTCGTGTCGCGAACCCCGGTGATGCTCATCATGTTTCCCATGTGCCATAGATCGGCGCCCACCGCTTGTGCCATCCGATGACCGTCGCCGGTCGAGCGGGTGACCCCCACAGCACGTGATCCTCGACTCGCAGATAGTCGCGCACCATCGACGTGTCGGCCTGGAATCCGCCGGTCGCGAGGACGACGCCGCCACGCGCCCCGATGCGTCGCAGGCCGCTCCCGCTGTCCACTTCGACGCCGACGACACCGCCGCTCTCGACAATCAGTCGCGTGGCCGGTGTTTCGAATCGGGTCTCGATGCCACGTTCGGCTGATACGGAAGTCAGGAAGCCGTGCAGCAGACCGTTTCCCACGCGCTTCGATGGTGTCCATGCCTGCATACGAGTCACTGCCCTCGACCGACAGGTACTCGGGATCCGTGTGGTAGTCGCCGCTCATCGCGACATCGGCTCCGAGTTCCTTCAACCATGTCGAGATTTCGGCCGTCTCGGTCGCCCACGCGTCGATGACGTCGTCTGCGAGGGGAAACGGCCCGCTGAGCTCGCGGAGGAAGATCCGCGCCCGCGCC
>BBEG01000235.1 GCA_001312645.1 Rhodococcus sp. JCM 9791
CCGCCACCGAGGACCGCGACGCCGCGGCCGTTCGAGCGCAGTGCGGGAGACCGCGGAGCCGACTGGGAGTGTGGCCGGGCTCCGGCGGTACCGGGTAGTGCGGCTGCTGCCCCGAGAGCGCCGAACGCGGTCAGGACGGTACGTCTGGTCATGCGGAATTCGGTCACTTCATCCCCCGGTTCGCGATGGTCGCTTCGTGATGTCGGGCGGCGCCCGGCATATATGGCAACGCGTGTTGTCAGATATAGCGGACATTTGACGCGCCCGTGGGGGAATCGGCAACGCGATCGTGTCAGGATTGGAGCCATGAGTATCGGAACACTTGTTCTGCTCCGCCACGGCGAGAGCGAATGGAACGCGATGAACCTGTTCACCGGTTGGGTGGACGTGCACCTCACCGACAAGGGTGTCGCCGAGGGCAAGCGCGCAGGCGCCCTGCTCGCCGAGCAGAACGTCCTTCCCGATGTCCTCTACACCTCGCTGCTGCGTCGTGCGATCAGCACCGCGAACTTCGCTCTCGACGCCGCCGACCGTCACTGGATCCGGTCGTGCGCGACTGGCGACTCAACGAACGTCACTACGGTGCTCTGCAGGGAAAGAACAAGGCCGAGATCAAGGACGAGTTCGGCGAGGAGCAGTTCATGCTCTGGCGTCGGAGCTACGACACCCCTCCGCCCGCGATCGAGCCCGGTACCAAGTACAGCCAGGACCAGGACGCGCGTTACGCGGACGTCGACGATGTGCCGCTGACCGAGTGCTTGAAAGACGTCGTCGATCGTCTGATCCCGTACTGGGAGGAGACCATCTCGAAGGACCTCCTGGCAGGTAGGACCGTGCTGGTCACCGCGCACGGCAACTCGCTGCGGGCACTGGTCAAGCACCTCGACGGGATCTCCGACGACGACATCGCCGGCCTGAACATCCCGACCGGCATCCCGCTGCGGTACGACCTCGACGAGAATCTGCGTCCGCTCAACCCCGGCGGAACCTACCTCGACCCCGAGGCTGCTGCGGCAGGTGCTGCTGCCGTCGCGAACCAGGGCGCCAAGTAGTTCGATCGGACAAACCGGACCCCGCGCGGCACGTCGTCGCGCGGGGTCCGGCAAACTTCGGGTGAACACCGAGCCAACCGTTGAAAAATGGCTCGTGACGTGCAGAGAGTGTTGGCGACCCGCTGTCGCTGCATGGTCGGGTGTCATTACGATTCGAATTGTGAATGTTCTGCAGGTCGTCCTGGTGGCTGTAGTCGCCGCAATCCTGGGCGCACTGCTCGCCGCCTCATGGTTGGGGTCCCGTCGTCGTCGAGACCGTCACGACGACGACGAGCTCACGATGGCGACCGTGCTGGACCGTGTCGTGTACGGCGCGTCCACCGGTATCGCCGTCGTCGACAAGTTCCACGACGTCATCCTCTACAACCCGCGCGCGGAGGAACTGGGCCTTGTCAGCCGCCGGCTCCTCGACGAACGCGCGTGGATCGCGGCAACCCGGGTTCTCGAGGACGACACCACCGTCGAGCTGGACCTCAGCCGGAAGATGCCGCACGGCCGCGACCGTGTCGCGGTGCGCTGCGTAGCCAAGAAACTGCTCGAGGACGATCCGCGGTTCGTGGTGCTCTACGCCTACGACGACTCCGAGCAGGTCCGTATGGAAGCCACACGCCGCGACTTCGTCGCCAACGTCAGCCACGAACTCAAGACACCGGTCGGGGCGATGGCGTTGCTCGCGGAGGCCCTGCTCGAATCCATCGACGACCCCGAAAGCGTGCGGCACTTCGGGCAACGGGTCCAGAGCGAAGCGACGCGGCTCGGCAACATGGTCACCGAGTTGATCGCGTTGTCGCGGCTCCAGGGTGCGGAGAAGCTCCCGGACCTCGAGGACGTCGACGTCGACACGGTGATCGAGGATGCTCTCGATCGCACCCGGCTCACCGCCGAGAACGCGAACATCGAGATCAACACCGATCGCGAGACCGGATACCAGATGCTCGGTGACCATCTTCTGCTGGTCACCGCGCTGACCAACCTCATCGAGAACGCGATCGCCTACTCCCCGCCGGCAGCCCGGTGACGGTGAGCAGATCCATTCGTGACGGGTGTGTCGCGATCGCGGTCACCGATCGGGGAATCGGGATCGAGCGACAGGATCAGGAGCGTGTGTTCGAACGTTTCTTCCGCGTCGACAAAGCGCGGTCGCGGGCAACGGGAGGTACAGGCCTGGGTCTGGCGATCGTCAAGCACGTCGCCGCGAACCACCACGGCGACATCGTGCTGTGGAGCAAGCCGGGAACCGGGTCGACGTTCACCCTGCTCATCCCGGTTCATTTCGAGAAGAAGAACGACGACCCTGCCGCACCGCGGCACGATACGGCGGTCGGACAATGAGTCCGACCGGAACTGCACCCGCACTCGGGTGGCATTGGACCGAGAAGGCAACGGAGGACGCAACGGTGACGCGTGTGTTGATCGTGGAGGACGAGGAGTCGCTGGCGGATCCGCTCGCATTCCTGCTGCGCAAGGAGGGTTTCGAGACCACGATCGCGGGCGACGGACCCACGGCGCTTGCAGAGTTCGACCGGGGCGGGGCGGATATCGTCCTCCTCGACCTGATGCTGCCGGGGATGAGCGGCACCGACGTGTGCAAGCAGCTACGGAGCCGCTCGGGTGTGCCGGTCATCATGGTGACCGCGCGTGACAGCGAAATCGACAAGGTCGTCGGTCTCGAACTCGGTGCCGACGACTACGTCACCAAGCCGTACTCGGCGCGGGAGCTCATCGCCCGGATCCGCGCGGTCCTGCGGCGTGGCGCCGACCCGGACGTCGAGATCGGCCAGGACGACGCCGTGCTCGCGGCGGGTCCGGTGCGCATGGATGTCGATCGGCATGTGGTGCAGGTCAACGGCGAGGATGTCGCGCTCCCGCTCAAAGAGTTCGATCTGCTCGAGTACCTGCTGCGCAATTCGGGTCGAGTCCTGACTCGGGGGCAGCTCATCGACCGTGTGTGGGGAGCCGATTACGTCGGCGACACGAAGACGCTCGATGTCCACGTCAAGCGGCTGCGGTCGAAGATCGAGGCCGATCCCGCGAAGCCGCGGCACCTCGTGACGGTGCGGGGCCTGGGATACAAGCTGGAGGCTGATACAAGCTGGAGGCTGATACAAGCCGGAGGGCTGACGCGCGAGGCGCCCGGTTCCGGTAGCGCGCTACCGGAACCGCGCACGGGTCAGTGCTGGTGTTCGGACGCCACGGTCGCGGATGGATCGCGATCAGTCCGAGACCCTCGCGCCGCCTGCACAGGCGGGCGAGTTCGTCGTATGCGGGCTTCCCGATGAGCTCGCGCAGTTCGGGTGCGTACGACTGCCACACCGGTCTCGTGCCGACATGCGCATCGGGGGAACCGGAGCAGTACCAATCGAGGTCGTGACCGCCTTCGCCCCAGCCGCGCCGGTCGTACTCCGTGATCGTGGTGCGCAGGATCTCGGTGCCGTCCGGTCGTTCCACCCAATCCTGGGTGCGGCGGATGGGGAGCTGCCAGCACACGTCAGGCTTCATCTCGAGCGGCTCGATACCGCGACGCAATGCCATCTTGTGCAGTGCGCAGCCCACACCGCCCTCGAAGCCCGGACGGTTCAGGAAGATGCATGCACTTGTGCCGGCGGGTGCGCAGCGCGGGTTCGTCCTCGAGTTCGTCCTCCTCGAGGTATCCCTTCTTTCCGAGACCCTTCTCCATGAATTGCCAGTCGTCGGAAGTGAGATGCTTCACTGCGCCGGCCAGCTTCTTCCGGTCGTCGCTGTCGGTCAGGAAGGCTCCGTGCGAGCAGCATCCGTCGTCGGGTCGCTCGGCGATGATGCCTTGGCATGCGGGTGTCCCGAACACGCAAGTCCACCGGGAGAGCAGCCAAGTCATGTCTGCGGTGATGATGTGTTCGGCGTTGTCGGGGTCGGCGAACTCGACCCACTCGCGTGGAAAGTCGAGAGAAACTTCTGGGGCCGGAACGATCTTGGGCTGAGCTCCGGACATACCTGCTGTCACAACCCCCGACGGTAGACCCAGTACCGTATTCATGTGCGCCTAGGGGTACTCGACGTCGGAAGCAACACCGTTCATCTGCTGGTGGTGGACGCCCATCGTGGCGGCCACCCCACACCCATGAGTTCGACCAAGGCAACCTTGCGGTTGTCCGAGAACATCGATGACGACGGGAACCTCACGGTGGCCGGTGCCGATCGGCTCGTGGAGACGGCAGGGGAGTTCGCCAGCATCGCCACGACCTCCGGGTGCGGTGAGCTCATGGCCTTCGCCACCTCCGCGGTCCGCGACGCCGGGAACTCGGAGGATGTCCTCGCCCGGGTCCGGAACGAGGCAGGGGTCAACCTCGACGTCCTGTCAGGCGTCGACGAGGCCCGACTGACGTTCCTGGCGGTGCGTCGCTGGTACGGGTGGAGCGCCGGCCGCATCCTCAATGTCGACATCGGTGGTGGCTCGCTCGAGCTGACCTTCGGCGGTGACGAGGACCCGGAATTGGCGTACTCACTGCAGCTCGGTGCCGGGCGTCTGACCCGCGACTGGTTCCGGGAGGACCCTCCCGGCAAGCGTCGTATCGCGGCGTTGCGCGACTGGCTCGATGCCGAGCTCGCGGAGCCGACGAAGCATCTGCGTCATGCCGGTGACCCCGACCTTTCCGTCGCGACTTCCAAGACGTTCCGCACACTGGCACGATTGACGGGTGCAGCGCCGTCGTCGGCGGGTATCCGTGTGCGACGAACGCTGACCGCGAGCGGCTTGAGGCAGCTGATCGCGTTCATCTCGCGAATGACGACGTCGGACCGTGCGGAGCTCGAAGGCGTGAGCTCGGATCGGTCCCAGCAGCTGGTAGCGGGTGCATTGGTGGCCGAAGCGAGCATGCGGGCGCTCGGGGTGGAAACCCTGGAGATCTGCCGTGGGCGCTGCGTGAGGGTTTGATTCTTCGGAAGCTCGACACTGAGATGGGCGGGGAACTGGTGGTGGCATCCAAGTGACCGACAGTAAGGGCACGGATACCGGACAGATTTCGGTAGCGGAACTGCTCGCGCGGAACGGCAAGAAGGTGGGTTCGCGCAGCAGCAGCGGTGGTCGCCGACGTCGTGGCACCACCGGTGGGATCTCGGTTGCGGAACTGACCGGCGAGATTCCGATCACTCGGGTGCCTGCAGAACCGGAGCCGGCCGCGAAGTCGGAGCCCGGGAGTTCGCCCGTCGACGATCGCAGTCCGCAGCGCCCGCGGTGGCGACGCCCAGGACCCCGAAGGTAGAACCGGCGGTTCCCGAGACCCCGCAGGTGGAGCCGGTCGTTCCCGAGACCCCCAAAGTTGCGATACCGACGTTGTCGACTCCTGCACCACCGTCCGCCAACGACCTGACGACGATCACCCCGAAGGGGTCTACGCGGACGCGACGACCGTGACCCCCGCTGTCGTCGAGCCGGCCACCGTCAAGCCCGCCACGGTCAAGCCCCAGGCAGTGCGGAAGCCGGCTGCCGGAAGGCCGGACATCGCCAAGGCTGCGTTCGGCAAAGGCGCCGGGGAGGACCATCCGACCACGGTGTCGGACAGCGCCAAGGTCGAATCGCCGACCGAGATCATCCGACCGGAGGCCCTGCCGCGTCGAGCGAGGGCGCACCTGGCAACGTGACCGGGTCCGTACCTGTGGTCCAGTCGGCGTCACCGACGCCGCGGGCAGCGGATGTTCCTGAGCCACGGTTGCTCTCCGGACCCGCAAGTGATCTTCAGGGAACCGGAGCAGACGACGACGGCGACGACACCGACACGATCGGTGTGACGAAGGACGAGGACGGCGGTAAGGGGACCTCGAAGAGCAAGCCCTTCTCGAAGAGCAAGGCCACCGCGGGCGGTAGGTCCGCGTCGAAGGACGAGGCCGGGTCGTCGAGTGCTTCGTCGAAGAGCAACTCCGGCAAGGGCAAGCCCGACACCACCGAGGACGACGGTGCCGGCAGGTCCGAGGGCGGCGTGAAGCAGTGGGTGCTGCTCATCGGCGAGAGCATCGCTGCGATCGTCGTCGGCGGCCTGTTGTTCAAGGGCTTCGAGAAGCTGTGGGACATGATGCCGTGGGTGGCGTTCGGCCTGGCGTTGCTGGTGATCGTCGGCCTCGTGGCGCTGGTGAGAGTTCTGCGCCGCACGGACGACATCACCAGCCAGCTGATCGCTGTCGGGGTGGGCGCGTTCGTGGCGTTCGGTCCGCTGCTGTTCCTACTACCCAACCGATGAGGCTGCGGTCATGGTGACAGCGCGGCGTATACCGGTGGGGTTGTCGACGGCCTCGGTGTATCCCGAGAACACGGAGGCAGCCTTCCGGTTCGCCGCCGACCTCGACTACGACGGGGTCGAACTCATGGTGTGGGCCGACCCCACGAGCCAAGATCCCGGTGCGGTTCAGCGGCTCGTGCGCAAGTACGGGATTCCCGTGCTCGCGGTGCACGTGCCATGCCTGCTCATCTCCCAGCGGGTCTGGGGCGCGGATCCGGTGGCGAAGCTCGCACGGTCGGTCGAGGCTGCCGAGATCCTCGGCGCGTCGACCGTGGTAGTGCATCCGCCCTTCCGGTGGCAGCGCAGATACGCCGAGGGTTTCGTCGAGCAGGTGAAGACCTCGAGCAGGACAGTCACGTGTCGGTGTCGGTCGAGAACATGTATCCGATGCGTGCGGACGTGCTGTTCCGCGACCGTGGCGCCGACCGATTGCGGCGTCGTGGCGGCCCCGGGCCCGCGGTGTCGGCCTACAGCCCGTCGCTCGATCCCACCGACACAGGCTTCGATCACTACACCCTCGACCTGTCGCACACCGCCACCGCGGGGATGGATGCGCTCGCGCTCGCCGAACGGATGGGGGAGGGCCTCAACCACCTGCACCTCGCAGACGGTCGAGGGTCGTCGGTGGACGAACACATGATCCGGGGGCAGGGGACCAGCCGTGCGCCGAGGTGTGCCGCCAACTCGCCGACAGCGACTTCGCGGGCCAGGTCGTGCTCGAAGTGAGTACACAGAGCGCGCGGACCAGATCCGAGCGGTCGGTGATGCTCGGTCGTGCGCTCTCGTTCGCACGAAAGCATCTCGATCGCCCAGCGCGGAGTGCGATCACTCCAGGTCCCGAGCATCCGCGCGCAGCGGGTGTCGCCCGAATCCCCGGCTCCGAGGCGCCCGCGTCAGAGGGCGCTGATTCCGGCAGCGAGAACCGCGACACCTGAGATCACGACGCGACGGTCAGCGATGCGGCACCGAGCCACACCGATGCCATCATCCGGCTCGGTCGTGTGGGATTCACGCCCAGTACCGAGAGGAAGAACCCGGCCGGAATGAGGATCGCGGAGGCCAAGACGGCGATCGAACCGGCGGCCGCCCATCCCGGTGATACGCCGGTGACGTGGGTGGTCACGGCAACGAGGATCCCGAGCGTCACGAGGACTCCGGCGTGTGCATGGCCGGCGCGGAAGAACGACTTCTGAAGGTCGTTGGTGGGCACGCCGCCGTTCGCGACGCGCAGTAGAAAGGTTCCCCCGAAGGCGATACCTGCGACTGTCAGCAGGGTCGCTCCGAGAACGATGACCAGCACGGGATACATGGAATGGCCCTGTCTCTAGATTGGATAGTGCAAGTAACCAATACTGGATAGTTGTAGTATCTGATGTCAAGAGGTGAATCGGAGGTGAACATGCGGATCTCGGAATTGGCGGCGCGCACCGGCGTGCCGCTGGCCACCGTGAAGTACTACCTGCGCGAAGGACTGTTGATGCCCGGTCACGCAACGAGCGCGACGCAGGCGCAATACGACGACTCGCACGTGCGGCGACTCGGACTGGTCCGCGCGCTCGCAGCTCAGGGCTCCCGCTCGACAAGATCAAGGCAGTCGTGATGCTCGCCGAGGATCCGGGCGAGGATCTGTTCGTCGCCCTGGGTAAGGCAGTGATGGCGCTCCCGCCCTATGTCGACAAGCCGCCCGACGCGACTACCCGCGCACTCGCGCGCTGCTCGCGCGGCTCGGACAGATGTACGACCCGCGATTCACCGCGGTCGCCCAGCTCGAACATGCGCTCGCCGCACTCGAATCGGCGGGCCTCGCGATGTCCGACCAACGCATCGACGTCTACGGCGAGAACATCCGCGAGATCGCGACCTCGACGTCGACCTACTCCCGACGACCTCCCGGCAGGAGACCGTCGAAGCCGCCGTCCTCGGCACCGCGCTGTACGAACCCGTCCTCGCCGCGATGCGTCGCCTCGCGCACCAGCACCGCGCCGCCAGTATCTTCTCGGATGCAGCCGACCCCGACCATCCGGACCCCACCGAACCCGATCGACACACGCAGGAGACCCAGTGACCACCGACCATCCGTTCCGTGACCTGACCGCACTCACGGCCACCGGCGAGGGCGCCTGGTCGGCGCAGATCGCGCCCACCTGGACCATCGGGCCAAGGTGCACGGTGGATGCATGCTC
>BBEG01000236.1 GCA_001312645.1 Rhodococcus sp. JCM 9791
CGCGGTGGACCGCGCGCGCCGCTCGTCCAGGCCGGCGCGAGAATCTACCGTTCGCCGACAACAGTTTCGACGTCGTGTGTTCGGCGTTCGGTGGTGTCCCGTTCGTCGCCGATTCGGCGCAGGTGATGCGTGAGGTCGCGCGGGTGCTGCGCCCAGGCGGACGATGGGTCTTCTCGGTCAACCACCCGATGCGGTGGATCTTCCCCGACGATCCCGGCGAACGCGGGATGGTCGCGATGTTCCCCTATTTCGACCGCACACCCTATGTCGAGGTCGACGACGATGGAGTGGCGACCTACGTCGAGCATCACCGCACCATCGGCGACCGCGTCCGCGAGCTCGTCGCTGCCGGCTTCGAGATCTACGACATCGTCGAACCCGAGTGGCCCGAGCATCTGGACCGGGAGTGGGGCCAATGGAGCCCTCTGCGCGGCGAGATCTTCCCCGGAACCGCGATCTTCTGCAGCCGCGCGCGGCGCGGGAAGAACAACTAGCCCGGACCTGAGCAAAGCGGGCTCAGAGCAGGCGAGCGAGGAACTCGCGGGTGCGGTCCTGCTGCGGATTGCCGAGCACGTCCTCGGGCGCACCCGCTTCGACGACGACCCCGCCGTCCATGAACACCAGCTGATCGCCGACTTCCCGCGCAAACCCCATCTCATGGGTGACCACGACCATGGTCATGCCGCCGTCGGCGAGGTCGCGCATCACGGAGAGCACCTCCCCCACCAGTTCCGGGTCGAGCGCCGAGGTGGGCTCGTCGAACAGCATGAGCTTCGGTTCCATCGCCAGTGCCCGTGCGATGGCCACGCGCTGCTGTTGTCCGCCCGACAGCTGGGCCGGATACGCATCGGCCTTGTTGCCCAACCCCACTTTCTCCAACAGATCACGGGCCATCTCGGTGGCGTCGCTCCGACGCAGCTTCTTCACCAGGATCGGTGCTTCGATGATGTTGGCGACCACCGTCCGGTGTGGGAACAGGTTGAAGTGCTGGAAGACCATTCCGATCTCGCGGCGCTGTTTCGCGGCCGTGCGCGGATGCAGTTCGTGGAGTTTGCCACCGCGTTCGGCGTATCCGACGAGTGTGCCGTCGACGTAGAGCCGCCCCGCATCGACGCGTTCGAGATGGTTGATGCACCGCAGGAACGTCGATTTGCCGGAACCCGACGGGCCGATCAGGCATGCGACCTGTCCTCGCTCCACCTCGAGCGAGATGCCTTTGAGTACTTTCACGGCACCGTAGTTCTTGCACACCCGATCGGCCCGCACCATGGGCGTGTGGTCCGGCTCGGTCGTCTGGCCTGGCGCGGTCACTTGCGCTCCCCTCCGGGGATGGTCGGGTCTGTCGGCGGTGTCGGTTGGATGACGACGGCCTTGCCTTCGGCGTCGGCGAGGGCCTGCAACTGGCGTGCCGTCAAGTGTCGGGTCATGCCCTTCGAATAGTGTTTCTCGACGAAATACTGGCCCACCATCAGGATGCTCGTGATCGCCAGGTACCAGTCGCGGCGACGAGGAACAGCGGGATCGGCTGGAAGTTCGAGCCGGCGATATCGCGCGCCCGGGCGTACAGCTCAGCGGTGTACGGCACGGCCGCAACCAGGGAGGTGGTCTTGAGCATGCTGATGAGTTCGTTCCCGGTCGGCGGGATGATCACGCGCATGGCCTGAGGAAGCACGGTCCGCCGGATCGTCTGCGCCCACGACATTCCCAGCGCGGTGGAGGCTTCGAGCTGACCTTCGGGAACCGAGCCGATTCCGGCGCGGACGATCTCGGCCATGTACGCGGCCTCGTTGAGCGCCAGGCCGATCACCGCGAACAGGAACGCAGCATTGAGCGATTGCAGATCGATGTGGAAGAACTGGTGCACGAACGGGATTCCGATGTCGAGCTGCTTGTAGATCGACGGGAACAGTCCCCACAGCACGAGCTGGACGTACACGGGGGTGCCGCGGAAGACCCACAGGTACACCCACGCCACGGATTTGAGGACCGGATTCGGCGACAGGCGCATCACCGCGAGGACCACTCCGAGTACGACAGCGATGAGCATGGCGAGCACGGTCAACTGCACCGTGTTCCATGCCGCCTCACTGATGCGACGATCGAACAGGTACTGGCCGTAGATGTCCCAGCGGAAGGCCTCATTGGTGGCGGCGCCCCACACGATCAGCACCAACGCGATCACCACGAGGGCCCCCGCGATCCACCGGCCGGGTCGACGCAGCGGGACGGCTCGGATCGGTTCCGGTTCTGTCTCGGCTGCGCCGGAGTGCGTGTGCTGACTCATCGGGGCCTTCCTCAGCTCGTCGCCGCATTGATCTGCGACTCGGTGATCGTTCCCTCTGTCACACCCCATCTGTCGGCGATCTGCTGGTATGTCCCCGAGTCGATCAGGTGCTGCATCGCCTGCTCCAGGACAGGACCGATGGGAGCGCCCTTTCCTACGACGAATCCGTACGGCGCGGCGTCGAACAGCGGGCCGGCCGATTCGAGACGACCTTCGCTGCGTTCGATCCCGTAGGCGGTGACCGGCGAGTCGGCGGACAACGCATCGACGCGGCCGAGGATCAACGCGTTGGCGGCTTCGTCCTGGCTGTCGTACTTGATCTTCTCGATCGGGGGAAGTCCCGCATCCACGCAGGCCTGGCTTTTCGCCGGGACCTCGTCGATGTCCTCGATCGTGGTCGTCTGCACGGCCACTCGCAGCCCGCATGCATAACCGGGGTCGACGGGTTCGCCGACACGCTGGGCCCATTGGATTCCCGCGTTGAAGTAAGTGACGAAGTCGACCGACTGTTCGCGCTCGAGAGTATCGGTGAACGACGACGAGCCGAGGTCGAAAGTGCCGGACTGCACGGCGGGGATGATCCGGTCGAAGTCCGACTCGTAGAACACTGCGTCGATGCCGAGCACGTCGCCGAGTGCCTGCACGAGTTCGACGGCGAATCCGACGATGGTGCCGTCGTCGTCCTTGAATTCGTTGGGGGCGTAGGGCACGTTCGTCCCCACTTTCAGCTGACCTCCCGTCGCGGTCGCGGGAGGAAGTTGAGCAGCAAGCGCATCGACGCGGTCGGCGTGCACCCGGTCGCCAGGGGGCACGGTGGATTCGGTGTTGACCACGCAACCTGCCACGGTCGCGAGGACGAGCAGCACTGCGGCTAGAGCACCAACGAGCCGAGGCTGCAGCGCACGGGAGTGAGCTGGTCCATCCACAGTCGAACCTTAGACCGGAGGGCTCTCTGTGTCTGCAGATCTGTCTGTGTCTGCAAATCTGTGCGGTGCGATGTTCTGGGGGGTATCGCAGGCATGTCGCGAACGCCGCTGTTGCTCCGTCACGCGGCGGAGATGCGCTCGACCACCGCGACGGTGAACTCGGTCGTCGACGCACTCCCGCCGAGATCTGCTGTGGCGATTCCGTCCCCTATGGTGTCGGCGACTGCCCGCTCGAGAGCTCGCGCGGCACCACCGAGGAACGGGTCTCCTTTGACGGCGAGGCGGTCGAGGAGCATGGCCGAGGACAAGAACAGGGCGGTCGGGTTGGCACGGCCGAGTCCGGCGATGTCGGGTGCGGCGCCGTGGACTGCCTGCGCCATCGTCTTCCGCGCGGACGCATTGATCGAGGGGGCGCTGCCCAGCGAGCCGGAGAGCTCACCGGCAAGATCGGACAGGATGTCGCCGAACAGGTTCTCCGTGACGATGACGTCGAAATCGCCGCCTCGGCGGACGAGCAGGGCAGCCATCGCGTCGACGTGCTCGTCGTCGACCTCCACACTCGGATACATGGTTCCGATCTCCCGGCACACGTCTCGGAACAAGCCGGTCGTCTTCGACAGCACATTCGCCTTGTGCACGATGGTGACGCGTTTGCGGCGACGTGAGGCGAGGTCGAAGGCGGTGTGTGCGATGCGTTCGCACGCGGCCCGGGTGATGACCCCGACAGCGAGGGCAACGTCGGGAGTCGGCATGAATTCACCGCTGCGACCGCCATGTTGCGATCGGCGTAGAAGCTTCGGTGTTCTCACGGACGACGACCAGATCCATGTCGGGAACCATCGCGCGGGTGCCCGGCAGTGCCCGGGCAGGGCGGATATTGGCGTACATGTCGAAATGTTTGCGGATGTGTCCGCCCGGTGTCAGCGCCGCACGAAACTGCTCCGGGTACGACGCGCTGTCATGTGGCCCGAGAATCCAGCCGTCCAGATCCGTGAGCGCGTCGAGTGTCGACTCCGGTACGGGCGTGCCGTGGGTACCGATGGCGTCGGCCCCGAGCGGTAGGGACACCCACTCGATACCCGGACCGCCCGCAGCCGCGATCGCCGCGTCGACGACGCGGCGGGTTTCGGGAACGATCTCGTGGCCGATGCCGTCACCTTCGATCAAGCCGATACGCTGGGGCTGCGAGCGTGCAGTCTCATGGGTCGCCGTTGCAGTCTCGTGGGTCACCGCGCCATCATTGCGCATCATGGTGCAGTCGGTGGAGCTACTTCTCGATGACCGCCTCGACGGTTACGTCCGCGCGCAGTGGGAGAGCCTGCGCGCAGCCGGTATCGACAGTCAGGGGCGAATCCGGGCCGAATCGAATCGGCCACACATCACGCTGTTCGTGGCGGAATCGATCCCACCGGATGTGGAGGAGGCTGCGCGTGAAGCCGTCTCAGGAGTCGAGGTGCCTGTGCACCTCGGTGGTGTGGTCCTCTTCGGAGGTCGTCACGCGACGGTGGCACGACTCGTCGTACCCTCTGCGCCACTGCTGGATCTGCAGTCCCGGATATTCGCCGCGTTCGCGCAGTGTCCCGGGATTCCGGCGCACATCCGCCCGGGTAAATGGACTCCGCACGTGACGCTGGCGCGGCGGGTCCCCGCCGACCGGATCGGCGCCGCGGCGATCGCCGCTCACCACACGCCCGGTGATCTGGCAGGTACCGCGCATCACATTCGGCGGTGGGACAGTACCGCGAAACAGGAATGGCTGCTCATCTGACACAGCGAACAGCGTCTACGTAAACCTGATACTTCCTGCCACCTACATGGCAGGCGGTCCAGATCCACGTCCCTCACGGCTACCCGAAACATCCTGCGACACCGCGGGCTCGACCGTGACCCGGGACTGCGCCGCGGTGCGTGAGAATCTGCACTATGCAGGATGTCGAGGTATTCCACGGTCTCCTCGCGTGGCGGATGAGGTGGAAGGAAGTGTCAGTGAGTGTGAGGGAGTATCAGATTTCTCGTCGACTGTTGTGAGCCTCGGTGGCAGAATCACCGCGATTTCTCGATTTTCTGCCACTCGGCGAGGAGACTGAGTTGCATGCTTCGCAACGTGGTCGTCCCCCTCCTCCCGCGCATCGTGATGTTCGAACTCGGCGTCGCCTGCGAGGTCTTCGGAGGCGACCTCGCGGACGACGGCCTTCCCGAATACGAGTTCGCGCTCGTCGCGGGCAGCACCGAACCCGTCACCACCAAGTACGGCTACTCCATCGATGTGCCGTACGACCTCGACCGCCTCGACGACGCGGACCTGATCATCGTGCCTCCTGGCGGCACCGGGGCAGGGGAACTGACCGATCCCGAGTTCGTGCGCAGGGGCAGCCCCGATCTCGCCGTCCTCGAGCCGCTGTTCGAGAAACTGCGGAGCGCGGTCGATCGGGGAACTCCGGTTGCGAGTCTGTGCACGGGCGCTTTCGTCCTCGCCGCCGCCGGTCTTCTCGACGACCGCCGCTGCACCACCCATTGGCGGTACGCAGACCGGCTCACCGCGATGTATCCCTCGGCCCGAGTCGATCGCGATGTGCTGTATGTCGACGAGCACCCGGTGCTGACGAGCGCAGGCACTGCCGCCAGCATCGATCTGGTCCTGCACATCGTGCGGAACGCGCAGGGTTCGCACGTCGCCAACACGATCGCGCGAGGCATGGTCGTCCCCCCGCACCGAGACGGCGGGCAAGCGCAATACGTGGCCACGCCGCTTCCCGAATGCACCGACGACTCGATCGCCCCGCTACTCGACTGGATCACCGAGAACCTGCACCGCGACCTGTCGGTGACCGTCCTCGCGGAACAGGCACACATGTCGTCGCGGACCTTCGCGCGACGGTTCACGGACGAAACCGGCACGACACCGGCGCGGTGGATCCGCGACCAACGGGTGCTCGCGGCGCAGCATCTGCTCGAGAACACCGATCTGCCGATCGACGTGGTCGCGGACCGTGTCGGATTCGGGACCGCGCCGGTGCTCAGGCAGCATTTCCTGCGCCTGCGGCGCACCACGCCCCAGGCATACCGCCGGACCTTCCGGTCCGCTGAGTTGGCCCCGGTCGACTGACACGGCAGCACAAGCGGCCCCTCGACAGCGCTGTCCTCGCGTAGCGTGGCGGAAGAAATGGGGGCGGCTCGCTGTTGCACCCGTCGACACGACCGAACCGAAAGGACCACCGTGGCAACCCAAGCTCTCACCCAGCAGACCTTCGACGAGGTCGTCACCAACAACGACATCGTGCTCGTGGACTTCTGGGCCGATTGGTGCGGCCCCTGCAAGCAGTTCGCACCGACCTTCGAATCATCGTCCGAACAGCATCCCGACGTCGTGCATGCGAAGGTCGACACCGAGGCCGAGCAGTCTATCGCGGCAGCCGCGAACATTCGCTCGATCCCGACGATCATGGCGTTCCGCGAAGGCATCCTGGTCTACAACCAGGCAGGCGCACTGCCGCCGGCCGCGCTCGAAGACCTCGTCTCGCAGGTCAAGGCTCTCGACATGGACGACGTGCGCAAGCAGATCGACGAAGCGTCGAACGCCCAGGGCTGAACCGACCGACCACAGCGCGGCTCGATTCCTTCCCGGGATCGAGCCGCGTCGGCTGTCAGTGGGCGGCGGCGTCCCAGCTGCGGCCGTAGCCGACAGACACCTCGAGCGGCACCGACAGATCGATCACCGAATCCATCTTGTCGCGGACGAGCTCCTCGACACGCTCACGTTCATCGGTGGTGACTTCCAGTACGAGTTCGTCGTGGACCTGCAACAGCATCCGCGACTGCAGGCCGGCCTCGCCGAGCGCCTTCTGCACGTCGATCATCGCGACCTTGATGATGTCGGCGGCGGTGCCCTGGATCGGCGCGTTGAGCGCGGCCCGCTCGGCGACCTCTCTGCGCTGCCGGTTGTCGCTGGTCAGGTCCGGCAGGTAGCGGCGACGCCCGTAGAGCGTGGAGGTGTAGCCGACCTTGCGGGCCTCCTCGACGACGTTGTGCAGGTAGTCGCGCACACCACCGAAGCGGGTGAAATATGCCTCCATCTGTTCGCGTGCCTCGTCCGTGGAGATCTTCAGCTGCTGCGCAAGTCCGTAGGCGCTCAGACCGTACGCCAGACCGTACGACATCGCCTTGACCCGTCGACGCAGCTCGGGGGTGACCTCTTCGATCGGTACGCCGAACGCGCGGGCACCGACGAAACTGTGCAGGTCTTCACCCGTGTTGAACGCCTCGATCAGACCTTCGTCGCCGGACAGGTGCGCCATGATGCGCATCTCGATCTGGCTGTAGTCGGCGGTCAGAAGCAGGTCGTATCCGCTACCCACCACAAAGCCGTTGCGGATCTGCCGTCCGGCGTCGGTGCGTACCGGGATGTTCTGCAGGTTCGGTTCGGTGGAGGACAGACGCCCCGTTGCCGCGACCGTCTGGTTGAACGTGGTGTGAATGCGGCCGTCGTCGGCGACCGATTTGATGAGGCCGTCGACGGTGGTTTTCATCCTGGTGGACTCGCGGTGCGCGAGCAGATGCTCGAGGAACGGATGTCCGGTCTTCTCGAACAAGTTCTGTAGGGCGTCGGCGTCGGTGGTGTAGCCGGTCTTGGTCTTCTTGGTCTTCGGCATCTCGAGTTCATCGAACAGCACGACCTGCAGCTGCTTCGGTGAGCCGAGGTTGATCTGCTTACCGATCACCTCGTACGCGGCGTTCGCTGCGGCGGTGACATCGGCGGCAAAGCCCGCCTGCAGGTCGTGCAGGTGCGTGGAATCGACCGCGATACCGGTGGCCTCGAGGTCGGCGAGCACCTCGAGCAACGGCAGTTCCATCTCGGTAAGTAGCCTCGCCGACTCGATGTCGGCGAGTTCGGAATCGAGCGCCGCAGCGAGGTCGACGACGGCGCGGGCCCGCAGGATCTCACCTTCGGCAGCCTGTTTGTCGGTGGCGTCCTCGTCGTCGAGCAACGACAGTTGCTGGACGCCGGTGTCTTCGACGCGCAGTTCGCGCTTGAGATAACGCAGTGAGAGGTCGTCGAGTTTGAAGCTGCGTTGCCCGGGGCGTACGAGATAGGCCGCCAGCGCGGTGTCGCTGGTGACGCCGACGAGGCTCCAGCCACGACCGCGTAGCGCGTGCATAGCCGACTTCGCTTCGTGCAGAGCCTTTTCCACGGTGGGGTCGGCGAGCCACGCGGCAAGTGCCGTGTCGTCCTCCGGGGTCAGCGACACCGTCGTC
>BBEG01000237.1 GCA_001312645.1 Rhodococcus sp. JCM 9791
GGTCCGGCTCTGCGGCGCGGCGGTCCGTGCGTGCTCGGCCGAGGTGGCCAGCAACCCGTCGATCAGTCCCAGCGGTTCCGTCCAGTCGTACTGGTTGAACTGGGTGTTGATGCGCAGGAACATCGGATCGCCGGCGTAGAAGCGTTCGTAGAGTTCATGGCGTCCGCCGAAGGCGGAGACCGCCAGATCCGCTGCCACCTTGAAGACGGAAATGCGGTCGACGCTGCTGTTGTCGGGGCCGCGGTAGAACTTGGCCAGGTCCGACGCGATGGGGGAGTCGAACGCACTGACGTCGGCCGGCTGGTAGAGCAGTCCGCCGGCGAGGATCTGCTGGAGGATCTCGCGCACCCGTGGATACCAGCGGTTTCCGGAGTTGCGGATCGCGTACAGCGGCCGGAGGTCGGGGAAGAGGACACCGTCCTGGTTGGGCGTGGCGCCGGCCTCGGATGCGAGGATCGCGGCCCTTGTCAGTTCGATGTAGGTGCTGATCTCCCCGAGGCGTCCCGGACCTGCGGGAACTGATCTGTCTTGACCACCTCGGTGGCCCGCTTCGCCAGCCCGGCGACGAACTGCAGCTTCGCCATCAGGCGGACCGAGGTCTGGGCTCCGGTGAAAGCGTTGGAGTTGATCTCCCAGATCCGGTTGACCCGCTCGTAGTCCTGGTTGATGAAGACCCGGTCCCAGGGCACGAGCACGTCGTCGAAGACGACCACCGCGTCCATCTCGTCGAACCGGCTCGACAGCGGCTGGTCGAACGCGTTCCCGCCGCCGAACGGCTCCCGGCAGATCAGCCGCACGCCGGGTGCGTCGGTCGGGATGGCGAAGGCGATGGCGTAGGGCTTCTCCTCCGGGGCGAACTTGCGCAGCGAGAACGGCCAGACGAGGATCTCATCGGAGTAGGGTGCGGCCGTCGCCAGCATCTTCGCGCCGCTGACGATCAGGCCCTCCGCGGTCTGCTCCTTGACCCCGAGGTAGGTGTAGGGGTCGGGCTGCTGTGACGCGGGCTTGGACCGGTCCACGGGCGGGTCCGCGATCGCGTGGGACAGGAACAGGTCGTTGTCCCGCACGTGCCGGAAGTAGTCGCGTACCTTGTCGGCGTTGTCGCCGAAGAAGTCGGCATTGGCGTTCCAGGCGACCAGCATGGCGCTCACGAAATCCGTGGTGCGGCCCATCATGCCCAGGGTGGAATCCGCCCACTTCTTGTGCATGGCGTGTCGTTGCTCCAGGTCCTCGCGGGAGCGCGGCTCGAGGAACTGCACTCCGACCGGGCCGTCGCCGTCGGTGGGTTCGAAGAGCATGTCCTCGTTGCCGTCCTCGCACTGGAGGTCGTACAGTCGGGCGATCTCGGCGGCGGCACCCGAGGTGGCCGGGTGCCCGACGACATCGACGATCTTCTCCGATCCCACCCACAACTCGGGACTGTGTGCGCGCAACCTCTCGAGGTACGCTGCGCCGTTTCGTGCGGTCATAATGACTTTCCTTTCAAGAATCGAATGTGCGTCTCGTTGAACTCATCCGGTTTCTCCCACTGCGGCCAGTGCCCGGCCCCTTCGATGACTTCCAGGCGGCTTCCCGAGATGAGTGTTTCGAGCAGCGAAGCTTCTTCGACGGCGGCGGTCGGGTCGTGGTCGGTCCACAGCAGCAAGGTCGGCGCGAGGATGCGGTCACACCATTCCTGCGACCACACGAAGGGGCGCCGGTACTCCCAGTCCTGCACCGCAAGGATGTTGGCCATCGCCGTCTCGAAGCCGGGCTGGGAATAGATCCGCAGCCGCAGGCCCACGAGTTCGTCGGTGACCAGGGACTTGTCGTGGAAGAGCCACTCGACCCTGGTTCGCACGGTCTCCGGGTTGGCCTCACGAACCGCCTTCATACTCGATTGCTTCAGGCCGGCCATCACCTCGGGCTTGTTGGTGATGTTCCCGGGTGTGTTGAGGACCATCCCGTTGACGCGCGTGGGGTGGTGCGCGGCAGTCCACGCCGCGACCCAGCCGCCGAGGGACTCGCCCGAGAGGTGTGCTCGGCCAATGTCGAGCGCGTCCATCAACGCGACGAGATGATCGCTGAGATAGTCGATGGTGTAGGGCCGGTCGGGCTTGTCCGAGTAACCGTGCCCGGGCATGTCGTACAGGACCAGATGGAAATCCTTGGCCAGATCCCGCACGTTGCGCGCGTACGCCTCCAGGTGCCCGCCCGTCCCGTGCACCAGGATCAGGCTCGGTCCGCTCCCGGCCTCCACGACCCGCGTGGCGACTCCATTGACATCGACCATTCGTTGAACCAGGGCGACACCCGCGAGGTCTCCCCAGATGCTCACATGCTCTTCCACGGCAATCCTTCCTGTTGCAGCCAGGCCCGGCTGGTTCGGCCGTGGCATTCATGCCGCCCGATACATTTCGCAGGCCGGATGCCTATCCCAGGTACCTGACTGATCTCCGACCAGTGACTGCGATCACACGTAACATGCTGGCATACTAAGATCTCAATGACAAGATGCTGTTTTTTCGCCGGAGTGTCGCGTGCGGCCGCCGGGCGGATGCGGTGACCGACACAGCGATGCCCCATGCATGCTGATGCAGAGAGCGGAGCGGCTCCGTGCCCTGCCGGGCTCGGTGTCCGCGGGCGGATGCGGCGCACGGGGCAGTGTGCGCGCTACTCGTGTTCTGCTCTCGGAACGATCTCGGCGGTCGCTCGGAGATCATCGCCGTCGACTCCCAGTGTTCGCCCTGACGGGCACGCGCCATTCGGCCGGATTCAACTCAGGGGCGGGGACGCTGCTCGGGTCGGTCCTTCTCGGGCACTCCGCAGCCTGATGGCGCTTCGCGCCCGGCTACGGCTGGGCCGCGGGCTTGCACCCTGTCGAGGGTGACCCGCTGCCGTCGCCTGCCGGACGTGACCGGCGAGTGGCTAGATGTGAACGCCCATCCAGAATCGCGAGAGATGCCCTTCCATGAGCTCTCGCGCAAGCCCTGGCTCCCGGCGCGAGATCGCCCCTGCAATGTCGGAGTGTTCACTCTGAGATCTGCGCAGGTCCGTGCGGACTCGGTTCTTCTGGATGTAAAAATCGCTCAGATCCAGGCGTGTTTGGCGAGCTCGGTCAGTCGCTGGTTGCCGCTGGCTGCCAGCACGGCGGAGTGGAAGTCGCGGTTCGCTGCCGCGAAAGCCGCCGCATCGTCCGCCTCAGCTGGGCCGGCGCAGCGGCCAAGTGCAGCATCGATGTCGGCCAGTTGCACCTCGGTGGCGTTGAGGGCTGCCAGCTTGGCGCCCGCACCTTCGAGGATTCCGGCCAGGGCGAAATGCTCACGGACCCTGTCTTCGTCGGGGATGATCACCCGGCACCCCACCTGGGGGATGATGGAAATGAATCCCTCGGACGCCAGCCGCATCGCAGCGTCCATGACCGGCCGGCGGCTCACGCCGAACTCCTGAGCGAGTTCGTAGGTGCTCAGGACCTCCCCGAACTGGTAATGCCCTTGCATGAGCCGGGTGCGGAGGGCGTCGTAGATCTGGTCCGTCTTGCTCCCCGACGCGGTCATGGTCATGGTCATCCAGCCTCTCGACGATCACTGCGCGGGACCAAGCCGGTGAGTGTTGGCCCTGTCAGATTCTAGTATTTCAATACCATATCTCGCTCGAGGATACGGCTCACACGATCTTACTCGAGGCGCTCGATGATGCGGTCCAACCGAACGCGGCGACGGAACAGATGGTGCCCAGAGGGATCCATCAAACGCCCTCTGGCTAGGTGAATGCGGCCGACCGTGGGGCTTGCCTTACCGGCGGTCGACGACGACATGGATCGCCGGTGGACTGGAACGGCTTCCGGTCGCCTTTGGCGGAGAGGCTTGTCAGGTCGAGCACACACACCTAAGCTGACATACTAAGATCTCAGTACGAGAGGCGGAGTAATGAGCACATCGACGTCGACGACGACCGGCCCGGACGCGGCGCCCCCTGTGGACCCCCGGCGTTTCCGTAATGTCATGGGGCGCTTTACCACCGGAGTGACGATCATCGGTACCAAACACGCCGATGGCATCCACGCCATGACCGCCAACGGATTCATGTCGGTGTCTTTGGACCCGGCTCTGGCGATGGTGTCCATTGCCACCAAGGCGAAGATGCACGAGAGGCTGCTCGCCAGTGGCCGCTACGGCGTGAGCTTTCTCGGTGCCGACCAGGAAACCGTTAGCCGGCACTTCAGCGGGCGCCCCGACCTCCTTCCAGATTTCAGCTTCGACGAGATCGCCGGTGCCCCCCTGGTACGGGGCGCCCTGGCTCGCATCAGTGTCGAGGTGGTCGACGCCCACCGCGCCGGGGACCACACCCTCTTCATCGGGAAGGTCCACCATTTGGACGACACCCCGGGCGATCCACTCGTTTTCTACTCCGGCGGCTACCGACACCTACTGCGCGCAGCGCACGACACCGAGTACTCCGACGCCTGGTCCGGCTTCTGCTGGAACCGACCGGCCCGCTCACCCTCGCCGACTGAGTGCTGGCCCGTCCGCTGAGGCGAAGACCATATTGTTCACCGAAGGGAACCGATAATGACGCTCGCGCTGGTCTGCACGTCACACAGTCCGCTGCTGGAGTTCAACGACCCCCCGCCCGAGGTGCGCACAGAGGTGGACAGGGCCTTCGCGCAGGCCCGGCAGTTCATCGAAGACTACGACCCCGACCTCGTCGTTTCCTTCGCCCCCGATCACTACAACGGGTTCTTCTACAAGCTCATGCCGTCGTTTTGCATCGGCCTCGAGGCTCGGGCGTGGGGGACTTCGGCAGCTCCGCCGGCCCGCTCGACGTGCCCTCGGCGCTTGCGGAGCAGATGGCGCAGTCGGTGCTGGACCAGGGCGTGGACATTGCGGTCTCCCTCGCGATGGAAGTCGACCACGGTGCGGTCCAGCCCCTGGAAATCCTGCTCGGGGGCATCGCGACGAAGCCGGTGATCCCGATCTTCGTCAATTCCGTGGCGGCACCGTTCGCGCCCATGAAGCGAATCCGTCTGCTCGGCGAGGCCGTGGGCACATTCCTGAAGAATTTCGACGGGAACGTTCTGCTCCTCGGGTCCGGTGGTCTGTCCCACGACCCGCCGGTACCGCGGCTCGAGGCAGCGACCGGGGAACAAAGGACGATGTTGCTGGGTTGCAACCACCCCACCGCCGCGGCGCGATCGGTCCGCCAGCAGCGGGTTATCGACACCGCCAAGGCCTTCACCAGGGGTGAGGCCGGCATCATGGACCTCGCTCCGGAGTGGGACCGGCAACTTCTTGACATCCTGGCCTCCGGGGAGCTGGAACAGCTCGATGCGTGGACCGCCAAGGAGATGGCCGCCACGGCAGGCAACTCCGCCCACGAAGTGCGCACCTGGGTCGCGGCCCACAACGCCCTGAAAGCGGCCGCCGGCCAGTACGCGGTGACCTCCGAGTACTACCGGCCCATTCCCGAGTACATCGCCGGGTTCGCCGTGACCACGGCCGTATCCGTTCCCAAGACCGCCGGCCTCACGGAAACAGCGGTCGCTGCCGGAACGGTGCGCGCATGATGGCGCCGACACGCCGGAACACCATCGACCAGGCGCAGCCAGCCGACCTCGGCGCTCTCACCCGCGATCTCCTCGCTGCCGCAACCCGCGTATCCCGATCTCCCCGCTCTCCGAACGCTGTCCGGGCCTGACCATCGACGGGGCCTACCGGATCCAGACCAGCGTGCGCGCTCACCTGCTCGGGCAGCGTGCTGCGCGGGCACAAAGTGGGGCTGACCTCGCAGGTGATGCAGCGTCAGCTCGGGGTCGACCAGCCGGACTTCGGATTCCTGCTCGACGAGATGATCTTCGAGTCCGGTCGCTGCGTTCCCGCGTGTGGAACCCGAGGTGGCATTCATCCCCCAGGAGGATCTTGCGGGGCCCGGGCCTCACCATCGAGGATGCTGCAGCCGCAGTGGGGCAGGTGCTGCGCGGGATCGCAATCATCGACTCACGCATCAGCGACTGGAAGATCACGATCATCGACACCATCGCGGACAAGCGTCCTCGGGTGGGGTGGTACTGGGAACGGGACCGCAGACACCGCTGACCGTGCAGCAGCTGGCGGCCTGCGAAGCACAGATGACAATCAACGGCCGCGCCGCCGGTACCGGAATGGGTACCGATGTACTCGGCAACCCGCAGCGATGGTCGGCATCGACCCCGGATCCGACGGACTGGCCCGGGCTACCCGTCTCGGAGTGCCCACCGCCGCTGCCGGTGTCGACGGTCTCATCGGCATGCCCGGCTTCGAAGACATCGACATCGTCTTCGACGCCCCCTCAGCTGTAGCACACATCGCGCACGCTGAAAAGACCCGCCGGGTACGGGAAGAGCTGGTGGATCTGACACCGGCAGCGATCGGTCCCTACGTAGTCCCTGCGGTCAATCTCGCCCGAGAATCGCGATGCCGACAACGTCAACATGGTCACCTGCGGCGGGGAGGAAATGATTCCGATCGTGGCGGCAATCGCCCAGCAAACCCCCTCCGCTCCGCGGAAATCGTCGCGTCGATCGCCTCCAAGTCTGCAGGTCCGGGCACCCGCGCCCACATCGACGAATTCACGGAAACCACCGCCCGCGCGATCGAGGAGGTCGGCGGGACGGAGCGGGGAAAGGCGATCATCGTCCTCAACCCGGCAGAGCCCGAGATGATCATGCGAGACACCGTGCTCTGTCTGACCGACCGACTCGGCGCAGACACCCAACAGCGGATCCGCGCCTCCGTCGAACGCATGGCTCGAAACGTTGCCAGGTATGTTCCCGGCTACCGGCTCGAGCAGGCCGTCCAATTCACCGAAATCACCGCTGACGAGCCGGTGCACACACTGGCCGCCGGTGTGCAGGCAACGGAGAGCGCCACCAGCTGACCGTCTTCCTCGAGGTCGAAGGCGCCGCCCAGTACCTGCCCGCCTACGCCGGCAACCTCGACATCATGACTTCGGCCGCGCGAACAGCTCGCAGCCCGGGTCCGGCTCTATTCCTCGTCATCCGCGGAGGTCACCTCAGGACGACAACCGACACGCGGCCCACGTCGGTCTACCTCCACGACCTCACCCTGCGCGCCGGCATGCACGCCATCCGTCATCGTTACACCACCGAGCAGGTGTCGAGAATCGCGAAAGCACTCGACGACGCCGGTGTCGACGAAATCGAGATTGCGCACGGCGACGGACTTTCCGGTTGCAGGCCCAACTACGGGGCCGGCGCGCACACCGACCCCGAGTGGATCGAAGCGCCCGCCTCGGTCGTCACGAAGGCGCAGCTGACCACACTGTCGCTGCCCGGTATCGGAACAATCGACGATCTGAAGCTCGTGCATTCACTCGGCGTTAGATCGGTCCGCGTCGCCACACCCGCCACCGAGGCAGACGTCTCCGCGCAGCACATCAGCGCGGCACGAGAATTGGGCATGGACGTTTCCGGGTTTTCTGATGATGAGCCACATGGCCTCACCGACGCACCTCGCCGAACAAGCCAAGCTGATGGAAGCCTACGGCGCGCACTGCGTGAACATCACCGACTCGGGTGGACAGCTGGCCATGAACGACGTACGAGCGCGGATGCGCGCCTACCGAGGGGTCCTCGATCCCGAGGCGGAGATCGGAATCCACCACACCAGAATCTGTCACTGTACGTGGCCAACTCCGTGTTGCGGTCGAGGAAGGAGCTGCCAGGGTCGACGCCTCCCTGGCCGGCAAGGGGCCGGAGCGGGCAACACCCCCATCGAAGCGTTCATCGCCGTCGCAGACCTGACCGGATGGAAGCACAACGGTCATCTGTTGAAGTTGCAGGACTCGGCTGACGACATCGTCCGGCCGCTGCAGCACCGTCCGGTGCAAGTGGACACGGAGACACCCACTTTGGGCTACTCGGGCGTTTACTCCAGCTTCCTCCGGCGCGCGGAACGTGCGGGGGTCTGGTCGGCTAGGTGCACCGGCAGTTGGGGTTGCCGATCGCCTCGACCGCACCTGTTGGCGAGGATCACCGACCGCTTCTCGACGGTGGTGCACCGCCGTCGACACCCGACATTCGGTGGGTCACTTCGTCAAGGGCCAGCGCAAGGACGACGTGATGCACGAGCACCTCGAGCAGTTCACCGCGTCCGAGGAGTGGTGTTCATCGGCCGGGTGCGGGAGAAGACACCACTGTTCCGCACCGAGAAAAGCCGAGACGCCGACGGTCGGAGCTATCCGTGGATCAAGTCCACCGGCATGGTCGACTACTACTACTACTACTACTACTACTGCGTCTGGCAGGTCCCCAATAGTCGGTCCGGTCGGTTCTAGAGCCGGTTCCTGCTTGCAGTCGATCAGTCGATCTCGCACGCCACCGGTTGGTGCCGGTGGGTACATCCGGCAGCGTACTCGGCAGGG
>BBEG01000238.1 GCA_001312645.1 Rhodococcus sp. JCM 9791
CGTCGCGCTGCCCGACGGCAGGCACGTGTGGGAGGTGCAGGCGGGGGCGGTCACCGACCCCGCGGAGCTCGTCGTCGCTGCTGCATCGCAGGTGCTCGCCGATGTCACCCTGACCGCATCCATCCGGCATGCAGAGTTGCCCGCCGCAGCCACGGTGACCACGACCCTCACGCCGCACCCGGGTGGTGCTTCGGTGCAGGTGCACGCCCGCACGGAGAGCGGTTTCACGCTCGTGCTCGAGGGTGTCGTCACGTCCGGTGAGGCTCTTCCCGCCCCGGTGATCGCCATCCCGGCTCGGCTGTCCGACGACGTCGAGGAACTGCCGGAGGTCGTCGAGACCTTCGGTGACAAGTGGGATCCCGAAGGATCGCAGACCCTCGAAGATCGTTTGACGCTGATCGTCGCCGAATCCATGGGCTACGCACCCGAGGATCTGCCCGCCGAGATCCCGCTCATGGAGCTGGGCCTCGACTCGCTGATGGCGGTGCGTATCAAGAACCGCGTCGAGTACGAATTCGACATCCCACAGTTGCAACTGTCGGCGGTCAAGGACGCGTGCCTGCGCGATGTTGCGACGTACCTGCGTTACGCGGTGGACAACCGTGAAGAGGTCGCGCAGCTCGCCGAGCAGCAGGCCGCGGAGAAGGCCGCCGAGCGCGCCGAGACCGAGCCGTCGCTGAAACCGATCGAGGACACCACCGTCCTGGGCGAAGCGAGCAGATCCTGTCGGAGGCCGACGCTCAGGAAGAGCCTGCCCCCGAGTCGTCCGGGCCGGACGTTCCTCCCCGCGACGCCGCGGAACGCCTGACATTCGCCTCGTGGGCTGTGGTCACCGGGAAGTCCGCCAAGGGCATCTTCAATTCGCTGCCGACCCTCGATGCCGCCGCGGCCGAGCGACTCGCCGCCCGGCTCACCGAGCGGTCCGGCGGGGAGGTCACCGTCGACGACGTGCGCAAGGCATCGACCATCGAACAGCTCTCGGAGACGGTCCGGCAGTACCTCGAATCCTCCGACAAGATCGACGGCTCGTGCGTGCTCTGCGACCGCGTCCCGAGGGGTCGACGGCAGTGCCCGTGTTCGTGTTCCATCCCGCGGGTGCTCGACCGTCGCGTACGAGCCGCTGCTGCGGCGTCTGCCTGCCGACACTCCGATGTACGGCTTCGAACGCACCGAGGGCCCGATCGACGAGCGTGCCAAGGTTTATCTGCCGCTGATCGAGGAGATTCAGGGCGACGGCCCGTATGTGCTGTACGGCTGGTCGCTCGGTGGAGTGCTGGCCTACGCGGTCGGTCGACTGCTGCGGGCGGAGGGCAAGGACGTGCGGGTCATCGGTCTGCTCGACACGGTCATGGCCGGTGAGCAGATCGAGGACACTCCCGAGGAGATCCGCAAGCGCTGGCAGCGGTACTCGGCATTCGCGAAGAAGACCTACGGTATCGAGGCGCCGCTCCCGTACGACCTGCTTGCAGAGGCAGGCAGCGACGAGGAGCAGATCAAGATCCTCCTGGGCCTGCTCGAGATGAGCGGCGCAGAGATCCCCGGCGGCATCATCGAGCATCAGCGCACGTCGTGGCTCGACAACCGGGCGATCCAGACTGCGAAGCTCGAACGGTACGACGGCGATGTCGTGCTGTACATGGCAGACAAGTACCACGATGACGCAATCGACCTCGAGCCGGCGTTCGGTACCCGGCAGCCCGACGGCGGGTGGGGCGATGTGGTCGCGAATCTGGAGATCGTCCGGTGGGGGGAGATCACCTGCAGATCGTCGACGAGCCGTACATCTCGAAGGTGGGGACCGACCTGACCCGCAAGCTGGCCGACATCGAGGCCTCGAGGAGCTGAGCAAGTAGTGACCACCACGGCAGAGAAGCTGGCCGAGCTGCGCGCAAAACTGGAGATCGCGAACGAACCCGCGGGGGAAGCTGCGATCGCCAAACGCGCTCAGAAGGGCATTCCCAGCGCTCGGGAGCGCATCGACATGCTCCTCGACAAGGGCACCTTCGTCGAGATCGGCGCGTTGATGAAGACGCCCGGGAACCCGAATGCGTTCTACGGCGACGCGGTCGTCGTCGGACACGGCCTGGTCGACGGCCGGCCCGTCGCAGTGTTCTCGCACGACCAGACGGTTCTGGGCGGCAGTGTCGGCGAGATGTTCGGCCGCAAGGTGTCTGCGGTACTGGAACATGCTTTGAAGATCGGTTGCCCGGTCGTCGGTATCAACGACTCCGGTGGGGCTCGCGTCCAGGATGCAGTGACCTCGCTCGCCTGGTACGGAGAGATCGGCAAGCGGACCGAACCGCTGTCCGGGTTGGTCCCGCAGATCTCGGTCATCGTCGGTAAATGCGCCGGCGGTGCGGTGTACGCGCCGATCAACACCGACGTCGTCGTGGCGACCGAAGAGGCGTACATGTTCGTCACCGGCCCCGACGTCATCAAGGCGGTCACGGGTGAGGACGTCAGCCTCGAGGAACTCGGCAGTGCCCGTAAGCAGGCCGAATACGGCAACGTGCACCACGTCGCGCCCGACGAGAAGGCAGCGTTCGACTGGGTGCGGCAGTATCTGAGCTACATGCCGTCGAATGCGCAGGAGAAGCCTCCCGTGATCAACCCGGGTCTCGAGCCCGAGATCACGCCCGACGACATCGAGCTCGACTCGTTCATGCCCGACGCCGACAACTCCGGTTACGACATGCACGACGTCCTGCTCAAGATCTTCGACGACGGCGACTTCTTCGAGGTGCGGTCGCAGACGGCACCGAACATCATCACCGGATATTCGCGCGTCGACGGACGCCCTGTCGGTGTGGTCGCGAACCAGCCGCTGTACCTGTCGGGTGCGCTCGACGCTGCGGCAGCAGACAAAGCCGCGCACTTCGTGCGGGTGTGCGATGCCTTCGACATCCCGCTGGTGTTCGTCGTCGACACCCCCGGCTTCCTGCCCGGTGTGGAGCAGGAGAAGATCGGCGTCATCAAGCGGGGCGGCCGGTTCCTCTTCTCGTACGTGGAGGCGTCGGTGCCGAAGGTGACCGTTGTGGTGCGCAAGTCGTACGGCGGCGGTTACGCGGTGATGGGATCGAAGCAGCTCGGCGCCGACATGAACTTCGCCTGGCCGACCGCGCGTATCGCGGTGATGGGTGCGGAGTCCGCGGTCGCGGTGATCGGCCGCAAGCAGATCGCCGAGGCGGGCGACAATGCTCCGGTGGTGCGTCAGCAGCTCATCAACTTCTACAACGAGCATGTCGCGACACCGTACATCGCGGCCGAGCGCGGCTACATCGATGCCGTGATCGAGCCGAAGACCACGCGTCTCGAGATCCGGAAGGCGCTGACCCTTCTCCGCGACAAGAAGGTGTTCAAGAACCCGCGCAAGCATCACCTGCTTCCGCTCTGAGGTTGTGACCGAGAAGTCCCACCGGCCGTCTTCGTGACTGTGCCGGTGGGACTTTCGCGTTCGCGGTGGTGAAGTCGGCTGTCGCGGATCAGTCGAGGACGACGGTGGCTTCGACCTCGACCAGGAGGTCGGGTTCGGCCAGCGCTGAGACGCCGATGCCCGTGAGCGGAGCCAGCGGAGCGGGGGTGCCGAGTTCGGCGGTGGCTCGGCCGAGGCCTTCGCCGATCAGGGCCATCTTGTCGGGTGTCCAGTCGACGATGTACGCCGTCAGCTTGGCGACGTCGTTCCAGGTGGCGCCGACCTCGGCCAGTGCTACGGCGATGTTGAGATAGCACTGCGCGGTCTGTGCGGCGAGGTCGCCCTCACCGATTCTGTTGCCGGCGGCATCGCGCGCGACCTGCCCGGCGATGAAGACCAGTTTCGAGCCGGTGGCAATGGACACCTGCCGATACATGTCGACCTGCGGTAGTCCTGCGGGATTCACAAGGGTGACGGCCATGGTTCCTCCGGGGATGGGGTTCGGTGGGTTATCCAAACTATAGCAATGCAATGCTATGTAAAGTGGTTGCATGGTCAGGTTGAAGGATCCGGCGGTTCGCACGCGCCTCATCGAGCGGGCAGCCCAGATGCTCCGGGCCCGTGAGCCCATCACGCTGCGCTCGCTGGTGGCCGGCACGGGTGTGTCGACAATGGCCGTCTACACCTACTTCGGCGGCATGGACGGGTTGTGGAAAGCCTTGCGGCAGGAGGGTTTCACGCGTCTGGCTGACAGGTTCGCATCGGTAGCGGTGTCGAACGACCCGGTACAGCATCTGGCGGCATTGTCCGCGTCGTACGTCGACAACGCTCTCGATCATCCCGACCTGTATCGGGTCATGTTCGACGCGAGTGTCGACCTCGAAGACCTCGGGGCGGCAGATGCGACCCTGGAATACCTGGTGCAGGCCGTGCGGGGGGCACGGGACGGGGGACGCTTCCACGCCGACGTCGATCCGCTCGAACTGGCGACCCAGAGCTGGGTCATCGACCACGGACTCGTATCGCTCGTCGCCAACGGCCCGCTACCGCACAGCACCCTCGATCAGGGGATCCCCCTTCTCACCGCGCTGTTCGTCCAGGCGGGGGACGAGCCCGACCGGTGTCGAGTGTCGGTCGAAAAGGGATGGGAGCAGCGGGCGCCTCGCGAAGCGTAGGAGATCAGGCGGTGTGGAGAGCGCCCAGGATGTAGCTGAGGATGTGCTCGACCTCCACTGCTGCATCGAAGCCCGTCGTGTCCTTCCACAGCAGATGTTCCATCTGCGCCAGCAGCAGGATCGCTGTCGTGATCGAATCACGCTCCGGATCGGTGGAACCCAGATCGGAGATGGGCCCGGCGAGGATGCGGGCGAGAGTGAGTTCGAGTTCCTCGCGCACCTTCGGAGCGTGGGTCCGGCCACCTCCTCCGATGACGTTGCGGGTCGCGGCAGCAATCTCGGGGTCGACGCCCTGCTTCAGGATCACGGTCGCGCCTGCGCGCAACGCCGCTTCCGGTGTTTCGGCGGCGTCGATCTTCCTGCGCAGATGGTTGACCAGGCGGTGTCCGCCCTCTTCCACCACGGCATCGACGAAGTCGCCCTTGCTGCGGAAATAGCGGTAGAACGCGTCGTTCGACAGACCGGCGGCCGCCACGATGTCGGCGACGCGCGCGGGCGATCCGGCGGTCAGCAGGTCTCGGCCGGCCTTGATCAGGCGGTCGACGTCGCGACTCGCTGCCTCCTGCCGCGGAGTGAGGCTTCGCTGTACCGCTTCGGTGGCGCGGGCCGACATGGCGCTGGTGCCGGTGATGTCTTCGGTGGTCACCCTTGCCATTCTAGAGAGTCGGAACCGAATTCTGTGCGCCGGTGGGACATGGCCGAACGTCACTGTGAGTATGAAGGTGACGTTCGGCCATGCGCGGGCGTGCAGCCTACTGTTCGTAGACCCGCAGCGTGCCCGGATTCCACAGGCCCGACCGGGTGACCTGCTCGGTTGCGACATCGGCGGGCTCGGCGTTCGGGTAGTAACGCACGTAGCGTTCGAGCGAACCCCAGTCGCGGGCCCAGTCTCCGTCGAGATACGTCGGGATCGCTTCGGGGCGGGCGAGCACCTCGGTGAAGCCGAGCGGTCCGCCGAATTCGGCTGCTTGCCAGGTGTCGGTGGACGACACGGCCAACGGGCGGTCGGGGAGGATGCGGTAGTTCGGCATCTCCGCGACCCCGTACCGATGGTCGAACGGACGCTGACACGGGAACTGGAGGCCAACGGCCCAGTCCAGCAGCACCGGCTGCTCGGAGCCGATCACCGACTCGAGCGTGTCGAGTTGGGGTACGCGCGGCGGGGTGAAAGCGAGCCACTGGTCGCCGGTGAGGTTGGGGTCGTTCGCGACGATGCGAACGACGTCGGCGTCCTCGGGCAGATCCGCGATCGGGACCCGCAGGTTGCGCCACGACGGTGCGGGGCCGATGTCACGCGGCAGGTAGCTGCCCTTCGCTTCGAAGGTGCCGTCGGGATTGCTGGTGCCGTACTCGAGCATCAGCGACTGCCCGTAGGTCAGCGCGCCGGTGTCGTCGTACGACCAGATGCGCCCGGCCGCGGAGATGACGATCAGCGGGGCGTTGTCGCTGCGTTCGGGCAGTTGGTACCAACTCGAGGTGAGCATCGCGGGTTCCTGGACGCGTCCTGGTAGCTGCCGAGGATCGGGGTCACCGCGGGGTCGAGTCCGAACGGCAATTTCACCGTGCTGCCGTTGACGGTCTCGGCGCCCGAACCTCCGGTGGTTCCGCCGCCGGCACCCGTCTCGAAGGTCGTGCCGATGCTTTGGGTATCGGTGTTGCCCTGCCCGGGCTTGACTTCCACATAGTCGGCGGTCAGGTCGCTCGGAACACCGTTGGGCGAGAAGCGACGGGTCCGCCGCCGGCAAGGGCGTCACCGCCGGAGGGCGGGTTGGCGGGGTCGATGACCGGTTCGAGCCGTCCGGAGTTGGGATCGCTCTCGACGAGCACATCGTTTGCGAGGCCGCACGACGACCCGGTGATCGCCTCGATATTGGACCGGGCCAGCGAGTACGCCGGATACTGCGACACGGCACCCTTGACCAGCGACAGCACCTCGAACAGCACCATCGCCGCCGCGACGACGGTCAGAGGTGCCGCGGCGAACGCGCGGATCCGCCGGCCCTTCGCCGACGTCGGTTTCTCCGGTGGCGGTGCATAGCCTTCGCGCAGGTACTGCCAGGCGACGAGGGCGAGGGCAAGCCCGAACAGGACGAGGAACAGGCTGCTCGACTGGTATCCCGACAACGACACCGTCTTGTCGAACCACGGCACCCCGTAACTCGACACGTACCACCAGCCGTTGATACCCGCGAAGGAGACCGCGAGGACGAACAGCAGTCCGGCGAGGAAGATCGTGCGGTTGCGTCGCGACCGCAACGCCTGCGCCGACACGACCACCGCGGTCAACGCGGCCAGAGATCCGGCGATGCCCGCATACGCCCCGAAGTGATGGGTCCACTTCGTGGGGTTGAACATCATGAAGAAGATCGTTCCGAACACGATTCCGATCAGGCGCCACGACGGGCTCACCGCGATACCGGGGATGCGACGGCGACGCAGCAGCACGAGCAGTGTCGTGAACAGACACAGGATCATGACGAGGAACGCGAAGCGGCGCGGCAGCGACCCGTCGACGGTCTGCACCATCAGGTAGTAGTAGCGGAGGAAGTCGTTCCACCACTCCTCATTGGGGCCGATGATGGTGCGCACGCGGGTGGCTTCGAGCACCGCGGACAGAGTCTGGTCGGAGAACACGACGACCAGGACCAGCAGTCCGGCGGCGCCGATCGGGGCGAGCAGCGGCAACGTGCCGACCTCGCGGTGCTTGCGGACGATGATGCGCGTCATGGGCCGGATACCGGCGATCAACGCGGCGATACACATCAGGCCCGTCGGGGCGGCAGCGAGCGTGAACGCGCCGATGATCACGGCCGTGGCGGCGGGAAGCAACCGTCCGGTGGCGATGGCACGTTCGATCGAGCACCACGTGAGCAGGGCGCCCACAGCGACGATCGGCTCGGGACGCAGACCGTTGTTGTAGGGCAGCCAGAACGCGAGGAACACGAGGCCGCCGGTCCACAGGGCGATCTGGTTGTGCCGCACTGCCGCCCGAGGCGCGGCACGACCTCGCGGCTGATCACCATCCAGCACAGGATCCCGGCGATCAGCGCGGGCAAGCGCATCCAGGGGCTCGCCGTCGAGATCTTCGCGAACGTGGCCAGTACGTCGTAGTACCAGCCGAACGGTGCCTCCGGGACACCGAACCAGCGGAAGTAGTTGGCCATGTACCCGGCGTGATCCGACACCCTTGCCATGGTGAGCAGGTAGCCGTCGTCGGAGGTGTTGGCGCCGAAGAAGTGCCATCCGATCAGCGTTCCCACCACGACGAAGTCGATACCGCTGAACTTCCACCAGTGTGACGGGAAGAACCGTCGGTGCCCCCGGCCGTCGGTGCCGTCGAGCTTCGCGAGCGCGCCCAGAGCGAGTGCCGTCGACAGCACCGCGAGGATCATTGCGAGGGACTTCACGAGGGTCGGCGACGACGAGAACCGCGAATCCACGTCGATGTGCACTTCGAGGCCGGGAACATCGGTGCTCAGGTCGCTGAACACGCCGACGACGAGTGGCCTCAGGTCGCCGGTCAGTTCACCGGCGCGCGGATTGCCGTTGTCGTCGGTGAGACCGACGAACTCGGCGGTGGTGCGGTCGACGTCGGAGAAGATCCGGATCTCGGTGCAGGCGCCGGATGCGACATCGGCGCGCGGCGCGGTCGCGACCACGACATTGCGATCGAGAACATCGACGTTCTGCGGCCCGACCCGCACGAACATCGCGTTGAGTGCGGCGTCCTGCCCGCTGGAGGGCGCGGTCGCGAGGAGCATCCCGCCGCTGTCGGGGAGCTGGGCG
>BBEG01000239.1 GCA_001312645.1 Rhodococcus sp. JCM 9791
GGTGACGGCGATGTCCGCGCACCCGGTCGCCGCTGCCGGCCACCAGATCACGGTGCCATCGGGACCTCATCCGAGCATCCCCTCGGCCGCTTCACCACGTCGCTGTGGAGCTGGCGCGACCGCCACGGTTCGGAGCAGTTCTGGGCAGAAGACCTCGCCGGCCTGATCCTCGATGAGGCGCCGACGTCTGGGACGTGATCGTGGGAGGACGGCCCCCGCACCGCAACACACCGACCACGAACGGGAGCCCGACGTGAACGTGCCCACTTCGACAAGCGACACGACGGTCGCTGAGGATGTCGCGATCGACGGGCACGCCGCGTGGCGTGCCGCGGAGCCGAACTCCGGTATAGGTGCGCTAGCGGGACTGCGTGTGCTCGACCTGAGCCGAGTACTGGCGGGGCCGTACACCGCTCAGACTCTTGCCGACCACGGCGCCGAGGTGATCAAGGTCGAAGCGCCGTTGGGCGACGAAACTCGTGGTTGGGGTCCGCCCTTCGATGAGGACGGCGAGAGCAGCGCGTACTACGCGGGTCTCAACCACAGCAAGGACAACATCTGCCTGGACCTCCGGACCGATGCCGGTCGAGAGGTGCTTGCACATCTGCTGCGCGGCGCCGACGTCGTGATCGAGAACTTCAAGGCAGGCACCATGGCCCGCTGGGGATTCGACTACGAGACCGTGCTCGCCGAGGAGAACCCGCGGCTGGTGTATTGCCGGGTGACCGGGTTCGGCGTCGACGGACCGATGGGCGGTCTACCGGGGTACGACGCGGTGCTGCAGTCCTTCGGTGGATTGATGAGCGTGAACGGCTATCCGGACGGCAATCCGCTGCGCGTCGGAGTGCCGATCGTCGATATCGTCGCATCACACATGGCGGTCAGCGGCATCCTGCTCGCGCTGAGGGAACGCGACGGCAGTGGACGCGGGCAACTCGTCGACATCACGCTCCTCGACTCGGTGATCTCGCTCCTGCATCCGCACGCTTCCAACTGGGTCTCCAGCGGTAAGGTGCCGCAGCGTACCGGCGACTTCCACCCGAGCGTCGTGCCCTATCAGGTCTTCGCTGCTCGAGACGGTGACTTCTTCGTCAGCGCGGCCAACGACCGGCAGTTCCGCTCGCTGGTCACCGCACTGGGCGTGCCTGAACTCGCCGACGATCCGCGGTTCGTCACCAACGGGGTGCGCTCGCAGAACCGGGAGGAACTCTCCGGCCTGCTCGGCGAACGTATCGCTGCACGAAACTGCGACGACCTCGCAGCCGAACTCGACCGGGCGGGGGTTGCCGCCAGCCCGGTCAACACGGTCGACCAGGCGCTCACGGCTCCCCAGACCGTTCACCGCGGACTCTTCCTGGACACCGTCGACTATCGTGGTCTGGGTGTGCCGATCAAGCTCGGCCGAACTGCGACGCGTACACCTCGCAGGGCTGTGTCGCTCGGAGCCGATACCGGATCGGTGCTCGGCGCGATGGGCTACAGCAAGGAGGACATCGTCGTTCTGAAGACCGGTGGTGCGCTAGGCAACGCATGACCGATCGCATGAGGAGGGACGAAGGTGAACCGACGAGCTACACCGGCAGGCCGGCAGCGCGACTCGTCCGTCCGTGACGCCGATTGGGTGGGCACGGAGATCGAGCGGATGATCGTCACCGGTGATCTGCTTCCCGGCCAGCCGGTCCGGCAGGAATTGATGGCCGAACGGCTCGGTGTCAGTCGTCTCCCGATCCGGGAAGCGCTGAGCCGGCTGGCGTCACAGGGACTTGTCGAACACCGTCGAAACGTCGGATACGCGATCGTCAGACTCGAGCAGTCGGAGTTCGACCAGATCTATCTGATGCGGAACGTCCTCGAACGCGAGGTCCTCGCTTCCCTGCCCGCATTCGACGACGACGCTCTCACCGAGATCCGCGCGCTGGGCGACCGTGTTTCCGAAGCGGCGGAACGCGCCGACCTTCTGGAGATGCGTCTGGCGAACCAGGAGTTCCATTTCGCAATGTTCGACCGCTCGCCCCTGGGTCTGGTGGTGACGGAGATCCGTCGTCTGTGGCGGCTGGCAATGCCCTACCACGCCGCGTACCTCTTCGATGCCGAAGTGCGACGACGGGTCGTGGCCGAACACGAGGCCATGATCGATGCGCTTGCCCACCACGACAACGAGCGCCTGATCGCGCTGATGGACGAGCATCGACGCGGTGGCGAGGCAGGCGCGAGCATGCTGCTGCGCAATACGAACAGCACCGGAGCGCCATGAGCCGGCACAGCACCGTCGGTGCTGTGCCGGCTCATCGAGTTCTCACGCGGAACGGACCGCGGACAACAGCTTCTTCAGCGGAGCCGACGTGTCCGCCAGCATTTCTCGCGACGGCCGGAAGCCGCGCGCTAACGCGGATCGTAACGCCACGAAGTCGGCCGGTGCATTGACACATTCGGCAGCGACGAGTACATCGTCCTCGAAGTAGAGGGCGACGCGACGCGACGGCTTGCTCGGATCCGTCCGAACCATCGTGTCGGTGTGCGCCTTCACCAATCCGACGATCTGCAACTTCCATGGGCCCTGGTCCGACCAGAACCACGGACAGGGCCGATCGGGCACCACGCTGCCGACCAGGGTGGCCGCTGCGATGTTGGCCTGTTCGGTTGCGTTGTCGACGGATTCGAGGCGAACCCGACCGCCGCCACGGGATTCCTGCACGGTGCAGTCCCCGATGGCAAGAATTCGACCATCTGAGGTCACACACTGTTCGTCGACGACGACACCGCGTTCGCACTCGAGACCGAGTTGCTCGGCGAGTTCCGTCCGGGGCTCCGCACCGACACCTACGAGCACTGACGCTGCGGGGATCTGGCGACCGTCGGCGAGTCGGACCGCGCGGATCCGGTCGCCGTCGACGACGATCTCCGTGGGCGTCGCCCCGAGAAGTACATCGACACCCATCTCATGGTGCGCCGCGAGCAGGAACTCGGCGGTTCCCGGCCCGACGGAACGGCCCATCAGCTGCGGGCCCGCCTCCACCACCGTGACGGCCGTGCCCAGACCTCGGAGAGTGGCGGCCACCTCGAGCCCGATGAAGCCACCGCCGATCACCACCACCGGTCCGGCCCCGACACGCTCCGCCATGCGCTGGGCATGGTCGAGTTCGCGCAGCACCAGGACGTCGCGATGGCCGGAACCGGGGATGTCCAAGCGACGTGCGCGTGCACCGGTGGCGAGCACCAGACGATCGAAAGCCCTTGTGCTGTGCTCTCCGTGGGAGTCACATACGTGTAGGACGAGACCTCCGCTCTCGCGGTCGATGTGGTGGACCGCCGTACCGCGGAGCAGTTCGATACCGTTCCCCACGTAGTGGTCCGCGGCGCGCAATACCAGCGAGTCCGACCCCGCAGCGCCTTTCAGCCACGCTTTCGACAACGGCGGACGCTGGTATGGCAGATGCGTCTCGTCGCTGATCAACGTCAGACTGCCGGTATACCCGCCGAGCCTGAGCCGATCCGCCAGGTGCACCGCCGCGTGTGAGGCACCGACGACCGCCACACTGCGTGGTGGACCTCCACTGCCCGATGCGGGTTCGGCGAACTCACGTCTGTTCATCGGGGACCGTCACGTGAAGGTCGATGCCCTCGCAGAGAATCAGCTGGCACGACAACCGCGACGAATCCTCTCGATCACTGGCCGTGCAGTCCAGCATGTCGTCCTCGTCCTCCGACGGAGGATCGAAATGCTGCTGATCGTCGTCGGCGAGGTAGACGTGGCATGTCGCGCACGACAGCGAGCCGCCGCATTGCCCAACGATTCCTGCGACACCGTTGCGGACGGCCGTCGACATGACGGAGTCTCCGGCCGTACCGTCGATCACTCGTTCTGTTCCGTCGGGCTGCGAATAGAAGACCTTGGGCATGTCGATTCCCTACCAGGTGACGGGAAGATCGACGATGGGAAGGGTGAGGTTGTCGTTGTCCACGACGGCCTCGCCGGCCAGTGTGAGGCCCGGAAGTCGCTTGAACAACTCGGTGATCGCGACCTGCATCTCCATCCGCGCGAGCGGGGCGCCGAGGCAGTGATGCAAGCCGTAGCTCAGAGTCAGTTGCGGATTGTTCTTCCTGCGCACGTCGAACTTGCCGGCGTCCTCGAGCGCGATGCCGTCGTGGTTGACTGCGGCCGGGTCCACCAGCACAGCCTCGCCCTCGGCGATGATCTGACCATCGATCTCCACGTCCGCTGTGGCCACGAACGGAACCAGACCACCACCACCCGCGACGGTGTCGTAGATGGCCATGCGACCGTTTCGGAGGATCTCCTCGACGGCGGTGGGCGCCACCGTGTCGACGTCCTCGAGAAGGACCTCCAACTGGTCGGGGTGACGCAGCAGCGACAGCACACCTGAACAGATGAAGTTCGCAGTGTTGTCGAAGCCCGCGACGATCAGAATCATCGCGATAGGCAGGATCTCACCGTCGGTGAGAGAATCGTCCTTGTCCGGTGCGTTGGCGAGATCGCTGAGAAGATCCTCGCGGGGATTCTTGCGACGGTCCTCGATGAGAGCGGTCAGATACATGAAGAGCTCGGTCATGTTCTGCACGACCTCGTCCTCGGGCATGTTCGCCACCGCGAGCGTGGCCGCACTCCACTTCTGGAACTTCGGCCGATCCTCCGGGGGAACTCCGAGTAGGTTCGACAGCATCTGGATCGGCAACGCTACGGCGTAGTCACTCACCAGGTTCGCTGACGCACCCTTCGCGATCATCTCGTCGATCAGCTGGTTGGCGAACTCGACAGCCGATTCCCGCATGGCACGCACACGCTTCGGGGAAATCGACTTCTGCACGAGCTTGCGGAGCTTGGTGTGGTGCGGCGGATCCTCGAACTGGATCGTCGACTTCAGGAAGTCCGGGAACTCCACGAAGTAGGGCACGGCTCGCTCACCGGTACGGAAGGGTCCCCGGACGAAGCGGGGATCGCTGAGCATTTCTCGCGCCGCGGCATTGCGGTGGATGACCCAGACATCGCCGCCGATCGGCATCGTCATCTTGGTCATCGGCCGATCGGCCGAGATCGCGATATACCGCTGGACGGCCTCGTTCGACGGGACGGCGGCGAAGGGATAGGAGGTATCGACCGTCTGATCGGCGGTATTCGTGGATGTTTCCGTTGAGCTCACTGTAATTCTCCTGGGGCTGAACCGGTGTCGTCAGGATGCTGCTCAGGACGAGGCGGGAACCTCGGCCGGTGCGACGACCTGCGGCATGGCATCGGGACTGATCGCCATGATCTCGTCGAAGCGTTCGGCGACGGTGTCGACCGTCAGCGAGGGATCATGGATGCCGACCGTATTGACGAGTGCAAGCCGGTTGACGATTCCACCGGCCACGTTGAAGACCTCACCGGTGACTGTGCAGTCCGGGTGGACGAGGTAGGCAGCGACCGGTGCGACGTGCTCCGGGCGCAGCTGGGTACGCATGTACTCCATAACCTCCGGGGAAAGACTGTCGGCAGAGGCTTCGGCCATACGGGTCCCCGCGCCGGGGGCGATGGCATTGACCATCACACCCGCGGCCAGACCCTCGACAGCGAGGTTGCGGGTCAGACCGAACAATGCTCCCTTCGATCCGCCGTAGTGCGACATGTCCGGATTACCCAGCATCGCTTGCGAAATGGTGTTCACCACACGACCGGCCGGCGACTTCAACAGGTGCGGCCACGCCGCGCGGCACACTCGCAGCGCACCGAAGTAGTGGACGTCGAGGTGCCGCTGATACTCCTCGTAGGGAACTTCGTCGAACCGTGCGGTGCGGACGATACCGGCATTGTTGATCACCGCATCCAACTGTCCGAACTCCGAGAGTGCTGCGTCGACCAGTGCGTTGGCGCCCTCTTCGGTGGCGACGTCGGCCGAGCACGCGACAGCGCGCCCACCCGCCGCGGTGATCGCCTCGACAACCTCGCTTGCGGGGTCGTCACCTTCGGTTCCGGAACGTCGATGGTGGCGCCGAGATCACCGACCACCACGGCGGCACCAAGGGAGGCCAGCAGTTCGGCGTGCGCTCGGCCGATACCGCGGCCCGCCCCGGTGATCACGACCACGCGGTCGCTGAAATCCAGTGTTGTCATGAGATGTCCTCGAATGTGGAGTGGATGATGCGTATCAGGGGCGGGTGTCGCCGCCGCGCGTCGAGACATCGGCAACCCAGATGGTGCCCTGCGCCTCTCGGGCGGACTTCTCGAAGTCGAAGACCTCGACGCCGACCGTCATGTAGAGCGTCGAGCGATCGGGTCCGCCGAGCAAGCATGCCGACGCGACACCGTTCTCCAAGGGCAGCGGAATCGCATCCGTCATGCCGTCCTCGGTGAACCGGGCCACGTAGCCGCTTCCGGGCATCGCCGCCCACACGCCGCCGTCCTCGTCGAGGCCGATGCCATCGGGCATGAAGGGGCACGTGGCGAACGGGCGAGGGTTGGAAAGCGATCCGTCGGCGGCACGGTCGATGACCGTGATCTTCTGCGCCATCACCTCAGCGGTGAAAACCTTGGTTCCGTCCGCGCTGATCGCGATGCCGTTGGCGCACAACAACGGACCCACCTGGTCCGCCGTGGAGGCGGTGCCGTCGGGTTCGACGACGATGATCGGAGACGGCACCGGATCCTGGCCTGCGAAGAGGTCGAAGCCGAGCTGAGTGACGTAGGCGCGTCCGTCTGCATCGACGACCATGTCGTTGATCGCGGCCTGCGCGAACTCGGAGACGTCCACGAGAACTTCGAGATCATCAGGGCCGTTTCCCCCGTGCACGAGGACGAGCTTTTCGTGCATGGACGTGACGATGAGTCGTCCGTCCGGAAGCCATCCGAATCCTCCGAGCGTGATCGGCACGTCGGTTCCGGCGCGGCGACCCGACGCGTCGACTACGACTGTCGCGTTCCCGTCCGCGTCCAAGGTCCTCAGCGTCGCGGTGTACATGTCGGTGAACCAGAACGTGTCGTTATGCCAGCGCGGGCACTCGGGCCATGAGAAACCGCTCGAGATCTTGCGGGGTTCGATGACGCGCGCGCCCGCTTCGGCGACGGCGGCAGCAGTGTCGGCAACTACGTTGGTCATGTCGAGCCTTCCAGTGAGGGAGACCGGGCGCTGATGTCCACGGTGTCGTGTGCGGGCGTGACGACGGCCGAAGGGCCGTGAACTATGTCACAACAACTGTCATGAGGGACCATATGTTTCGAAAAATGCCGTGGGAGGAGGCCTCCCGCTGAGCGGTCAGCTTCCTGCTCTGCGGCTTCGGACATGTAGACGCGCTGTCTACGGCACTCCTCCGACCTCGGTGCGGGCCATGGCCGTGTCCCCGAGATAGGCCCGTTCGATCAAGCCGGGGTCTCGTCCGAGGGAGTCGGCCGAGTCGGCCAACACAACCGAACCGTGCACCAGCACGGCAGCACGGTCAGCGACTTCGAGGGCGAGGCGAACGTGCTGCTCGACGAGAACGACAGACATCTCCCGTTCCTCGACCAACCGTCGTAGCACCGACAGGATCTCGTCGGCGATCACCGGAGCCAGACCCATGCTCATTTCGTCGATCAGCAGTACTTTCGGTCGTTGCAGAATTGCCCGTCCGATGGCGAGCATCTGCTGTTCACCGCCCGAAAGGCGGCCCGCGGCGACACGGAGTCGTTTCTCCAACGCCGGGAAGTATCCGAGTACCTCGTCGACAGCATCGGATCGGCGACGCCGCTCATGTACTGCAAGACGGAGATTGCCGATCGTGCTCAATTCCCGGAAGAGTGCACGGTCGTCCGGGACGAGCACCATGCCGGACCGCACGGCGTCACGTGGACGGCCTGCGGCGACGGCCGCCCCGTCCACGATCACCTCGCCGCCGAACCGGGGCAACAGACCCGCGAGGGACAGCAACAGTGTCGTCTTTCCCGCTCCATTGGGCCCCAGCAGGCAGGTGATCGTTCCCTTCTCCACCTCGAGGTCCACGCCCCGGACGCACGGCCGCTGAGAGAAGTAACCCGTCGAGAGGTTCCGAATCGTCAGTCCGTTCACGAGAGCGCCTCCTGTGCATCATGGGTGGGTGCGGCCGCGAGTTCGGGAATTGCGTCGTGCCCAGGATCTACGATCGGCCGGGAGTCCCAGATAGGCGCTGATCACGCGTTCGTCGGCCCGGACCTCCTCGGGAGTGCCACAGGCCACCACTCGTCCGAGATCGAGAACGACGACACGATCACAGATGGTGAGGACCAGTTCCATGTCGTGATCAACGAGGAGGATCGACGTACCCGCCTCGCGTGCGGCGCGGAGGCGGTCGCCGAGCCAGCG
>BBEG01000240.1 GCA_001312645.1 Rhodococcus sp. JCM 9791
CCCGCAGCATGCCGTCGCCCGGCACCGCGGCCGGTGGTCGCCTCGACCTTCCGGGCGAGCACGGATTCCGCTTCTTCCCCGGTTTCTATCAGCACATTCCGGATACGATGCGTCGAATCCCCTTCCCGCACAATCCGAACGGAGTGTTCGACAACCTCGTCTCCGGGCCGGCGTTCCGCATGTCGATACCGGGCGGACCGGACCTGACGGCACCGAGTTCGATCGACCGACTCGACGTGTACGACGCCGAGTCGCTGCAACGATCACTCGCCGCTGCATTCTCGCTCGGAGGCGCCATCCCGCCACACGAACTGTCCGTCTTCCTCCGGAAGCTCACGATGTTCCTGACCAGCAGCATCGAGCGCCGAGACAACGAGTGGGAACATCAGACCTGGTCACAAACATTGGAAGCCGACGGAAAGTCCAAGGGATACCACGACATTCTGGTCTCGGCACTGACCCGGCAGCTCGTCGCCGCACGTCCCGACAGGGTCTCGACCCGCACGATCGGCATCATGGGCCAGGCATTCGTCTGGAATGCGATGGGCGTCGTGCCGTCCTACGGACACCTCGATCGACTGCTGTCGGCACCGACCAACGAAGCGTGGATCGATCCGTGGGCGCAGTTACTGCGAGACCGTGGAGTTCGATTCGAAATGGGTTGGGCTGCCGAATCCTTCGACATGTCCGGTGGGAAGATCAGTGGCGTCCGCGTCGTGGATGCGGCAGGCAACCGCGCACAGGTCGACGCCGACTGGTTCGTCGCCGCGATGCCCGTCGAACGTGCGGTGCCGTTGTGGTCACGCGAGATGCTCGTCGCCGAACCACGCCTGGATCTCATGCGCAACCTCGTCACCGATTGGATGGTGGGCATCCAGTACTTCATGCGCAGGCCCACCGAACTCGCCGCCGGGCACGTGGCATATCTCGGAACGCCGTGGGCGCTCACGTCGATCAGCCAGGCACAGTTCTGGCGCGGATCGTTCGCCGACCGGTACGGCGACGGCAGCGCGGTCGACTGCCTCTCGGTCGACATCTCCGATTGGGACACCCCCGGAATCCTCTACGGCAAGACCGCGAAGGAATGCACGGCCGAGGAGATCTCTCGCGAGACATGGGCCAGATGAAAGCATGTCTCGACGACACCGGCGAGCAGAACCTTCGCGAGGAGGATCTCGTGTCGTGGTTCATCGATCCCGGGGTGCGCTGGAATGCCGCGACGGGTCGCAACACCAACGACACTCCGCTGCTGATCAACACGATGGGATCACACGCGAATCGGCCCGATGCCCGCACCTCGATCCCGAACCTGTTCCTGGCGGGAGACTATGTGCGGACCGACATCGATCTGGCGACCATGGAGTCGGCGAACGAGTCCGCCCGCGCCGCGGTGAGTGCAGTGCTCGACGCCGCCGACTCCCCCGAACCGGCTCCGGCGATGTTCACGCTGCACGAGCCACCCGAGCTGCAGCCGCTCAGGCAGATCGACGCCGATCGCTTTCGCTCCGGTCTACCGCACATGCTGGCGTAACCGGGCCGAGGGACCGTCACGATGCGCGTGTCCCGCGTGCATGGGTATGCACGCGGGACACGTCACGGATTCCGCAGGTGCGGTCGGATCAGAGGTACTGACCGCAGACCGGCCACGCACCGGCGCCTGGCCGGCGAGGACGTTCTCGCGACGCGGATCTGCTCTGCCTTCGAAGCGCCGCTGGCGACACCGGTGCCGCCGTAGGCCTCCCAGGTGCTCTGGCTGAACTGGAGACCACCGTAGTAGCCGTTACCGGTGTTGATGGCCCAGTTTCCGCCGCTCTCGCACTGCGCGACGGCATCCCAGTTGCCGGACGCTGCGCTCGCGGTGCCGGTCCCCAGGGCGAAGGGGGTGACGATGAGGGCGGCCGCAGTTGCGACGGTACCAGGGTGCGCTTGATGTTGAACTGTGCCATGTCTGATGAATCCTCTCGGCTGCTTTGCGGGACCCGGGCCGAAATGTCGGTCGGATGTCGATCGCCGATTGTCGGCGACTCGATTTGTCTCGCACTGCCCCTCGGGTGTGGTTTATCCGGATTTTCCGCGGGGCAGATTCAGCGGCTGCGGGTCCGGCGTAACGACCTGTTCGTTGTCGGTCGGTAACAACGCTAAATGCCAATCACGAAAAGGTCACGGACCTGTTTATTGGCACATTCGTGCAGAAAACACCTTGATCAACAGGGGTTTGACCAGGTGGCGGGATCGAAAGAGGCACATCGAAACGATGAATTACACGCACGTAATGTGGGAATGGTCACAAAACAACCTGATGAAGGCCTCGCAAATCGGACGAAACAAAGCGTCCGAAACTCACTGAACCCGAAGCGTGACGTTATTTGTCGTCGTCGTTCGGCGGTTCGAAATCGGTTCCGGTCTCCTGCTCGATGAGGTGCCGGAACGGCTCGAGATTACGCAGCGATTCACCTCGTGACACGCGCCACTCCCATTCGCGCTTGATCGACGTGATGAATCCGATTCCGAGAATGATGTTGAAATCGTAGTCGGCGGCTTCGAGAACCTGGCCGAGCACGACATCGAGTTCCTCCGCGGTGACGGAGTGCTCCGAGATCCGGCCGACGAGATAGATGTCGCCGATCTTGTCGAGGGTGTACGCCACTCCGTACAGCCGGCGATTACGCCGCAACAGATACTTGTAGACGCCTTCGAAGTTCTCGTCGGGCTTGCGGCACACGAACGCCTCGACGCGGAGTCCGTGCGTGCCGACCGTCAGCAGAGTGGTGGTCTTCAGCTTGTTCTCGCCGGGCAGTTCGACCACGAAGTGGCCGCCCTCCTTACGCGAGAACTCCAACTCCCGATCGCGTAGCGTCGCCTCGATCAGTTCGCTCAGCCGTTCGCTCACGCCTTCACTCCGCTCGTACGACGCAACTTCCACAATCCGCGCTGTCTGCGCAGCGAATGCTCCGTCGAACCGAACGCGCGGTTCCGGCGCATCCCCGCCCGCCGATAGCTCTCGAGCAGCCCCTCCGCGGTGTGCTCCCACGAGAAGTTCTCGGCATGCTTCGGCGCAGCTCCGCATATGCGGCGAGCTGCCCGGGTCGGACACGAGCGATCCCAACGCGGCCGCCCAATCATCGATGCGATGCCCGGCGACGAGCACACCGGTCTCGCCGCCCCGAACCGCAACACCGAGCCCGCCGACGTCGGCGGCGACAACAGGTGTCCCGCAGGCCTGCGCTTCGATCGCCACCAGCCCGAAGGACTCCGAATAGCTCGGCACAGCAACAAGATCCGAGGCCCGATACACCTGAGCGAGACGGTCGGACGGCTGCGGAGGCATGAAGGTCACCTGCGCGGCGATCCCGAGATCGCGGGTGAGTTCGATCAGCGAATCCGGCTGTTCGAGACCACTCCCCGACGGCCCGCCGACGACGAGCACCCGCAGCGGAACGTCGGGTGCATCGGCAATCGCCTTCGCTGCAGCGCGCAGCAGCACATCGGGCGCCTTCAACGGTTGGATCCGGCCGACGAACGTCACGATGGTCTCGCGGGGATCGAGCCCAGCTCGGCCCGCGCGGCGTCCCGGTCGCCCGGGCGGTAGCGCGACAGATCCGCGCCCGGTGCGACGACGTCGATCCGTGACGGATCTGCGCCGTAGATACGTTCGAGCGCGGCAGCCTCGTCGGTGGTGTTCGCGACCATCCGGTCCGACTCCGCGACCACTTGTTGTTCCCCGATCTGCCGCGCGGCAGGTTCGGGCTTGTCGCCTGCTGCGAGCGAGGCGTTCTTCACTGCGGCGAGCGTGTGTGCGGTGTGGACCAGCGGCACCCCCCAGCGATCCCGAGCAAGCCATCCGACCTGACCCGACAGCCAATAGTGCGAGTGCACCAGGTCGTAGTAGCCCTGGGGATGCCGCGCCTCCTCACGCAGCACGCCCGCCGCGAAGGCGCACAGCTGCGTGGGCAGGTCGTGTTTGTCCAGTCCTTCGAACGGTCCTGCTTCGATGTTGCGAACCAGAACACCGGGAGCGGCATGCTGCACGGCCGGATCGGCCGACGACGTCGCGCGCGTGAAGATCTCCACTTCCACGCCGCGACGTGCCAGCTGGATCGCGGTCTGCAGGACGTACACATTCATGCCACCGGCGTCACCGGTTCCGGGCTGCGCCAGCGGCGAGGTGTGAACCGATATCACGGCCACGCGGTGCGGGCGACTGGTCTGGGACGTCACCCCTCCATACTGCCTTGCCCGTTCTTCTCGCGAGGAATCGACCTCCTGCCTATGTCCCCGCCGCCGATGCGTCCACCGACTCGACGAACTTGGTCACCTCGACCACGAACCGCGCAGGATCCTCGACGAACGGACCGTGATCGACACCGTCCCAATAGGAGGTCGACGCGTTGGGCAGCAGCGACTCCGCATGTCGCGCTGCGGAGATGTCGACCACCGAATCCGCGGTGCCGTGCAGGAGCAGGACCGGGATGTCGAGGCCGCGAAGCAGGTCGTCGTTGCCTGCAGCACGGTCGAACAGGGCGCCCCGCACGTGCGGGGCGGTGCTCAGGGAAGCCCCGAACAGCGCCTGCGATACCGCCCCCTTTCCTTCCGGCGGCCCGGTCAACGCGGTACCGAACGAACTGAGCGCCGCGATCGCCTCACGCGGCTTCTCCGACATTGCCGCGGGAATCGCGGCACGCATCGCAGCGCCGACCTTTCCACCCTTCTCGCCGCGTCCGATGCTCGTGATGGCCCCGACGAGCACGACACCGGCCACGTTCGCCGACCCGTGCACCGCGAGATAGTCGCAGATCACCAGGCCGCCGTAGGACCATCCGAGCAGTACCGCGTTGTCGGCGTGTTCGGCGTCCAGCACCGCGTGCACGTCGGCCGCCCAGTTCTCGGAGTTGTCGTAGCCATCTTGCGGGACCCCGCTGTATCCGTGTCCGCGCAGATCCACCGCGATCACCCGGAAGGTGCGAGCGAGATCGCCCAGAACTCCGTCGCCCCAGCACCGCGACGACTGCGCCCAACCGTGCAGGAGGACGAGCGGGCGTGCAGATTCCGGCCCGAACGTGCGGTAGACGATCGGGGTGCCATCACTGCTGAGGACTTCACGCACAGTCATGGCGGTCACTGTAGCCGCGCGCGTAGGTGGATCCCGGCCGCGCACGCGACCGCGATCACCCCGGCCGCGACACCCACTCCGTATCCCGCGACTGCGTCGACCCGGTCGATGACCTGCCCCACGAGAGCGGACCCTGCGGCCACGCCCACGCCGAGACCTGCGACGGTCCAGGTGATGGCCTCGGTGAGCTGACCGGACGGCACGATCTGCTGGGTGAGCGAGGTGGCGACGATCATCGTCGGCGAGATCGCCGAACCGGCGAGCAGGTACAGCACTGCAAGCACGGGTACGGATCCGGCGAGTAACAGAGGCCACAGCAGGAGTGCGACCAGCGCCGTTGCGATCAGCAACTGACGGGTCAACGACGACGTCGTCACCCGGGCGCCGAAGACGATGCCGCTCATCGCCGAAGCGAAGGCGAACAACGCCACCACCACGGTCGCGGCGCCGGGAGCACCGTGTTCCGCGGTGAACGCGACCCCGACGACGTCGATGACCCCGAAGATCACGCCCATCGCGAACATGACGGCGATCAGCGCCACGAGCACCGGCAAGCGCAGCAGGTCGACGTTCGGCGTCTCTGCCGTGCGGGACCGCACCGGCGGCTCCGTTCCGCGCAGTCCGGCGAGAACGAGGGTGCCTACGAGAAGCAGAATCGCGCCCAGCAAGGGGCCTGCCTCGGGGAACAGGGCGATGCTGAGTCCGACGGACAGCACCGGTCCGACGATGAAGCACATCTCGTCGATCACGGCTTCGAGTGCGAACGCGGTGCGTAATTGCGGTGTTCCGCCGTACAGCTGGTTCCAGCGGGAGCGCACCATCGCCCCGATCGTCGGCATCAGGCCGGCCGGGATCGCACACAGGAACAGCAGCGGCACGGGCCACTCGAACCGCACGCCCAGGAGCATCGTGAGGGTCGCGGCTGCACTGATCGCGGCCGCCGCGGGCAACACACGGTACTGACCGAGCCGGTCGACGGCCCGCGACACCAGGGGCGTCAGAAGCGCGTACGACAGCGCGAACACCGCGGACAGTGCGCCGCCGAGCGCGTAGTCGCCGCGGAGCTGCGAGAACATCGTGACGATGCCGATCCCGATCATGGCGATCGGCAAGCGCGCGACGAAACCCGCCGCACAGAACGCGACCGAGCCCGGCGCGATGAAAAGTTCGCGGTAGGAACCGCCCGGTCGCTGGGACACCTCGGTGGGATTTCCTCTCTCGGTACCGCGCGCTGCCGTACCGTGCCAGCATCGAGCGTATGAGCGTTCTGGTCTGCTTTCACGCGCACCCCGACGACGAGGTCTTCACGACGGGTGGAGTCATGCGGCTCGCTGCCGACGCCGGACACCGCGTGGTCCTCGTCGTCGCAACGGACGGCGCCGCCGGCGAACACCGGCCGGGCTGCTGGGGGCGGGTGAATTGCTCGCGGATCGTCGGATGCGGGAGCTCGAACGATCAGCGGCGGCGCTCGGGGTAGCGCGACTCGTACCGCTCGGATATCCGGATTCCGGGATGGCCGGGACCCCGGAGAACGCCAACCCGGCGGCATTCGCGAATGTGGACGTGGACGCGGCGGCCGCCCGGTTGGCCGCGATCATCGAGTTCGAACGCGCCGACTCGGTCACCATCTACGACGCCAACGGCGGCTACGGCCACCCCGATCACGTGCAGGTCCACCGCGTCGGAGTGCGGGCGGCAGAAGCGACGGGACACGACGCGGTCTACGAATCGGCCATGAACCGCGATCACCTGCGTCGCCTGCTCGCTGCGAATCCCGAGGTGACGAGCGATGCACAACCGCCCGACCTCGACACGTTCGGCCTACCCGAATCCGAACTCACCACCGCGGTCGACGTCACAGGCACCATCGCCGCGAAGGTCGCGGCCATGCGTGCCCACGAGTCTCAGATCGGCGATTTCGGTCCGATGCTCGAAATGCCGGAGGACCAGTTGCGAGCCGCGTTCGGAATCGAATGGTTCCGGCGGCGCGGCGGAGTGCCCGGCCTACAGGAGACGTCGCTGCGATTGTGAACGGGGAATCACCCGATCTGCCCTACGAGAGGCGAGAACCTGTGGAACAACGAATCACCGTCACCCGATCGACCGTTGCGCCGCCGAGCGCGGTGTGGGCGGTCCTGACCGACCTCGACGCCGCAGCGGACGTCCTCCGCGGCGTCACCGCCGTCGAACGCCTCGACGACGGCGAGTACCGGGTCGGAACCCGGTGGCGCGAGACGCGGGTGATGTTCGGCAAGTCCGCGACCGAGGAGTTGCAGGTGACGGAGTCCGTGCCCGAGCAACGCACCGTCGTCACGGCCGAATCCGGCCGCGCGCACTACCGGACGGTCTTCGAGCTCACACCCACCTCGACGGGGACGGATCTGGCGATGGAATTCTCGGGCGACTCCGGCCCCCTCGGTGCCGCAGCGCAACTGCTGATGACGCTCACCGGACCACTTGTGAAGCGCGCGACGGCGAAATCGATGCGACAGGACCTCGAGGACATCGCTGCCGCCGCGGAACGACTGGGATAGGGGATGTCCCTGCTCCGGCGTTACCGCGAAGGTGGTGCGACCCCGCCGTTCGGTGATCTGCTCACCGCGCACGGCGGGGCGATGGAGGGATATTTCTGGAGGTTCACGCAGCCCGATTCCGGGCGGGTGGTCATCGCGCTGTGCGGAATCAACCGGGCTCCCGACGGGAACTGGGCGACACTCGGGCTGGCAGCGCATCCGGCGGATTCCTCCGCACCGAGGCGCACCCGGAGGGCACCGCACATCCGGGCAGGTTGGGTGCTCGCCGGGAGCGCTTTCAGCGGCGGCGCGGACCGCGTGCAGATGGATCTCGGGCGCGACGCACAGCTCGACGTCCGCATCACTCCGATCCTGCCCTGGCCGCGACGCCGATTCGGTGGTTCGAGCGTGTTCCAGTCGGTTCCCGAATTGAATCAGTACTGGCATCCGTGGCTGCTCGGCGGGCGCGCGGAGGGTCGCGCCGTTCTGGGCGATGAGGTGTGGGAGCTCGACGGCGCCCAGGTGTACGGCGAGAAGAATTGGGGACGAGGCGGTTTCCCTGACTCCTGGTGGTGGGGGCAGGCGCAGGGATTCGAGGATCCGTCGACGTGCGTCGCCTTCGCCGGCGGCGAGATCCACACCGGGCCCTGCGCACGACCGTGACCGCGGTCGTGGTGGCACT
>BBEG01000241.1 GCA_001312645.1 Rhodococcus sp. JCM 9791
CGGCGAAACCGGTGCCACGTGCGACGTTGAGCGAGGTGCGGCGCCGCGACGCGAACCTTGCGATCCTCGATCGGGTCACCCGGGAGCACGCCTTCGGCACCGGCAGCCACCGACCACGTGAGCGGCGAGAGCCGAGCGTGGGTGGCACTGGACTGGCGCGGGTTGATGAGGTGACCGAACTCGGGGCGGCCCACCGCGAGTGCAAGTACCGCGTCGCGGGTGGTGCGGTAGCCGTGGCTGCCCGGGCTCATGATGAGCGTGGACTTGCCGGCGTTGGCGACGTTCTGCTCCCACGCATTGTGGCGCTCGGAGGAGTATGCCTGCAGCAGGGTCTCGTCGCGTTGCCGTGGATGACGGCGGCGAGCTGCCACGCGAGGGTCTCGGCGTCTTCCATGCCGGAGTTCAGGCCTCGCACACCGAAGATGGGGACGAGGTGCGCCGCGTCGCCGGCGAACAGCAGTCGGTCGTGGGTGAACTCGTCGAGGGCGAGCGCGCGGGCGCTGTAGAAACCCTTCCACTCGAGGGTCCACGGTAGGTCGTTCTGCAGCCAGTCCAGGTGCTTGGTGATGCGAGCCCGGATGGCGTCTTCCTGGGTCTCGATCTCGGCGTCCTCGGACGGATCGAGCTGGTAGTCGATGCGCCAGATGTTACCGGGCTGCTTGTGCATGATGATCGTCGAGCCCGGGTTGCTCGGCGGGTCGAACCACACCATGCGCTCGGCGGGCAGATCCGACTCCCAGTGGATGTCGGCGATGACGTAACGGCCCTCGTAGCTGGTGCCCTGCAGGCGCAGACCGGCGAGCTCACGCATGCGGCTGCGGCCGCCGTCGGCAGCCACGACGTAGCGGGCGCGCAGGTGGCGCTTGCCGTCGGCGGTGTCGACCTCGAGGGTCACCTCGTCGTCGCCGCGCAGGATGCCGGCGATGGAGGTCTGCCAGTACAGGGTGATGAGGGGGTTCTGCTCGAGAGTGTCGACCATGATCTGCTCGAACTCCGACTGGGAGACGTTGATCATGGGCGGGCGCACGTCGAAGTCGCGCAGCGGCATCTCGAAGTGAAGGACCTGCTCGTCGCGGTAGTAGCTGCGGCCACCGACCCACGGGAGAACGATCTTCTCGAGTTGCTCACCGAATCCGAGGCGACCGGCAGCTTCGAGGCTGTGTCGGGAGATGCAGATCGCGCGGCTACCGAACGAGACCTGGTCGGCGGCCTCGATGACGGTGACCGGGATGCCGCGCTGTGCGAGTCCGAGTGCGGTGGCCATGCCGACCGGTCCGGCACCCACGACGACGACGGGAAGCGTCTCGTCGGACGGAGTCATCGACTCGAACGTCGACGCGGGGTACTTGGGAGGCTGGTAGTAGGTCGACATGGGTCAGACACCTTCCTGGGACGGGGACTGCTTCTGCTCGGTGTTCGTGCCGGCGGAGGGCACGCGCAGCAGCAGGATGCTCATGAGGCTGATCAGGCGATCAGCACGAAGTAGCCGGTGATGGACATCGAGGTGCCGGTCGCGGCGAACAGCGAGGTCGCGATCATCGGTGCGAGGCCACCGCCGAGGATGGCGCCGATCTGGTAGCGAGGGATGCGCCGCTGTAACGGATCTTGGCGGGGAACAGTTCGGCGAACAGCGCGGATTGCGGGCCGGCGCAGCATCCGAGGGTGAATCCCAGAACGATCATCGTGAGCGCCATGACCGGCAGGATCGCGGTGTCCATCAGCGGGAAGAACAGGGCTGCAGCGACGACGAGCGCAGCCGATGCTTTGATGTAGATGTTGCGTCGACCGACCAGGTCGGAGCGCCAGGCGCTGTAGGCCATGCCGGCCATCCAGAACGGGCAGGACAGGATGAGCAGCGAGAGCATCGTGGTCTTGCTGTAGCCGAGTTCGGTTTCGCCGTATTTGAGGACGTAGACCATGTAGGCGTAGGCGATGCCGTTGGTCGCGATGAACGTGCCGCCTGCCAGCAGGACGGTCTTCCAGTGCTTGGTGAGCACCTCGAGGATCGGCATCTTCTCGTCGACCGCGGCGGGGGCTTCCTTGGTGGCCTTGAATTCGGCGCTCTCCTCGAGGCCCAGACGGATCCACAGGCAACGACGACGAGGACGGCCGACATGACGAACGGCACGCGCCAGCCCCACGAGTAGAAGGCCTCTTCGCTGAGGAACGCGGTGAGCGGCAGGTAGACGAGATTCGCGATCAGCACACCGGCGGGCACACCCAGCTGGGGCGCGGCGCCGTAGAGGCCGCGTTTGCCTGCGGGGGCGTTCTCGGTGGCGACGAGCACCGCGCCACCCCACTCGCCACCCACACCGAGCCCCTGGATGAAGCGCAGGGCCACGAGGAGGATCGGGGCGGCGACGCCGATGGCGTCGAAGTTCGGCAGCAGGCCGATCGCGACGGTCGCGAAGCCCATGAGGAGCAGCGAGGTGACGAGCATCGATTTGCGGCCGACCTTGTCACCGAAGTGACCCATGACCACGCCGCCGATGGGGCGGGCGATGAATCCGACAGCGAGCGTCGCGAAGGCAGCGAGGGTGCCCGCGACATCGGACGAACCGGGGAAGAACTGGTGTCCGAGTACGAGCGCTGCGGCAGTGCCGTAGATGAAGAAGTCGTACCACTCGATTGCGGTACCGACGAAGCTGCCCAGTGCGGCTTTGCGCGCGGCTTTGGCCGAGCCTGCGGCGGCGAGTCAAGGACGGTCATGAGTACGGGTGCCTTCGGCGAGATGAATCGGGGGTGCGTTCCGGTTAACGAGCGTTCGGACGCGATACGAACATCATGAGGGCGATCACATTCGTTTGAAAAGCGGATAAAGTCGGGGATGAATCACCGAAAACCCGTGATTCGATTCGTTTCCCCAGCTCATTCGGGCTCTCGGCCTCCGCGTGCCGTGAGGACGAAGTCCACAAAAGTTTGCGCGACACGACTCTGCAACGCGTCCTTCCGCCATGCGAGGAACACTCCGACGGGGGCCGGCTTCGGTTCCGCGAACGGCCGTACCGCAATCGGGAGCCCCTCGTAACTCACGTCCTGTGCGGGACGCTGCAGCAGCAGCGTCCACCCCAGCCCTCGGCCGACGAAGGAGCGGGCAGTCTCGTAGTTCTGGGTGCGATAGGCGACCACCGGTGAGAACCCTGCTTCGGCGCACAGGCTCATCGCGTGACCCGAACTCGGCGGTGCATCGAGGATCACCATCGGGTCGTGCGCGAGGTCCGTCAATCGCACCGGATCCCCCGACAACGCTGCCGGGTGTTCGGCGGGCAGAAGCAGCATCGGTTCCCGGGAGTCGAGCAGGACGGTCTCGAGCCCCGGATCGAGCTCGAGGTCGTACAGGAATGCGACGTCGAGCTCGCGGGAGTCGAGCAGCGACCGCAACCGGTCCTGGGTCTCCTCCCGGAAATCGACGCGTGCCCGCGGATGCGCCTCGGTGAATCCCGCGATCAACGACGGCAGCAGAGTCGGCCCGAGGGACGGATAGCACCCCACAGCGACCGGACCGACGACGGATCCCGCCTCGGAGTGGGCATCACTCTCGAGTTCCGCGGCGAAGTGCAGGACCGTCTTGGCACGCTCGAGGACCGCGTGCCCCGTCGGGGTCAACCGCACCCCGCGGGCCCGCTGCCGCACGAACAGTGTGACGTCGAGGGTCCGCTCGAGATCGTTGATGGACGCGGACACCGCCGAGTGCGACATGTGCAGTGCGTCGGCTGCCGCGGTGATGGTCCCCCAGTCCGCGACGGCGACGAAGGCTGCCAGCTGACGGATGGTGTACGCGGGTACGCCCTCGGATCTGACCATGTGCCCACCGTAGATCGACTACATGACCACCCGATCGGCAATGTCCGATCGCACGACCGACGGCACGCTCGCGGCGAACTTCTTCAGGTAGGCGACGACCCATTCACGCTCCGATGCGAGGAACGGGAAGTCCGACCCCACCATGTGACGGACGGCGAGCATGGGCAGTGGTGCGTCGAGCGCCCGGAACGCACTGTTCCTCAGACCGGACACCGTGCAGCCCGGATAGAACTGGCCGAGCATCAGCCCGCCGAGTACGAACTCCGACTTGCGTTCGTTCTGCACGAGGTCGATCACGTCGTAGTCGGTGACGTCGGGGAACACCGCGACGACGGACTTGAGTGCCGCGTCCGGCCCGGAGGCCGGCGACAGATGCGGGAAGAGTTCTGCGAGGTCGTCGGCGACGTCCCGCATGCGTTGCGCGTCGATCGCACCCGGCACGAACACCGCATAGAACAGTCCTCGGCCGATCGACGGCGCCGCGAACGGGCAGACCGCGCCGCTGCGTCCGAGGTCGTCGTGCGGTCTGCACAGGAAATCGACTGCCCAGCGACGCAACTCTGCCGTGCGGGGATGCTCGTCGTCGCGGACGTCGTCGAAGACGCTCACCGGCTCGATGCCCGATCGGCGGCCACGGAGAACACTGGTCTGATCGGTCATGACAGTCCCTTCCGGAGATGGTCCGTGAGGACCGGGGTGATCTGGTCGAGTGCGTGCGGGCCGGTCATGTCCCGGTGCGTGACGTCGAGGCGGTGGGTGACGATGTGTCCGTCGATGTGCGGTTGCCAGACTTCGACGGGCTCGGGCATCCGCGCGGCGACGGCGTCGGCGGATTCGAAGAACACCAGGTCTGCGGCGGGTCGTGCGGTCGGTCGGTGGCCGGTGGCGAAACCGATGGTCCGGCTGAAGGCGCTGCGTAGGACGTCCCGGTGTTGTGGCACCGATCCTGGGCTTGCTGCCTCGATCTCGGCAGCGACGGTCTCCGCCGTAGGCGTCCGGTCCTGCAGGTGAGTGTCGAGCATGGTCAAACTCGCGACCACCTCCCCCTCCGCGGTGAGCTGAGCCGCGATCTCGTGGGCGATCTGCCCGCCCACCGAGTAGCCGAGCAGGTGGTACGGACCGTGTGGTCGGATCGCCCGGATGCTGTCGATGTGCGCGGCGGCGAGATCTGCCAGGGTGCCGATCTCACGATCCGGATCGGTCAGCAGCGGCGACTGCAGCCCGTACACAGGCCGGTCGTCGATGCGTCGCGCGAGCCCGGCGAAGCACCACGCCAGGCCGGCCGCGGGGTGGACGCAGAACAGCGGATCCCCGGGCCCGCTCTCGTGCAGCAAGAGCACCGCGTCGAACGAGTCATCGATGAGCGGCGAGTCGAGGAGGCGTCGGGCCAGGGACCCCGGGGTCGGGTGAGTGAAGATCCACTGCACCGGGACCGGGCGGCCCAGCGACTGCGACAGCGCCGTGACCACGGTGGTCGCACCGAGTGAGGTTCCCCCGAGCGCGAAGTAGTCGTCGTCGAGCCCCACTCTTGGTGTGTCGAGGGTTCCGGCGAACGCGGAGACCACGGCCTGCTCCGTCGCATCGCGCGCGCCCGGTAGGGTCGGCGTCCCTCGGTGAGGTCGGGGATCGGCAGTGCCGCCCGGTCGAGCTTGCCGTTGGGGGTGACCGGGAGCGCGTCGAGCACGGTGAGGGTCGCGGGCACCATGTGCGGAGCAAGTCGCGTCTGGGCGTGGGCGCGAACATCGTCGGCGACGAGCTCTGTGCCGGGAACCGGAACGACATAACCGTCGAGGCGGTCGCGGCGCACGGTGACCACCGCCCGGGTCACCCCGGGGGAATCGAGGAGCACCGATTCGATCTCACCGGGTTCGATGCGGAACCCACGGATCTTGACCTGCAGGTCGCTGCGGCCGACGTAGTCGAGGGCGGGTGTGCCGTCGGCGGCGCGGCGCCACCGTACGAGGTCGCCGGTGCGATACATCCGCTCACCCGGCGTCCCGGACGGATCGGCGACGAATCGGGACGCCGTGCCGCCGCGTCGGTTTCGGTAACCGCGGGCCACTGCGGGTCCGCTCACATACAACTCCCCCACCACTCCGACGGGGACCGGGCGGAGACGGTGGTCGAGGACGAGCTCGGTGATTCCGCGAATGGGTCCGCCCAGTTCGACAGGACCGCCGGGAACCAGTGGCGAGCCTGCGTTGGTCTGGATGGTGTTCTCGGCGGGCCCGTAGGTGTTGACCATGTCGCGGCCCGGCGCCCACTGCGCCACGAGTTCCGGCGGGCAGGCTTCACCTCCGACGACGACGGTGCGCAGGTGCGCGAGCCTGCCGGAGCCATGGTCGCGAGCACCGATGGTGTCAATGCGATGTGCGTGACCCTTTCTCGAGCAAGAAGATCAGCAAGTTCGGAGCCGCCGTAGACAGTGGGTGGAGCGACGATCAAGCACCCGCCCGACCCGAATGCCCACAGCTGTTCGAGGATCGCGGCGTCGAAACTCGGTGACGCGAAGTGCAGGACCCGCGACCGCGATCCGAGCACGAACCTCGTGCGCTGTTCCTCGACGAACCCCGCGAGTCCCGTGTGAGTGACCACGACACCCTTGGGAGTTCCTGTCGATCCCGAGGTGTAGACGAGGTAGGCCGCCTGGTGGGGGCGCAGCGGTGCGCGGCGGTCGACGTCTTCGACGCGCGGTCCGAATGGGATGCGATCGCGGCACTTTCGGCGGCATCGTCGAGCACCACCCAGCGCTGGGGTGGAAGTTCGGCGTGCAGCATCCCGACGGTGACGCAGAGGGTCACGTCGGAATCCTCGATCATGTGCGCGATCCGCGCGGAGGGGTACTTCGGGTCGACTGCGAGGAAGGCCGCACCGGTTTTCGCGACCGCCCACAGCGCCAGCACAGACTCGACCGAGCGGGTCAGCGCGACGGCGACCACGGTTTCAGGTCCCGCACCGAGGTCGATGAGTCGGCGCGCCAGTCGATTCGAGCGCGAATCGAGTTCACGGTAGGTGAGGCGCTCATCGCCGCACACCACCGCGACAGCATCGCCACCGATCGTCGCACCGCGTGCCAGCAGTCGCGGCAGGGCCACGGCCGGTTCCATCGGCCGACCCGATACCGGCACGAGATCTGCGCGTTCGGACGAGCTCAGGATGTCGATCGCACCGACCTCGACGTCGGGTCGGGTGACGACCGTGGCGAGGACCCGTGTGAATGCCGCAGCGAATCGCCGAACCGTCGTCTCATCGAAAATATCGGTGGCGTAGCCGAACTCGGCTGTCGTTGCACTCCCGCTTCGGGGCTCCTCCACGGCGAGGTGGAGATCGCATTTGGCCACCGGCGGCGGCGCGTCGACGGTGTCGACCACGAGGCCAGGCAGGTCGATGCGGTGGGTGCGATGTTGCGAAACTCGAGCAGGGCCTGGAACAACGGGGTGTGCGACGTCGACCGTGCGGGATCGAGTGCCTGCACGATCTGGTCGAACGGCACGTCCGAGTGGTCGAAGGCATCCAGGTCGCGGTCACGGGTGCGGTCGAGGAGTTCACCGAACGACGCGGATGCATCGATGTCGGAGCGGAGCACGACCGTGTTGACGAACATGCCGACCATGTCGTCGAGTTCGGCGGCCCCGCGGCCCGCCACGGGAGTCCCGATCGCCAGTGTCGTTGCACCGGTGATCCGTTCGAGCATAATGGCGAATGCCGCGTGCATCACCATGAAGAGTGTTGCGTCGTGGGCGCGGGCCGTTGCAACCACACCCGACGTCAGTTCTGCAGGAATCTCGAACGACACAGCAGCACCGTGTGGGTGCGCCGCGCGGGCCGAGGTCGGTCGACGGGAAGGTCGAGGAGTTCGGGAACACCGTCGAGCGTCGACCGCCAGAAGTCGATCTGCCGCGACAGGAGGGACTGCGGGTGGGTGGCGTCGCCGAGTCGGCCGAGATGCCCCAGCGCGTGGTCGGTGTAGCGCGCAGGCAACGGAGCCCATTCGGGTGCGTGCCCCTGAACCCTGGAGGTGTACGCGAGCATCGTGTCGCGGGCGAGGGGCAGCGTCGACGCGCCGTCGGCTGCGATGTGGTGCACGACCACCACGACGACGTGGTCGGCGGGGCCCACCTGCAACAGCGTGGCGCGCACCGGAACATCGCGGCTCACGTCGAATCCCGCCGCCGCGAGTTCGCGCAGCGCGTCGCGCATGCCGTCTTCGCCGTGGACCGGCACAGGTGCGAAATCGAACGCCGTGTCGTCGAGGACTTCCTGGTAAGGACCGGAATCCGACGACGGGTAGCGGGTGCGCAGCGGTTCGTGTCGCGCCACGACGTCTGCGAAGGCGCCCGCAGCGCGTCGAGCTCGAGATCTCCGGTGACGCGCAATGCGATGGGCACGTTGTATGCGGGCGAAGCGGTGTCGACCTGGTTGACGATCCACATGCGCTGTTGAGCCGGCGCAGGGGAATCCGGTCGGGTCGGGGTCCG
>BBEG01000242.1 GCA_001312645.1 Rhodococcus sp. JCM 9791
CGGCTCGCTCTGCTGCTCGTTCGGTTCGTGCAGGTGCCGATCGGGAACCACGCTCAGCGGCGCCGACGACAGATCGCCGAAACCGCCGAGGTCGCCGATGCCACTCGGCTCGATGATCGCGTCGAGCCGCCCCGCGCGCACGCGGTCGGCAATTGCCGGGTCCGCAAGAGCGGCGTTGAGGGTCTGTGCGACCTCCCGCAGGGCGCTCTCACTGGCGTTTCTCCCCCGTTCGGAGGCGAGTTCGGCGACGTCCCGTTCGAGCGCGGAGATCACCTGCCGGCGCTGTGTCGACAATGCGCGCAAGTCCTGGCCGGACAATGTTCGCTGCGCAGTGCGCAGGGCGTCGCCCAGGTCGAGGAGGACACCGAGTTCGTCGGCCCGCTCACGTGCCAGCAGGTTCACCAGCCACGCCGCGACCGTCGGCTTGCGGAGTCGGCCTATCGCGGCGGTGAGCTCGCGATCACCCGACTCGCGGGCCTGCGCCGCGTACTCGGTGCGCGCGGCGATGAACTCCCCGGGGTCGAGGCGGTACAGGGAGTCCGCCACCGAGTCGAGCGTGGGCATGTGATCGAGAGTAGTGGCCGATCACCCTGCCGGCACAGGGACACCCGATCCCCGCAGGAGATGGCGTGCAGGCAGTGCCGTCGCCAGGTACGCGACGACGCAGGTGACGATCACCGTCCCCACCACGGACCACAGCGGGCCCTGGGGCCAAGGCTTTCCGACGAATCCGATGGCCAACATCGTCATCGGACCGAGAGAGATCGCGAGTCCGATGACGGATCCGACAAGGCAGACGAGCGCGGTTTCCGACCACGCCATCGAGCGGAGCTGGCGCGGAGTGGCCCCGACGGCCCGCAGCAGCTGCCACTCCCGTCGCGCCGGAGTGTGGTCGCCACGAGCCGATTGGCGATGCCGAGCAGGATGTACCCGATCAGGACCAGAGAGACAGCGATGTTGAGTACGCGCGTGGGGTCCTGGGCAGCCGGGCCCACCAGGGCCGTGGACGAATCGTCGATCCGCAGCCCGGGTGAATCCGCGAGAAGCGGTGCGAGTTCGGTGGTGATCCTCTCGTGGTCACCGGCGACGAGCACCTGGTCGTAGGGCCCGCCCGGGCCCTGCGGGAGTAGATCCAGCGACGCGACGATCTTGCCGAAGCCGAAGCCACGGGTGTAGGTTGCCACCACAGTCGGCTCCACCTCGGTCCCGTCCGACAGGATCAGCGGCAGAGTGTCGCCGACGTCGACCCCGGCGAGCCGGGCGGCACCGGAATCCATTGCCACAGAAGCACCGGTCAGGCCCGACAAGTCGCCGTCGGTGACACCGAGATCGAGTACCTGTCCGACGTCGGACCCGACAGCGAGCATCGGGTATTCCTCGGCGCGCGGCCCGCCGTCCTGTTGGAACGGACGTATCGCGGTGGACCGGATCAGTGCGACGGCAGTGGTCGACGTGGATGCGCGCTGGATCGACTCGAGCGCCGACGACGACACGCCGCCCGCAGCGGGAGCGGACACGACCACCTCCGCGACGGTGCCTTCGCCCACCTCGTGGTCCGCGGTGGCGCTCGCAGTGGTCAGCGCGAAGATCTGTGTGGTCGACAGTCCTACCGCGAGTGCGAGGACACTGATGGCACCACCGGTCCGCAGGGCGTAGCTGTCCGAGTTCCGCACGGCCAGCCACCTGCTCGCAGCACCGGTCCTGGGTGCGATCCACCGGCAGACACGACCGACCATCGCGGGGGCGATCAGCGCCACGCCGATGATCGCCAGGAGTGTTCCCGATGCCGTACCGATCAGAGCTTCCTCGCTGCGGATCACGAGGGGGACGACGGCTGATCCGGCCGACAACGCCAACACCACGAATCCCACCCTGGTCCGGAGCGGACCTCCGCCGCGCGGTTCGGCCTCGGTATCGAGGATCGCTTCCGTGGCCGGCATCCGGGAGATTCGCAGCGACCCCGCGCGCGCAGCCACCTGAACCATGCCCAGCATCAGCAGGCCGGCACCGAGCGCCGGACCGGGACTCCAGCTCGGTAGCTGCCCGGGTGCGAGCATGCCCACGGTGGTCAACGGCCCGTGTGGCCGCCGCAGACAGCAGGTAGCCGCCGATCACGCCCACGGCCACAGCTCCGAACGCCGCGCGGCTCGTCTGATGCGCGGTCATCGACCGGATCTGTCGCGGTGTCGCCCCCACGGCTCGGAGCAATGCAATTTCCCGCGACCGATTCGCCACGCCGACGGACACCGCTCCCGCGGTGATGAATCCGACGAGGACCACCAGCACTCCCCCGACGGAGAACGCTGCGGCCGTAAGCATTCCGGTCCCCGACGCCGCCGCGGGTCGTTCGGCACGGCCGATGTCATCGCCCGTCGCGACCACGAGATCTCGTCCCGCCACAAGTTCTTCCACACGGCCGGTGATCGCGGCGGAATCCGCGTCGTCGTCGAAAGCGACGGTGAGCAGGTCCGCGGCGTCCGCCGGCTTCCGGGAGAGCTCGCGCGCGGTGGTGTCGCTGACGAAGACGCCGCCATTCTGGAGATCTGCAATGCCGGTGACGCTCATGTCCTGCAGTTGTCCGCGGAGCAATAGTTCCACCGGGTCACCGACCGAGACACCGGCCGCAAGGGCTGCATCCGCGGCGAGTACAACGTCGGTGGGACCGCTCGGTGCATCACCGGTCAGGCCGACCGTTCCGAGAAGGGAGTTCCACCCGTGTCCATTGTCTCGGACCGACTCCGCGGGTAGCACCGCGCCGCGACCGTTGGTCGCCACGGCCGGGAAGCTCAGATCCGCCGCAACCGCACGCACCCCCGGTATCTGCGACAGGTCGTCGGCGAGATCGGTCGGAACCCCGACCTGCTCGGGTAGCACCGGATCGAAGTCTTCGTCCTGTGGGACGCTTTGGTCGCCGCCGATGACCATGTCGATGCCCGCGAACCGCTCCGTGGGCACCTTCGACCGCAGCCCCGACTCGGCCATGACGAGACAGAACGTGACCAGGGTCGCACCCACCGCCACAGCACAGATCACCGCAAGTGTTTCACCGACCCGGGCCGGCAAACGCACTGTCATCGGGCTCGGCCTCCGAGCAGGGCAGTCAAGGTACGTGCGTCGGCACCGCGTAGGACCCGATCGATGCGTCCGGCCGCCATCACCACGACGTCGTGTGCCCGGGCCGCGGCCACGGGATCGTGGGTGACCATCACGACCGTCTGTCCGAGGTCACGCACGAGATCGTCGAGGAGGGAAAGGATCTGGTCGCCGGTGGCCGGGTCGAGGGCGCCCGTCGGTTCGTCGGCGAAGATGACGTCCGGGCGCGTCGCGAGGGCGCGGGCCATCGCAACCCGCTGTTGCTGTCCGCCCGAGAGCTCACCGGGTGTGCGAGAGAGGAAGTCGCGGAGTCCTACCCGGTCGACAATCGTGGCGAGCCACGTTGTGTCGCCGGGTGTCTCGGCCAGGCGCAAAGGAAGGGTGATGTTCTCCTCGACGGTCAGGGATGGGATCAGGTTGTAGGCCTGGAATACGAATCCCACCCGTTTGCGTCGCAACCGCGTACGGGCGGTTTCCCGCAACCGACCGATCTCCGTGTCGCCGATCCACACCTTGCCGCGAGTCGGCGCGTCGAGTCCGGCCGCGCAGTGCAGGAGCGTGCTCTTCCCGGAACCGGACCGACCCATGACGGCAAGGAACACGCCACGCGGGACGGTCAAGCTCACGTCGTCGAGTGCTGCTGTGCCGCTTCGATTGTTCTTGGACCGATAGACCTTGGTCACCGCCTCCAGCCGGATCGCGGCGGACACGGACTCACGCTCGGCAGTGGTGCGTATGCTCTCTACGGCGGTGTTCACGGGCGTCGCCGCTTCAGGTAGCGCGCCACAAGTGCCGCGAGGCAGAGGACGGCGGGAATCCCGAAAACCAGTGAGAACAGAACATTGTCGGGCCTTGCGATCGAGGACACCGCGTTCAGGCCGACGAAGACCGCGAGCGCGACCCACAGCGCTCCGGTCGCCCGGTCGGGGGGATCCCCGCCCGGTCGTGTGTCTGCCATCGAGTGTGGCTCAGGTGTTCCGGACCCATGGTTCGGTCGGATGCTGTACGGGTCGTCCACGATGTCTCCTCCAGGAGTCGAGGCCGCAAACACTGCGCGGCGCAGTCGTTCGTTCACTGGTCTCGACGCTATGAGCGGCCACGTCGTCCCGACATCCCGACGGCTACCGGCTTCCGGTACAGCAGGCTGTACCTTTGTGCGCCCGCATGGACGGCGCAGCCGCACAGGGCATACCGTCGGCACACCTACACGCACACCCACCACGCGAGCATTCGAGGGGGATCTATGACCAGTGAGCCCTCGACAGCCGGGAGCGACTCTCGACGAACCACGCTGCGCGAGAATGCAGTAGCAGCGGTGAAGAAAGCGGCCGTCGCGACGAAATGGCTGGTGCTCGGAGCCGGCACCGCTATCCTGGCTCTGGTCGGCGTGATTGCCTCGGCCCTGGTCGCAGCGTTCTGCCTGGTGGGTATCGGAGTGTTTCTGCTCGCACCGATGCTGTCCGCCGTCCGGTGGATCGCAGATCTGGAACGACGACGGCTCACTGCGATCGGAAGTCCTGTCCCACAGCCGTACAGCAGAAATCCCACCGAGTGGCGTGAGGCGTGGCAGTTCCTGCGCTCCGATCCCGCACCTCGGCGGGACATCGCATGGCTGTGCATCCATGCGACGTTCGGGCTCGTCGTCGGCCTACTGCCGCTGGAACTGCTCTCGAATGCGGTGGAGGAGCTCACCGCACCGCTGTGGTGGCACCTGGCTCCGCCCGGTGGCGCGACCATGCTCGGTGGCCTGCTGCCCATCGACTCCTCGGCCGATGCACGCTGGGCGATCGTCACCGGCATCTGCTGGGCGATCCTGTGGTTCGTGTTGCCCCCCTCGCTTCTGCGGGCGCAGGTCGCTCCCGGTAACCGGTGGTTGCCGCCGCATCCGGACGTCGACCTGTCCGCTCGTGTCACCGAGTTGACGGCGACACGAGCGGCCGCGCTGGACGCCCACGCGGTGGAATTGCGTCGGATCGAGCGGGCGCTGCATGACGGCGCGCAGAATCGGCTCGTAACCGTTGCCGTGCTCACCGGAGCGGCCCGCCAGGCCCTGGCCCGGGATCCTGCCACCGCCGACCCACTCCTCGAGCGGGTCCAGCAGAGCGCCGAACTTGCCCTCGCAGAACTACGCTCGGTGGTGCGGAGCATTCTGCCGCCGGTCCTGGAGTCCGAGGGATTGCCGGGTGCGTTGTCGGCGCTGGCCGCGCAATGCCCCGTGGAGACCCGGGTGGACGCACATGTCTCTCCCCGATGCCCCGTGGCCGTCGAGGCGGTGGCCTACTACACCGTGGCCGAGGCGCTCACGAACGTCACCCGCCACAGCGGTGCTCAGCGGGCCGATGTGCAGGTGCAGCGGCAGGACAACACACTCGTGGTCGAGGTGACGGACGACGGCTCCGGGGGTGCGGTCGTCGGACTCGGTTCCGGACTCGCCGGGATCCGCGGACGCGTCGAGGCGCATGATGGGACGTTGCAGGTGGACAGCCCGGCCGGTGGGCCGACGACAGTGACGGCGGTGATCCCGTGCGGATAGTGGTGGCCGAGGACGATGCGTTGCTCCGGGAAGGGCTCGTACTGTTGCTGCGCGGCGAGGGAGTCGACGTGGTCGCCGGCGTCGGCGATCCGGACGCGCTGCTCGACGCCGTGGAGGAGCATCGCCCCGACGTCGCGATCGTCGACGTCCGAATGCCACCGACCCATACCGACGAAGGCATCCGGGCTGCCGTCGCAGCCCGGGCTGCTCATCCCGAGCTCGCCGTCCTGGTGCTGTCCGCATACGTGAGCAGAGCTTCGCCACCGAACTACTCGCGGGCGGTGCGCATCGCACCGGATACCTGCTCAAGGAACGTGTCGGGCGGGTCGGCACCTTCCTCGAAGCCCTACACCGCGTTGCCGGCGGCGGCACCGCGATCGATCCCGAGGTGGTTGCCCAGCTCTTTGCACGGCAACGCGCCGCCGACCGACTCGCCGACCTGACGGGGCGAGAGCGCGAGGTCCTCGCCGTGATGGCCGAAGGCTCGGCAACGGCGCGATCGCGACTCGGTTGTTCATCTCCGAGAATGCGGTCCACAAGCACATCCGGAGCATCTTCGCCAAGCTCGGTCTGCAGGCCGGCGACGACTCCGACCGGCGGGTCGTCGCAGTGCTGCGGCACCTCGACGCCACCGGCGCTCGAGGATGACACGCAACCTCGGGTGGGAACGAGACCCGCGTGGTTACAGAGCCAGCTTGGCCAGCAGGTCGCGTGCCTTCTCTGCACTACGCGGATCGCACAGGACGTCGTAGCGCCTGGCGACCAACTGCATCGTCGACGAGAAGTCGCGCTGCCCGCGCGTGGCCGCGTAGGGGATCGTCGCCGAGATCAACCCGAAGATGATGCCGCCGACCAGGCCCACGATGAGCGGACCGATGAAGTCGGTGGAGAAGATCCCGAGGAGCAGGCCGAAGAACAGGCCCAGCCACGCGCCGGAAACGATGCCGCCGCCGATCACCTTGGCCCACGTCAACCGGCCGGTGACTCGTTCGACCTGCATGAGGTCGACACCGACGATCGTGACGTCCTCGACGGAGAAGTTCTGGTCGGAGAGATGATCGACAGCACGTTGCGCTTCGGCATAGGTCGTGTACGAGCCGACCGGCCACCCGCTCGGCGGTTCCGGGAGGCCCGGGGCCGGCCGGCCGGCCCCTAGTGGATTCGTCATCTTTGCTCCTTCTCGTTTGCCGTCATCGTCTCGATTCCCTGCGACGCGACATCCACGCTCGTGTCCATTCTGCCGGGATTCGAAACACGGACGGCGAAACAGCTACTGCGACGGCTCGAACGACGTGGTACGCGCCATACCGGCAGCACGACCCTTCGCAGAGATGACGAGGGCCATCTTGCGGCTCGCTTCGTCGATCATCTCGTCCCCGAGCATCGCGGCGCCACGAGCACCACCCGCCGCGGAGGTGTGCCATTCGTAGGCGTCGAGGATCATCTCCGCCTTGTCGTAATCCTCCTGCCGCGGACTGAAGACCTCGTTGGCAGCATCGATCTGACCGGGATGCAGCACCCACTTGCCGTCGAATCCGAGTGCTGCCGAGCGCTGCGCCGACCGACGGAACGCCTCGACGTCGCGAATCTGCAGGTAGGGGCCGTCGATGGCCTGCAGTCCGTGTGCACGCGCGGCCATGAGAATCGTCATGAGGATGTGGTGGTAGGCGTCGCCGCGGTCGTAGCCCTCGGGCTGCTCCCCCACCACCAGGGTGCGCATGTTGATGCTGGCCATGAAGTCGGCGGGGCCGAACACGAGGGTCTGAACGCGCGGGCTGGCCGTCGCGATCTCGTTGATGTTCGTCAGACCCATCGCGTCTTCGATCTGCGGTTCGATCCCGATGCACCCGACCTCGAGTCCGTGAGCTTTCTCCACCTGGGTGAGCAGTAGATCGAGCGCCTTCACGTGGCTTGCGTCCGGCACCTTGGCAGCAGGATCGCGTCGAGGTGCGCACCCGCGCCGCCGACGACGGTCGACACATCCAGGTAGGTGGCGTCGGTGGTCCAGTCGTTGACCCGCACCACCTTGAGTTGGTCGCCCCAACCGTCCTCGTTCAATGCCTCGACGATGGTCGTGCGCGCCTGCTCCTTTGCAAGCGGCGACACGGCGTCCTCGAGATCGAGGAAGAGAGCATCGGCGGGGAGGCCCTTCGCCTTGTCGATCATCTTGCGGCTGCTACCCGGAACCGCGAGTACCGACCGTCTGGGCCTGAATGAGAACGACATGGGGTGACCGAACCTCCGTGTTCCGTGATCTGCGTCTGCAGGATCTGGCGTCTACGTAAATCTGACACCTTCTGCCACCTAAGTGGCAGGCGGCGAAGACGAACGTACCTCACGGCTACCCACACCATCATCCGATGCTGCAGGCTCGACCGTGTCCCACACCGACGCTTCAGATGCAGGATGAGGTCTCGACTTGTTCACCCCCTTCGAGGGTGACGGGGTCGCAATACTGTGGCGGACCCGGCGATGCCGCGGCCTCCTCGGGGTCGGGCCGGTCTTGTCGCGACACTGGCGCACCGCGGCATGCTCGGTGGTCCGAATCTCCAGGCTTCCACTGCGGGTTCGGACCGCCGCACCTCGGCCGAGGAGGGCACGTTTGGCAAGGTTCACCCCGCCACATGATCACGATTCCCACCGAG
>BBEG01000243.1 GCA_001312645.1 Rhodococcus sp. JCM 9791
ACTGTGCCGAGTCGGCGCCCGGGGCGGGCGTGGACGCGCGCGCGGGGCCGAGTCGGAGAACCTCCACCCCGGACACGGTTCGGTGACCCATATCCGACCAGAATCGGTGATTGACGGCGGACGCGAACGTCGCGAAATCGCAGTCGTCGGCCAACGGCATCTCGACCAGCACAGTGGTGGTGAAGTCGCCGATCGACTCCGCCGTGGTCTGTTCAACGTCCGGGTGTTCGCGGTCGAAGAGCGTGGTGTTGAGTGCGAACTTCTCGGTTGCTCCCCAGCATCGAAGCGTCATGGCGAAGCTCGCCAGCAACACTGCGGTCGGTGTCAGTCCACGCGAGGCGGATGCACGTCGAAGTGAATCCCAGGCGCTGGAATCCAATTCGGTCGAACAGCGAGTGAACCGGGGGAGGCCGAGGCTGTGGGGTGCTGCCAGCCACGGTAGGTTCGGGCCGCCGGGCAGCTCGGGTGCTCGGGTGGCCCAGTACTCGCGGTCTGCTGCGCGACGGCGACTCTGGTCGGGATCCGCCTTCCGGGCTCGGACGATCTCCGGAAACGACGCGCCCAGTGGCGGGAAGTCGGACCGGCCCCCTACCCGGGCGCCCCACTCGCGCATGAGCGTGATCCATCCGGCCATGTCGAGGGCGAGAATGTCGAAACCGACGAACAGGCGCGTGACTCCGCCGGGAAGCAGCGCCGCGCGGATGTCGTACAGCGGTCCGGTGTCGACCGGAAGTACGCGATGCGAATTCGTGCGGCGAAGCTCGTCGAGTGCATCCGCGCACGCGTCGGGCGACGCCTGCGTCAGATCGGTGACCTCGAAGCTGTATCTGTCCACGGAATCCCGGACAACACCCCGCGCGTCGGCGTCGACGACGAATCTCAGCATCGGATGTCGCTGAACACTGCGTTCCAGGCATGTTCGAGTGTGCGTAGATCCGCATGCGGGTCGTCGGCGGCCCGGTCGTATTCGTAGTAGTAATACGTGCTACGCCGCCGAGCGGAAAGGCCGGTTCACGGCCGACGAGATATGCCTGCTGGACCGCGCCGAGCTCGAAGGAGCCGTCGGTCGGTCGTGTCTCGGTCTCGGATGCTGCCTGCGGGGTGGATACCGGTGCTGGGTCGGCGTCGCGTCTGGTCCGGCCGATGCGCTGCGCGATGCCCATGGCCGTCGCCTCCCCCAGGAATTCCGTCAACTCCAGATCGACATCGGTGTCTTCGAACAGTCTGCGGCGCAGTCGTACTGCGGTGTAGGAGTCGATTCCCAGTGCGGTGAGCACCGAGGTCGGATCGATGGCGTCGGGTGGCGTCTCCACGATGTCACCGAGCGCTTCGAGAACGACGTCGATCGGCTCCTCGGTTCGGTGATCCGTGACGGGGTGCTTCTCGGGCGACGGCATGAGGGGCGTCCCTTCTGCAGTTGGAGGTGGCGGGATCGAGCGGTTGGTCTGTTACTCTAGATGATAATGATTACCGTTATCGAATCGGATGCCCGTCTCGGAAGCAGAGCCGACGAGAACGGTCTCGCAGCGATCGAGGGATGGTCGACCACGCAGTGCGCCGAGGACGTCGACGCGCTCGATCGGCTCGTTCTCGTCGGCCTCGCAGACCTACTGGTCCGCACCACCGACATCGCGGCCGTAGGCGGCGATGAGCCGCGGGCCCTTGCACACCGAATGAGTGCCTCGCCCGAACACCGGTGGGTAGTCGAGCGCTGGCTGAACGATCTCGTCGCCGCGGGCATGGTGGAGGCGCTCGGAGACGGCCGTGTTCGATTGGTCGAGCGACCTCGACGAACGGATCTGACCGCCGCGCGCGACCGGATGATCGAGGCGTGTGCACGACTGGGCTATGCGGCGTCGCTTCCCACGCTCCTCCTCGGCTCGCTCCGACACGCCGCCGACCTGCTGCAAGGACGCGTGAGTGTGCAGTCGATCCTCTACCCGGACGGCGACGCGACGGCAGCGCTCGAGGTGTACGGCACCAATGTCATCAGCCGCTACCTCAATGCGGCTGCTGCTTCCGTTGTCGCCGACCTCGCGCGCATCCGGGCGGCGCCGCTGCGCATCCTCGAATTGGGGGCGGGGGTGGGCGCCACGTCGGAACACATCCTGGGCACGCTCGGGACGGGAACGTGAAGCACTATGTCTTCACCGATCTCTCGTCCCACTTCCTGCGCACAGCGCGCGAGCGGTTCGCCGACGAACCGTGGGTGCACAAGATGAGCTTCGCGACGGTGGACATCACCGCGCCCCTCGCCGACCAACTCGGAGGCGCAGAGCACGACGGCTACGACGTCGTGCTCGCCGCGACGATGGCGCACAACAGCATCGACGTCGACGCGCTGCTACGTGAGGTCGGCGTCCTGCTTGCGCCGGGCGGTGTTGTGGTGCTGATCGAGACGATCGTCGAGCATGCCCAATCGTTGACGACGATGCCCTTTGCGCTGTCGATGCCGGACGGTTCCGGCCCGCCGGCCCGCACCGATGTCCGGGCCGGTTCGCATCGCACCTACCTCACCGCTCACGAATGGACTGCAGCGATGGTGCGCGCCGGGCTTCGGCCGTGCGTCGACCTTCCCCGCAACGGCCATCCGCTCGAAGCATTCTCGCAGCGGCTCCTCGTCGCTGCCCGGCCCGATACCCCTACGACTCACGCGGAGACACACGACAGATGATTGCCCAAGTAGACAGCGTTCCAGCAGCACCGGCACGGAGGACATCCGGCACGTGCTCACCGAGATCTGGGCGGAGCTGCTCGATCTGCAGCCGGCGGATGTCGTCGACGACGCCAGTTTCCTGCGACTCGGCGGTGACTCCGTGCTCACGGTCCGCATGTCGGCATTGATTCGCAAGCGTCTCGACATCGCGCTCGAGCTCTCCGATGTTCGCGTGGAGACGACGCTCGGTCAACTCGTCGAGTTGGTCGAGCGACGAAGCACGGACGAGCCTGCCCGTGCGTGGAACATCGAGATCGCGCGCCGCGACGATCCTCACTCGACGTTTCCACTCCTGCCGCTGCAACAGGGGTACTTCGTCGGGCAGCAGGACGGTTGGGAGCTGTCCTACGGGTCGGCTCACTACTACCTCGACTATGCGCTCGACGGGATGGAGAGCGACGATGCCGAGGACGCACTGACCGACGCGTTGGAGCGTCTGGCGCGTCACCAGCCGACGTTACGGGCGCGAGTGACGCCGGACGGTCGCCAATATGTGCTCGCGGAGTCGGACCCTTCCGCTCTGCCTCAGGTGACGCTGTACGACCTGCGCGATCGTGACGAGCGGGAGATCGAATCGACGCTGGCGGATGTGCGCCGGGACATGAGCGAACACGGCCCCGACCCGATCACCGGGCCGGGCATCGACGTGCGCTTGACGTTGCTGCCCGGTGGTCGCGGGCGCCTGCACCTCGGCATGAGTCTGTTGACCTTCGACGGATGGTCGTCGGGTGCGATGAACCGCGACCTGCTGGCGTACGCCGCAGACTGGAACGCGACGCTCGTGCCGCTGTCCATCGACTTCGGTGACTATGTTTCCTCACTGTCCGGACTCAGTCGCACCGAAGCATGGTTGGCAGACCGTGAGTGGTGGTGGGATCGTCTCGATGACCTGCCGGCCCCGCCGCGCTCCCGCTGGTCGCCGACCCCAAGTCCGTCCGCCCGGTCACCATGGGCAACCGCGAGGCGCGGTTCTCGGCCGACGAATGGGCGGCACTGCGAACTCAGTGCACCGCACGCGATGTCACCGCGTCGACAGTCATGCTCACAGCCTTCGGTACGGTGCTGGCGCGCTGGGCCGGGCATTCGGATCTGCTGCTCAATGCCCTGCAGCTCAACCGTTTACCGCTGCATCCCGACGTGCACCGTGTGGTCGGGGCGTTTGCAGCCACGATGCTCATCCCACTCGAACTGGACCCCGATGCGAGTTTCGCCGAGTTGGCGGCCTCTGTGCAGTCGGTGTCGAGTGAATACACGTCGCACAATCTCGTCTCCGGTGTCGAAGCGGGCCGCGAGCTCGCACGGAGGCGGGGCAGCCGGCGACCGCCGGCGCCGATCGTCTTCCAGAGTGTGTTGGGAGTGGATGCTGCGATGGGCGGGACGGCTTCGACGGATGCCGGGCCGCTGGGAACGGTCGACATCGCGGACTATTTTCATCAGCTCCGCACTCCGCAGGTCGCTCTCGAAGTGCGTTGCTTCGAGCTCGGGGACGAAGTGGTGACCGTGTTCTCGCTGGTCGACGAAATCTTCGACGAAGCGGAAGTGGCGGTGGCCTTCGAAGAGTTCGTCTCCACCGTTCATGAACTTGCCGCAGGCAGAGGATGGGAAGCCGTCCCGAATCTTCCCCGCGCCGGTGCCCCTGTCTCAGACGACCGGATGCGGTTGGGTCTGCTTCCCGATCCTCCTGTCAACGAGCACAGTGGCCCGCCCGTCGACGATCTCGAATACACCGTGTGTGAGGTGTTCGAGGAGTTTCTCGACGTTCCGGTGCTCGATCGCGGCGGCAACTTCTTCGCCCTCGGCGGAGACTCGATGCTGGCCGTTCGTGTGGTGGCGTTGCTGGCCAAGGAAACCGGTGCGACCATTGCCATTCGAGATTTCCTCGACGACCCCACCGTCGCGGGTGCCGCCTCGGCGGTTCGGCTGCGATTGGGGGTCATTCAGTGAGCGGCGGCGATGCGGTCCCGGTGATCGGATTGATCGGTGGCTCCGGGACGGTGGGCCGCACGGCGGCGTTGCGAATGTCCGCAGCCGGGCTCGGATCGCTACGCATCGGTGGCCGCAACCTTGATACCGCAGCGGCCGTCGCCGCGGAATGTGCGGGGGAAGCCGAGCCGGTCCGGTTGGACCTGGCGGACGAAGCGAATCTCGAAGAGTTCTGCTGCGGCTGCAGCATCGTGGTGAACTGTGCCGGACCGTCTTACCTCGTGCTGGATTCGGTTGCGCGGACCGCCTTCTCCGTCGGTGCCGACTATGTCGATATCGGTGGGGAGCTTCCTGCCGCCGATGCGCTCCGAGCTGCGGACACTGCGCGTGGTCGGACTGCGATTTTCTCTGCGGGTGCGATGCCGGGCCTGTCCGGTCTGTTGCCGCGCTTGATCGCGCAGGACCGGCCGCTGCGCCGACTGGAAACGTATGTCGGTGGGGTGGCTCGGTTCACGGAGTTGTCTGCGGCCGATGGACTCCTGACCCGCGGAGAGCGCTTCGGCGAGTCGATGGCCTCGATGCGGGACGGCAGATCGCCTCCAATTCGGCGCCGCCGCTTCGCGATGTCTCGCTTCCCGGTTTTCCTCGTCCGGTGCATGCGTGGCCGTATCTGACGACCGAAGCGCAGTCACTGGGCGGGCTACCGGGGGTCGCCGAGGTGCGTGCGTACAACGTCTTCGCTTCCGACCGCCTCACCCTCGCGATGACGCACGCGTGGGCACAGCTGTCGGCTTCCCCGGATCACACCGAACTCGCGCCGTTCATACCGTCGATCGTCGACGCGACCATCGCCGACGAAGACGAATTCGGGTCGTTCTACGTCATGCTGTTCACGGCGGCCGCGCCGGGGCATCCTCGAGGCACCACCCGGGTGGTTCTGCGCGCCGAGGATTCGTACGGTCTCAGTGGGGCGGTGGTTGCCCTCGCTACCGAGCACATCCTGGACGGACGGGTTCCGCCAGGTGTCCATCTGGCCGCCGAAGCGCTCGACCCCACCTATACGGTCGAGCGGCTCCGAGACGATCCATTGGTTCACGAGTTGCTGGTGGTGTGAGTTTCGCGCCGGGTCGCGGTGTATTCCGCCCCTGCACAACGTCTTCTCCACAGTCGAGCAGGTGCACTCGTTGTCGGTGCACCTGCTCGATCCGGACCTCGGCACCATCAAGCCGGTGGATGTCATCCATAGCAGGGTGGCGGGGGAGCCGCCCGGGGCCGCGTCTTACGTGTGGTCAGAGATTGCGGGGATCGAGAAGCTCGGCGTGCACTGCCTTCACGAGCCGTCGAGGAACCTGGTAGGTGACACCGTCGACGGTGATGGGGACGAGGGCGGGCACGCTCGCCGTCCACTGGGAACGCCGAGAGCGGGTGTTGGAGCGGGACATGCGGCGTTTGGGAACTGCCATGGCGGAATCCTTTCGAAGGGGTGATCAGGGGCGGCGACGGCCGTACTTGCGCTCGAATTTCTCGACGCGACCGGCCACGTCCAATGTCCTGGCTGTTCCGGTCCAGAACGGATGGGATTCGCTGGTCACGTCCGCCACGATCAGGGGATAGGTATTGCCGTCGGACCACGCGATCGTGCGGTCGGACCGGGCGGTCGAGCGCGTCAGGAACGCGGTTCCTGTGGTGGCGTCCTGGAACACGACGGGGTGGTACTCGGGATGGATGGTGGGTTTCATCGTCGTCCTTCTCCTTCTGTCGATGAGGTTTCCGGTTCGCTGAGAGCCGACGGCTCGCACGGGTCTTCGTGGTAGTCACCGAACGGGTCGCTCCAGCTCGCCCACAGATGGGGCTTCGCGAGTTCGGCATCGGTGAGCTGCGCCCGATCCAGGGCTGCGCGGATCGAGTCGGGTTCGGTGTCGTGGGTGAGGATCGCCAGCGAGGTGTCGCGGTCGCCGAAGGTCTCGTCCCAGCGCAGCGCGGCCAGGGCTTGCCGTTCACTGTTCACGTCCCGGAGCTGTTCCGGCGTCATCGACGCGAGCCACGGCCCGGCGTGGGCGATGCGCAGACCACCTCCGGCGGATTCGAGCAGCAACGCATTGTCGGGTTGCGTTGCCACCCATGCCCGGCCGCGGGTGCGGACCACGCCGTCGAGCAGTGCATCGATCGCCCCGTGGAGGCGTTCGGGATGAAATGGGCGGCGGGCGGTGTATTCGAACAGCTGTACGCCGCAGTCCTCGTCGAGCGGCGGTTGTCCGCGCAGGAGCGGCGTATGCGCGTCGGAGATCGCACCGCGCCGAGCGGTGGGGGGAATTCGTCGCAGCAGGGATTCGATGTCGCCGTGCTCACCCCAGATCACGGGTGCATCAGGCGCCAGCCGGGACAGCACCGCGTGCAGACGCGCCTGCTGCCATCCGTCGGATCCAGGATGGACGACGAGGGCATCTGCGAACTCGACCTGCCCGACGACGACCTGTGCGAGCGTGCGTTCGTCATCGAGTTCGTCGTAGCCGGTGGCGTCGTCGAGCCAGGTGGCAGCGTCGACGCAGGTGACGGTGCCCTCGACCCGTACGTCATGGGAGGCGGGTGCGTCGACCCGGCCGATGATGCCGGTCACCACCATGTGTTCGATTGCCCAGCACAGTGCTTCGGGTTCGAAGAGTGGGTCGAGGAGCAGGACGATGCGGTCGACGTTGCTGCGATCGTGGAGGCGGCGCAGCAAGGGGAGTAGGTCTTCTCTCAACGTGCACGAGACGCAACCGTGGGCGAGTTCGAGGATCTCTTCACGCTCGTCGTCGATCGTGGTCAGTGTGCGCCGCACGATGCCCTCGTAGACGTCCGCCAGGTCGTGGCGCACGATGATCGTCCCTGGTTTCAGGAGTGCGTGTGCGGTCTGTTCGATCGATCCGCGCCACCCGGCGACGAGGATCAGCGGTGTCCGGCGGTCCACCATGCCCCTTTCGATAATGATTGTCATTTCTGTTGGCTCGAGCGTACAGTCCCTGTCGTTCCTTGTCGAAAATGATTGTCGCTAACGTTGTGGCGACGGAGAGGACACCGTGTCGGCGCACTGCCAAGTCACCGGACGCGTTCCCGGATTCGGAAAATCCGTATCCCATTCGCATGTCCGCACCAACCGACGCTGGGATCCGAACATCCAGCGCAAGACATATTTCGTGCCCTCCGAGAAACGTCGGGTCACCTTGACGGTCTCGGCGAAGGGCATCAAGACCATCGATCGTGACGGGATCGATGCCGTCGTCGCCCGGCTGCGCGCTCGAGGGGAGAAGCTGTAGATGGCCCGCAACGAGATTCGCCCGATCGTGAAACTGCGCTCTACCGCCGGAACCGGGTTCACGTACGTCACCCGCAAGAACAGACGCAACGATCCCGATCGTCTCGTGCTGCGTAAGTACGATCCGGTGCTGCGCCGGCACGTCGAGTTCCGCGAGGAGAAATAGTCGTGGCCAAGAAATCGAAGATCGCCCGAAACGAGCAGCGGCGTATGATCGTCGCCCGCTACGCCGATCGCCGCAGCGAACTCAAAGAGACTGTGCGGCGGCCCTCGAGCACCCCGGAGGAGCGACGCGCCG
>BBEG01000244.1 GCA_001312645.1 Rhodococcus sp. JCM 9791
ATCGGCGATCCGGTCGGGGTCGGATCCCTACCGGCTGCTGTGGCCGAGGTCTGCGCGCACTGTCGCGACGCTACGGACCATCGGGCTGCGGGTGCTGCTCGGCCTGCGCCCGCCGGAGGTTCCCGAGTTCTTCGCCGCGTTCTTCGACCTACCGATCGCGCGGCAACGCGCCTACCTGTCGGGAAGGACCGACGTCGTGGGAACCCTGGACGGGATGCGCCGGGTGTTCGGCGCCGCTCCCTCGGGTGTGCGGTGGTCGATCCTGCAGGGGTTACGAACTACTCGACATACTGTGAGCAGACGTGAACACCCATGATCGAATGTGTTCCACAAGGCGTGTGAAGCCGCCCGAGCCGGCACGTGCCGCGATTCAGAAGGCAACGGATCCGGTGAAGCGCAGCGTCCCGGGCCCGCGTCGATCATGATGGAACCATGCGATCGATCTGGAAGGGTGCAATCGCGTTCGGGCTCGTGAACGTACCAGTGAAGGTGTACTCGGCCACGGAAAGCCACGACATCAGGTTTCATCAGGTCCACGCCGCCGACGGCGGCCGGATCAAGTACCAGCGTGTGTGCAGCGAATGCGGCGAGATCATCCCGTTCCAGGACATCGACAAGGCCTACGAATCCGACGAGGGTGTGCGCGTCGTGCTCACCGACGACGATTTCGAGAAGCTGCCCGCCGCCGAAAAACACGAAATCCCGGTCCTGCAATTCGTCCCCACCGAACAGATCGATCCGATTCTGCTCGAGAAGTCGTACTATCTCGAGCCGGATTCGGCCTCCCCGAAGGCATACGCACTGCTCGCGGCGACACTCGAACGTAGTGATCGCACCGCGCTCGTGCATTTCACTCTGCGTCAACGCACCCGGCTCGCCGCCTTGCGCACCACCGGCGGCATCCTCGTCCTGCAGGCCCTGTTGTGGCCGGACGAGGTGCGTGCCGCCGACTTCGGTGCGCTCGACGACGTGGCGGCACCGACCGACAAGGAACTCGCGATGGCCGAGACCCTCGTCGAATCGATGTCGGAGGACTTCGACCCTGCCGAGTTCACCGACGAATATCAGATGGAACTACGCGCGCTGCTCGACGACGCGATCGAACGCGGGGGCGAGAAGGTCTTCCAGGTCGCCGAAGCGTCGACCGAAGGTGAGGACGCCGAGGTCCTCGACCTGGTGGCCGCACTCCAGCGCAGTGTCGAAGCTGCAGGTGGGACACAGGGCACCGGCGAACGGGGCTCCGACACGAAGAAGTCCTCGGCGAAGCCGGCCGGACGGAAGGCACCTGCGAAAGCCGCCGCGAAGAAGACCTCTGCAAAGAAGGCGGCACCGAAGAAGACTCCGGCGTCCGAGAGCACCGCGAAGAGGCGCGATACGCGCAAGCGCGCCTAGGGCGAGCAGACCCCGGCGGTCGGCGCCGATCTAGCTGTCGTGGCCTTCGATCGAGTCGCCGAGACGACCGAGGAGTTCGCTGAGTCGACGGATGTCCGTACTGTCCCAATCCGATAATCGGGTGCGCCACTGCTCGGTCTGCACCGACTCGAGTTCGCTGAGCCGTTCTCGGCACAACGGGGTCAGCGCCAGCAGACGCGCACGCGCATCGTTCGGGTCGGGGGTCCGCTCGACCAGTCCGAGCCGAACCGTGCTGTCGATCCGGCGGGTGAGAGTGGATTTCTCGATGCCGAGGTCTGCATGTAGATCTGCCATCGCTACGGCGTCGGCGCGGCGCAGCATCATCAGCATCGGATAACAGACCGGATCGAGTTTGGGATGCACCGCCGCGGCTCGATCGCGGATCAGACCGCGGACCCGGCGCCACAAGATCACCAGGCCCTGTTCCAGTCCGAGAATCGGATCGGTCCCAGAGACCGAATCGGCGGCCGCCGCCGGCCATGAAGCCGACGACGAATCCGCCGATTCGGAGGTTTCCGTACTGGTCACACCGTGAAACCGAGCGCGCGCAGTTGTTCACGCCCGTCGTCGGTGATCTTGTCAGGGCCCCACGGCGGCATCCACACCCAGTTGATGCGCAACTCGTCGCACAATCCGCTGCGAACCAGCGCGCCGCGGGCCTGATCTTCGATCACGTCGGTGAGGGGGCATGCGGCCGAGGTCAGCGTCATGTCGACGGTGACAGCCTTGTCGGCTTCCGAGATTCCGTAGACGAGTCCGAGATCGACGACATTGATGCCCAGTTCTGGGTCGACCACGTCGCGCATCGCCTCCTCGAGTTCGTCGAGACGCACGGGGTCCATCGGTGGTGCCGTGTCGGCCACCAAGGTGGAGGCCGCCTCGTCGGTAGCCTGCTGGGTGTCGCCGACAGCGGTGTCGGGGGCGGGTTCGGTCATCTGTTCTGTCCTCCGCTCGAAACGGTTTCGTCGTCGCTCGTGCTGTCGGCGATCTGCACGACCGCGTCTTTGAACGCCATCCAGCCCAGCAACGCGCACTTGACCCGCGCCGGGTATTTCGCCACGCCGGCGAAAGCGATACCGTCGCCGAGTACATCCTCGTCGCCTTCGACGGTGCCGCGGCTGCCGACCATCTCCGCGAAACTCGCGACGGTCGCCAGCGCCTCCTCGACGGGGATGCCGATCACCTGATCGGTGAGGACCGAGGTCGAGGCCTGGCTGATCGAGCAGCCCTGACCGTCGTAGGACACGTCGGCGACGACACCCTCGTCGATATTCACTCGCAGCGTCACCTCGTCGCCGCACGTCGGGTTGACGTGGTGCACTTCCGCGCCATACGGATCGCGCAGGCCCCGGTGATGGGGGCGCTTGTAGTGGTCCAGGATCACTTCCTGGTACATCTGTTCCATTCGCATCAGCCACGCACCCCGAAGAAGTCCTGTGCGCGACGGATCGCGGCGCCGAGCGCGGTCACTTCGTCGAGCGTGTTGTACACCGCGAAGGACGCACGTGCGGTAGCGGCGACCCCGAATCGGCGGTGCAGCGGCCACGCGCAGTGGTGTCCGACGCGAATTTCCACGCCCTCGTCGTCGAGGATCTGTCCGAGGTCGTGAGCATGGATACCGTCGACGACGAACGACACCGCGCCTCCCCGTTGTTCCGGGGTGGTCGGGCCGATGATACGCAGCCCGCCGATGCCGCCGAGTTCGGTCAACGCGGCAGCAGTCAGTTCGTGTTCGTGCGCTGCGACGGCGTCCATGCCGATGTCCTGCAGATAGCGCACGGCAGCGCCCAGACCGACGGCCTGCGACGACATCGGCGAGCCGGCCTCGAATCGTTGCGGCGGCGCTGCGAACGTCGTCGCGTCCATCGTCACGGTCTCGATCATCGATCCGCCCGTGATGAACGGCGGTACCTCGGCGAGCAGCGCGCGACGCCCGTACAGGACGCCGACGCCGGACGGTCCGAGCATCTTGTGTCCGGAGAACGCGGCGAAGTCGACACCGAGTGCGCGGAAATCCACCGCCATGTGCGGCACGGACTGGCATGCGTCGAGCACCACCAGCGCGCCGACCGCCTTCGCGCGTCGGACGATTTCCTCGACCGGGGCGACCGCACCGGTGACGTTGGACTGGTGGGTGAACGCCACGACCTTGACCGCGTCGGTGAGTTCGAGCGAGTCGAGGTCGATACGCCCGTCGGCGGTGACGCCGTACCAGCGCAGGGTGGCCCCCGTGCGCTGGGCCAGTTCCTGCCATGGCACCAGGTTGGCGTGGTGCTCGAGTTCGGTGATGACGATCTCGTCGCCCGGGCCGAGCCGGTGCACGAATCTCGCGTCGGCGAACGCGTAGGTGACGAGGTTGAGCGACTCGGTGGCGTTCTTGGTGAACACCACCTCGTCGGTATCGACGCCGACGAACGAAGCGAGGACAGCGCGTGCACCTTCGTACGCGTCGGTCGCTTCCTCGGACAATGCGTGGGCGCCGCGGTGTACCGCGGCGTTACACGTGAGGAGGAAGTCGCGTTCGGCGTCGAGCACCTGCACAGGACGCTGCGAGGTCGCCCCCGAGTCGAGGTAGACCAGCGGTTTGTCGTCGCGCACCGTGCGCGCGAGGATCGGGAAATCCTCCCGTATCCGGGTGACGTCGAACGTCCGCACCGGTACCGTCATACGGTCACGCTCCCTGGGTGTCTGCCGTCGCTGCAGCAGCGGTGAAGCGCTCGTAGCCGTTCGCTTCGAGTTCGTCGGCGAGCTCGGGTCCACCGGACTCGACGATGCGTCCACCGACGAACACGTGCACATGTTCCGGCTTGATGTAGCGCAGGATGCGCGTGTAGTGGGTGATCAGGAGGACGCCGCCGTGCTCGCGTTCGCGGTATTTGTTGACGCCCTCGGACACGACACGCAACGCGTCGACGTCGAGTCCCGAGTCGGTCTCGTCGAGGATCGCGATCTGCGGCTTGAGTAGTCCGAGCTGCAGGATCTCGTGGCGCTTCTTCTCACCGCCGGAGAAGCCTTCGTTCACGCTGCGCTCACCGAAGGCAGCGTCGATGTCGAGTTCGCTCATCGCCTCCTTGACCTCCTTGACCCAGTGACGAAGCTTGGGTGCTTCGCCCCGTGCGGCGGTGACGGCGGTGCGCAAGAAGTTCGACATCGACACACCCGGCACCTCGACGGGGTACTGCATGGCGAGGAACAGGCCGGCACGGGCCCGCTCGTCGACACTCATCTCGAGGACGTTCTCGCCGTTGAGGGTGATCGAACCGGAAGTGACCTCGTACTTGGGATGTCCGGCGATCGCATACGACAGCGTGGACTTACCGGAACCGTTCGGGCCCATGATCGCGTGGGTCTCGCCGGAGCGGACGGTGAGGTTCACGCCCTTGAGGATGTCGATCGGCTCGGCATTCGCGTCGGTCTGGGCGACGCGTGCGTGCAGGTCTTTGATCTCGAGGACGTTCTGGGGGCTGGACATCGGTCTACTGAATTCCTTCGAAAGTCAATGGGAGTAACGGCGGGGCGGCGTGTCAGACGCGACCGCAGCGAGTTCGGCCTCGACCGCGGCTTCGAGGCGTTCGCGGACCTCGGGCACGGTGATCTTCTCGAGCAGTTCATGGAAGAAGCCGCGCACGACGAGCCGTCGGGCCTGGTCCTCGGGGATACCGCGGGAACGCAGGTAGAACAGCTGCTCGTCGTCGAAGCGTCCGGTCGCCGAGGCGTGTCCGGCGCCGACGATCTCGCCGGTCTCGATCTCGAGGTTCGGGACCGAGTCGGCACGTGCACCGTCGGTGAGCACGAGGTTGCGGTTGAGTTCGAAGGTGTCGGTGCCTCGGCCTCGGCGCGGATGAGCACGTCACCGATCCATACGGTGCGCGCATCGGGCTTACCCGAATCCGGGTCGCCTGGAGCGCACCCTTGTACACGACGTTCGACTTGCAGTGCGGCTGCGAGTGATCGACGAGCAGACGCTGTTCGAGGTGCTGTCCGGCGTCGGCGAAGTACAGGCCGAGGAGTTCGGCGTCGCCGCCGGGGCCGTCGTACTTGGTGGTCGCCGAGAGGCGCACCAGGTCGCCGCCGAGCCCGACGGTGAAGTGCCGCAGCACGGCGTCGCGTCCGAGTCGGGCATGGTGTGCTGCGACGTGCACGGCGTCGTCGGCCCAGTCCTGGATCGCGACGATCCTCAGCTGCGCGCTGTCGCCGAGAACGAATTCGATGTTCTCCGCGTAGGTGCCGCTGCCCTTCTGATCGAGCACGACAGTGGCCTGCGCGAACGCGTCGAGACGGATCTGCACATGCCCGTAGGCAACGTGGTCTTCGCCCGGACCTGTGACCGTGATGGTGACGGGTTCGCGACCTCGACCTCGCGACCCACGGTGAGGACCGTCGCCGTCTCGAACGACGAGTACGCCTGCGCGGCGACCCGGTCGAACGGCACGCCGCCCTGACCCAGTCGGGTGTCGTCACGGCCGACGATCTCGACCTGCACTCCCTCGACATCGCTTACCTCGATGGTCGCGACGCTGTCGGTGACGGCGGTACCGTCGTGCAGTCCACGCAGCCGGCGCAGCGGGGTGAATCGCCACGCCTCGTCGCGGCCGCCGGGGATCTCGAAGGCGTTCACGTCGAACGACGTGAACACCTCGCCCTTATTGACAGCCGGTGTGCGGTTCTCACCGCGAACAGCGTCCTGGACGCCGTTGCGGACAGCCGCTCGCCGGTGGTGGGAATGTTCTTCGCTTCCGCAGTCATTTAGCCGACTGCCCCTTCCATCTGCAGTTCGATCAGCCGGTTGAGTTCGAGTGCGTACTCCATCGGCAGTTCCTTGGCGATGGGCTCGACGAAGCCGCGCACGATCATCGCCATCGCCTCGTCCTCGTTCAGTCCGCGGCTCATCAGGTAGAACAACTGGTCGTCGCTGACCTTGGAGACGGTCGCTTCGTGGCCCATCGTCACGTCGTCCTCACGGATGTCGACGTACGGGTAGGTGTCGGAGCGGCTGATCTGGTCTACGAGCAGCGCATCGCACTTGACGGTCGACTTCGAACCGTAGGCGCCCTTGTTGATCTGCACGAGGCCGCGGTAGGACGCACGGCCGCCGGCGCGCGCGACGGACTTCGACACGATCGTCGAGGAGGTGTGCGGCGCAAGATGCAGCATCTTCGCGCCGGTGTCCTGGTGCTGGCCCTCGCCGGCGAACGCGACCGAGAGCACCTCACCGCGAGCGTGTTCGCCCATCATCCAGACGGCGGGGTACTTCATCGTCACCTTGGAACCGATATTGCCGTCGATCCACTCCATCGAGCCACCCGCCTCGACCTTGGTGCGCTTCGTCACCAGGTTGTAGACGTTGTTCGACCAGTTCTGGATCGTCGTGTAGCGGCAGTGGCCGCCCTTCTTGACGATGATCTCGACGACCGCGGAGTGCAGCGAGTCGGATTTGTAGATCGGTGCGGTGCAGCCTTCGACGTAGTGCACGGACGCACCTTCGTCGACGATGATCAGCGTGCGCTCGAACTGGCCCATGTTCTCGGTGTTGATCCGGAAGTAGGCCTGCAGGGGGATGTCGACGTGGACACCTGGCGGGACGTAGATGAACGAGCCACCCGACCACACCGAGGTGTTGAGCGCAGAGAACTTGTTGTCGCCGGCCGGGATCACCGTGCCGAAGTACTCGCGGAACAGCTCGGGATGCTCGCGCAGGCCCGAGTCCGTGTCGAGGAAGATGACGCCCTGTGCCTCGAGGTCCTCGCGGATCTGGTGGTAGACGACCTCGGACTCGTACTGGGCGGCGACACCCGAGACGAGGCGCTGCTTCTCGGCTTCCGGGATGCCCAGCTTGTCGTAGGTGTTCTTGATGTCGTCGGGCAGGTCGTCCCAGCTCGCCGCCTGCTTCTCCGTGGAACGCACGAAGTACTTGATGTTGTCGAAGTCGATCCCGTCGAGATTCGAACCCCACACCGGCATCGGCTTCTTGTCGAAGGTACGCAGCGCCTTGAGGCGGATGTCGAGCATCCACTCGGGCTCGTTCTTCTTCGAGGAGATGTCGCGGACGACGTCTTCGGAGAGGCCGCGTTGCGCCACCGCACCGGCCGCGTCCGAGTCCGACCAGCCATATTCGTAGTGGCCGAGCGAGTCGATGGCCTCTTCCTGCGTCAGCGGTGTACCGGCGCCGGACGTCTGGTCCGATGTGACGGTCATGCGGGCTCCTTCCGGAGTGGGGTGGATGTCGGCGCGGGCTGTACCGACGGGCGAACTTCGGGCTGTCTGGTGTTTCTGTTGTCTGGCAGTTCTCGGCGGGTCACGGGCTCGGCGGCTCCTTGACCGGGACGACCGGCACGTGGGTGGTGCAGAATGCGTCGCCGTTGGCGATCGTCGCGAGACGCTGCACATGGCTGCCGAGCAGTTGGACGAATGCGTCCTGTTCCGCCTCGCACAGTTCGGGAAACTCTTCGGCGACATGAGAGACCGGGCAGTGGTGCTGACAGATCTGCACGCCGGTGCCGACCCGACGTGTCGAGGCCGCGAATCCCGCTGCACTGAATGCCTCGGCGATCTCGTCGGCCACCGTGTCGATCTCGTCGTCCGATTCGACGGGTTCGATCCCGCCCACGATGGACTGGACCCGGCGACGCGCGAAATCTTCGATTGCGGCCGAGCCACCGAGTTCCCGTAGGTGGCGCATTGCAGCCCCGGCGAGGTCGTCGTACGAGTGTCCGAGTCGGGCGCGGCCGACGGAGGTGAGCTGGAAGCGCCGGGCGGGTCGGCCGCGACCACGCGTTTTCGCGCGCGGCGGCA
>BBEG01000245.1 GCA_001312645.1 Rhodococcus sp. JCM 9791
CGCCGGGATCGACACTGTGCTGCTCGCCGGCCCCGAGAAGGCCGTGGGGGATGCACAGGGCGACAACCGTCCGGACGGTTACCTGACCGCGCGTATCGACGCGGTCGCTGCACTGACCGACCTTCTGAACACCCTGGGAGCGTAAGTGAGCATCCAACCCGAGATCGGCAGCTTCGCCGATGTCCCGCTGACAGATCCGGATTCCCCGGACACCACTGCTCCCACCGCAGAGCAGACCGCCGCGCTCGTCGACTCCGTTGCGTCCGCGAACAACTACACCGCCGACGACGTCGTGTGGAACACCCCCGAGGCATCGACGTCAAGCCGGTCTACACCAAGGCCGACCGCGACGCCATCGCAGCAGAGGGCTACCCCCTCGGCAGCTACCCGGGCATCGCGCCTTTCGTGCGCGGCCCGTACCCGACGATGTATGTCAACCAGCCGTGGACCATCCGCCAGTACGCGGGCTTCTCGACAGCCGCCGAATCCAACGCCTTCTACCGCCGCAACCTCGCGGCCGGTCAGAAGGGGCTGTCGGTGGCCTTCGACCTCGCGACACACCGCGGCTACGACTCCGATCACCCGCGCGTCCAGGGTGACGTCGGAATGGCCGGTGTCGCCATCGACTCGATCCTCGACATGCGTCAGCTCTTCGACGGTATCGACCTGTCGAAGGTGTCGGTGTCGATGACGATGAACGGCGCGGTGCTGCCGATCCTCGCGCTGTACGTCGTGGCCGCCGAAGAACAGGGAGTCACCCCCGAGCAGCTGGCCGGAACCATTCAGAACGACATTCTGAAAGAGTTCATGGTCCGCAACACCTACATCTACCCGCCGAAGCCCTCGATGCGGATCATCTCCGACATCTTCGCGTACACCAGCACGAAGATGCCGAAGTTCAACTCGATCTCCATCTCCGGCTACCACATCCAGGAAGCCGGAGCCACGGCCGACCTGGAGCTCGCCTACACCCTCGCCGACGGTGTCGAGTACATCCGCGCAGGCCTCGACGCCGGCATGGAGATCGACAAGTTCGCACCGCGCCTGTCGTTCTTCTGGGCCATCGGCATGAACTTCTTCATGGAGGTCGCCAAGCTCCGCGCCGGCCGCCTCCTGTGGGCCGAGCTCGTCGAGAAGTTCGATCCGAAGAACGCGAAGTCGCTCTCCCTGCGCACGCACTCGCAGACCTCCGGCTGGTCGCTGACCGCGCAGGACGTGTTCAACAACGTCGGTCGAACCTGTGTCGAGGCGATGGCTGCGACCCAGGGCCACACCCAGTCGCTGCACACCAATGCGCTCGACGAAGCGATCGCATTGCCGACCGACTTCTCGGCCCGCATCGCGCGCAACACCCAGCTGCTGCTGCAGCAGGAGTCCGGCACCACCCGGCCCATCGACCGTGGGGTGGCTCGCACTACGTCGAGTGGCTCACCCACGAGCTCGCCAACCGGGCCCGCGCACACATCGCGGAGGTCGAAGAGGCCGGTGGTATGGCGCAGGCCATCTCCGAGGGCATCCCGAAGCTGCGTATCGAGGAAGCCGCTGCCCGTACCCAGGCGCGCATCGACTCCGGCCGCCAGCCGCTGATCGGCGTCAACAAGTACGTCCCGGCCGAGCCCGACAGCATCGAGGTTCTCAAGGTCGAGAACTCGAAGGTGCGCGTCGAGCAACTCGCGAAGCTCGAGCAGCTCCGCGGCGATCGCGACGAGGCGGCCACTCAGGCTGCGCTCGGGGAGCTGACCCGTGCTGCCGCAGCCACCGAGGGCGGCATCGAGAACAACCTGCTGGCGCTCGCGATCGACGCGGCCCGCGCGAAGGCCACCGTCGGGGAGATCTCCGACGCTCTCGAGAAGGTCTACGGTCGGCACCAGGCCGAGATCCGCACGATCAGTGGCGTCTACCGCGACGAAGCTGGGGAGGCGAGCAACATTTCCACGACCATCGCACTCGTCGAGAAGTTCGCGGAGGAAGAGGGACGTCGTCCCCGTATCCTCGTCGCGAAGATGGGCCAGGACGGCCACGACCGTGGACAGAAGGTGATCTCCACCGCCTTCGCCGACCTCGGTTTCGACGTCGACGTCGGACCGTTGTTCCAGACCCCGGAAGAGGTCGCCCGGCAGGCGGCCGACAACGATGTGCACGTCATCGGCGTGTCGTCGTTGGCCGCGGGACACCTCACGTTGGTGCCCGCGCTCAAGCAGGCGCTTGCGGAGGTGGGCCGCGCAGACATCATGATCGTGGTCGGCGGAGTCATCCCGCCCGGCGACTTCGACGAGCTGTACGAGGCCGGCGCTGCGGCGATCTTCCCGCCCGGCACCGTCATCGCCGACGCCGCGGCGGGCTTGCTCACCAAGCTCGCCGATCAGCTCGGACATTCCCTCGAGAGCTGACATGGATGACACCTCGATCGGGGATACCGTGACGCGCCGACGTCCGGTCGACCTCGACGCCCTCGCGTCCTCCGTGCTCGCCAATGAGCGAGCCGGACTCGCGAAGGCGATCACCTTGATCGAATCGACTCGCGACGACCATCGGGAGCAGGCACAGCAACTGCTGCTGCGTCTGCTCCCGCAGGTGGGAGGGGCGATTCGGGTCGGTATCACCGGCGTGCCCGGGGTCGGGAAGTCGACTTTCATCGATGCGCTGGGCATGTACCTGATCGGTAAGGGGCACCGGGTCGCAGTGCTCGCCGTCGACCCGTCGTCGACGCGGACCGGAGGTCGATCCTGGGCGACAAGACCCGGATGGCGCGGCTGTCCGGGGAACAGGACGCCTTCATCCGCCCGTCCCCGACAGCCGGCACCCTCGGCGGTGTCGCCAAGGCGACCCGCGAGACGATGGTGCTGCTCGAGGCCGCCGGGTTCGACGTGATCCTCGTCGAGACCGTCGGTGTCGGGCAGTCGGAGGTCACCGTCGCAAACATGGTGGACTGCTTCTGTTTCCTGACGCTCGCCCGTACCGGCGACCAACTGCAGGGAATCAAGAAGGGTGTGCTCGAGCTCGCCGATCTCGTCGCGGTGAACAAGGCGGACGGCAACCACGAGCGCGACGCACGTGTCGCCGCGCGCGAACTGTCCGGTGCGATGCGGATGGTGCATCCTCACGATGCGTTGTGGAAGCCGCCCGTGATCACCATGAGTGGTCTCGAAGGGCTGGGACTGGACACATTCTGGGACACCGTCCTCGAGCACAAGAAGGTGCTCACCGAGGCCGGACAGTTCGACGAGAACCGCAGCCGCCAACAGGTCGACTGGACGTGGACGATGGTGCACGACCAACTACTCCGACGACTCGAGAGCAACCCTCGCGTCAAGGCGATCCGCGGTGAAGTCGAGTCCGGAGTGCGCGACGGATCGCTCACCGCGGCTATCGGTGCGCAACGGATCCTCGATGCTTTCGACGGTGTCGACGACGGCGCCGCCGAGAACGTCGATCCCGCACGGTGACCCAGCACGTCGCTGCGCGGATCGCGTTCACGGGTTTCGGTGTGCTCGCCGCGGTGCATCTGATCACCCAGCTCATCGACCCCGACGCCATGCTGGTCGACGCCACCCAATGGTTGCTGATGCCGGTTCTGGCTGCAGCGCTCGCGTTGGGTACGCCCGCGCCCCGGTCGCGGCTCATCGAGCTGACATTGGTGGCGTTGGCCTTCTCGTGGCTCGGTGACACCGCACCCGATCTGTTCGGAGGCGACACCTCGTTCCTCGTACTCGTCGGATTCTTCCTGTGTGCGCAGGTGACGTACATCGCGGCGTTCGCGCCGTACCGGGCCGTGAGCGTCCTGCACACCCGACGGTGGGTGCTCGCGGTCTTCGCAGTCGCTGTCGTCGCACTGGTTGCCGTGTGCGCTCCGGGTGCGGGCCCGCTACTGGTCCCGGTCATGCTCTACGGGTTGTGTCTGGCCACGATGGCGGTCCTCGCCACCGGTGTCGGGCCCACCGTCGCGATCGGCGCGGTGATCTTCGTGGTCTCCGATTCGCTGATCGCATTGCGTGCGTTCATCGACGACTTCCCCCTGCCGCTGTCGGGTTTCTGGGTGATGCTCACCTACATCGCGGCGCAGGTTCTCATCACACACGGTGTGATGACCCGAGCCCGGGCGGACCGGGATGAGAACGTCGATCGGACTGCGGTCCGTCAGCTCGACTGACCGACACGACAACGGGCGCGGTCACCACATCGGTGGTGACCGCGCCCGTGTCGTTCACGACCGGTTGTTCAGAGGCCGAGAAGTTCCGTGGTGGCAGCGACCGCCGCCGGCCCGTCCAAGCTGGGGACGTCGGCCCACTGCCCGCCCGTGATCGAGACACGCACGTCCGGGAACTCGACGGTGGTGACGGTGATGCCGGCCACGTCGGTGCCCATGTTCATCGTGTACGCGACGCCACCTTTCGACTCGACAGCGCTGTCGGAGAGCACCTCGAGACCTGCGGTGCCGAGTACCGAGGTGTCCGACACGGCGCCGTTCCCGGTCTCGATCATGACCTCGACGGTGCGGATGTCGTCGAGGCTCGCGGCACTGTCGGGCGTCGACCAGGTGCAGTACACGCCGTAGTCGCTCGAGCCGTTGTTCGGGTCGGCGTCGAGTCCTTCGATGTACTGATCCACGGCGGGAGCCACGTCGTCGCAGCTCGAGAATTTCGCGAGGAGGTCGGCGTCGAGCGCCTCGACGCTGACATCTCCGTCGGAGAACGAGGCGTCGGCGGTCTGAGAGGCGCTGCCACTCTCGGAGGCGGACGTGTCTTCGTCGGACGAGCAGGCGCCGAGGGCGAGCGCACAGGCAAGAACGGCGGGGAGGGCGGCAACACGGAGTCGATTCACGCGGCGAATGCTATCGGGTGTGGTGCGCCGAACTGATCTTGGTATGGGTGTTTTGTCCGGTCGGGGCGCGTGCTAGATTTTTTGGCCCTGCGGGTCTTCTTGCAACGCTGTCGGGGTCGGAGCCTCGAGCTTCTCGAGACCGCCCGACGACTCGGTGGGGGTGAGCTTCGAACGCTTCCACGACACGACCAGCAGGGCGATCCAACCGGCGATGAGCAAGATGTAGAGCAGCGTCGCGACGGTACTGGACACGTCGAACGTGTCGAACAACTTGTACAGGTTGGTCACGACGATGACGCCGCCGACCGCAGTCCCCAAAAGTGTCGCCGGAACACGGGAGACCAGCCATGCGGCCACTGGTGCGGCCAGCGCGCCGCCGATCGCCAATCCCGCGACGATCAGCAGGTTGTCGAGTGATTCACGTCCCAGACCGATCAGGAAGCCGAGGCTCGCTGCGACCGCGACGAGGAACTCCGAGGCACTCACCGACCCGATTACCGTGCGCGGCGCGGTCTTCCCGCGGGAGAGCAGCGTGCTGGTGGTGATAGGGCCCCAGCCACCGCCACCGCTCGCGTCGACGAAACCACCGAAGAATCCGAGTGGCGAAAGGAACCTCGCGGTGTGCGGTGAGGTGCGGGCATCGGCCACGGCCGGCGGGCGCACCGAGAACCGCAGCGCCACGTATACACCGATGATCAACAGGATCGTCGCCGTGACCGGCACGGCCGCTTCCGTGGACAGACCGGACAGGACAGTGGCACCGAGGAACGCGCCGATCGCGCCGGGCACACCGAGCCGCAACACGACCTTCCAGTCGATGTTGCGGAACCGCCAGTGCGCGACACCGGATACCAGGGTAGTGCCGACCTCGGCCAGGTGGACCGCGGCACTCGCGTGGCTGCGCCGACACCACTGAAGATCAACAGGGTGGTGGCAGTGACACCGAACGCCATGCCGAGTGCACCATCGACCAACTGGGCACCGGCGCCGACCAACGTGAAAACGAGGAGATTGAGCATGCAACGCTCCATGCGACTGGAAGGAACCTAGACGAACACGACGAGCGGTGCGACACCGCTCAGAAGGACATCCAGGAACAACACTCGCAGTCGAAGCATGCGCCACGACGGGTAGGCCAGAACGCCATGAGCGCAAGCCGAGCGGCCGGAGCCGTCTCGATACTCATTGCGTGCATGGTGCCCATCTTCCGTCGGATACTTCGGTCGCCCGGCAGGCGACCGATCGAGCATAGCCGTTCGCCGACGCCCGTTGCACGCCGGTGCACGCGTTCAGGGGAGTCGGCGTGTCGAGATCTCGAAGCCCGCCGCCCGCAACCGCTCGGTCAGTACGTCGCCGAACGCCACCGCGGGTGTGAGCACCCCACCGCCGGCGTGCAACGCCGAACCGCCCACTGCCAACGACAGCGCGGATTCGCCCAGCATCACCGCGGTCGCCTTGTATCCGGGATCGCCCTTCGCGGCGAACCGTGCCGTGTAGCGGGCACCGGTCTCGGTGGTGGTGTACAGATCGATCGTGAAATGACCTTTCTCGCGGGTCTGCTCCGACGGACCTTCGCCGGGGGCGGGCAACACCTTGTCGAGAAGGAACCGCGTCGGGCGGAACGACAGGCCCAACACGAGGGCGCCCAGACCCGCTGCGACGGCTCCGGCGATCAGAGGCGACGCAACCGATGACCCGACGTTCATCACCTCCCGGTACCGGAACCGCGGGCCGTAGGTCCCCTCGGTGAGGGCGCTGCTGCGCCGCACCACCCGGGTGTTGACCGACGCCATCGCAAACGGTGCCTTCCATCCCGTCACCTCCGGCGCGATCGTCTTACCGTCCACCAGCGCGACATCGCTCTGCCGCCCGTGGTCGGGCTCCTGATCCCGGTCCGGTGACAACGAGTAGGGACTCGCCGCGATCTTCCGTGCGATGCGATCGCCGCGCACCACGTCGATCTGGTTTCGCAGTGAATCGATCGTGCCGCCGCTGACACCGCCACTGAACGAGGTCAGGACGAACGTGGTGTCGGTGAGTGCGCCGGCGCCGTCGGCGTCCGCGGCTTGCCGCAGGGCATGAACACCGAGATCGGACGGAACCGAATCGAACCCGCACGCGTGCACGATGCGGGCGCCGGTGCGGTGCGCGACGTCGTCGAACCGGTCGATGCTCTCTCGTTGGAACAGGACCTCACCTGTCAGGTCCACGTAATCGGTGCCGGCCTCGGCGCACGCCTGTACCAGTGGCATGCCGTATCGGGCGTAGGGCCCGACGGTCGTGATCACCACGCGGGTCTCGGTCGCCATCGCGGCCAGGGAGTCGGGGTCATCGGCATTCGCGATGATCAACGGCCACTCGGCGGCGGCGGGAGGAAGCGCCGCACGCACAGCTTCGAGCTTGTCGAGGGAGCGACCGGCGAGACCGACCGTCAGGCCGGACGGCAGGTGGTGGGCGAGGTAGTCCGCGGTGAGCCGGCCGACGAAGCCGGTGGCGCCGTAGACGACGACGTCGAGATGGCGTGAGGCAGTCATGGTGCCACCCTACTGGCGGGTAAGTCCCGGTGCCGCCTTTCTCGCGCGCGTGCGTCCGTGGCGCACCCACAGCACCGCCCACGACACCGCGACGCACACCACCACACCGGCACGGACCAGCCCGAGAGCCGATTCGGGATAGATCACGCCCGTCAGATAATGCTCGATGAAGCCGCCCGGGGGCAGCCCCGCCTCACCGGCCTCGGCCCGAGCCCAGTTCTCTGCCGACGTCAAGGGGCAGTCGAACCCCACGACCACCGACCCGGCACCCCACGCCACAGCGAGCACATGCGCGACGATCGTGCGCGGCCACCGCCACGTGAGGAACCCGCCGAACGCGACGTAGAGCACGAACAGCAGATGGACGAACGCAGTGGCGTCGGCGAGCAGCCGGTAGGCCATGCACCCAGCGTAGGCCGGTCACTCGTCCTTCACGACGAGTACCGGAACAGCCGCCTCGATGATCATGCGTTGCAGCCCGCGTTCGAGGAGGAACTTGCCGGTTGCAGTCCGGCCGCGGCTACCCACAACTGCTCTTTCGGCACCGCTGCGCGCGAGCAACTCGACCAGGGTTCCGACCGCGTCACCGTCGTGGACCTCGGTGAGAAGCTCCCAGTCGTCCTCTCCGAGGATCTCTCGTACGTCGGCGCTCACCGCGTCGCTCTCGGCGGGATCGTCGAGGGGGGCCAGCACCACCAGTTTCTGCCCGCGGTCGGCGGCTTCGCGG
>BBEG01000246.1 GCA_001312645.1 Rhodococcus sp. JCM 9791
CAGGGGCCGAGGCCTGCAGGCGGGGTCGGTGTCTGCGGCGACGTCCCGAGAGGAAGCGTTGCGACCACTGCGGTCGGCGGTACGGCTGGCGCGCCTCGGTGCTGTCGCGGCGACCCTCGGAGCGGTCGCCGAAGATCGACCTGCCACCGGCGGCTGACGTCGCATCACTTCGGAGAACACAGTTCGGTCACGGTCCCCTATACCTGGCGTCACTTCAGTTAACTCTCGTCACATCCGTATACATTTGTCGCGTTCCGGTGGTTCGAGCGACAGCGAGGGACTACGTGCACTTCCCCGAATCGGCCCATGCTGTTTCCCTGCGAACCTCTCCGACGCGCAGATGGGTCGTCACGCTCGTATCGCTGCTGGCCTTCGTACTCGCGCCGCAGATCGGACACGCGAATCCCGTCGTCGAACCGGTCGCCGCCGACCCCACTGTCATCCGCGACGACGACGGCGCGTTCTACATGTTCACCACCGCCGACGACTGGGGCAACGGCCGCGGCATGCACGCCATGTCGATGTTCACCTCGTTCGATCTCGTGGACTGGATGTACGTCGGCGACGTGTTCGATGAACTCCCGGCGTGGCATCCACCCGGCAAACATGCGTGGGCACCGAGCGTCCACGAGGTCGACGGGATGTATCACCTCTACTACTCGCTCTACGACGTAGCGAACCCGTGCATCGGGTTGGCCACTGCCACCGATCCCGCAGGTCCGTGGACCGACCTGGGTCGTCCTGTGTTCTGCGCCCAGGATGTGGGTATCGAAGGGACGATCGATCCGTTCGTGTGGGACGACGGCACGAATCTCACCATGCTCGTCGGAAACTTCAAGGGAATCCACGCCATACCGCTGACCACCGACGGTACTGCTCCGGACGGTACGCCGATCCAGGTCGCGGACACCCGCTTCGAAGGGCCGTTCGTCGAGTATCGAAACGGCTTCTACTATCTGTTCGTCTCGGCCGGGAACTGCTGCAACGGTGGGAACACCGCCTATCGCGTGCTCGCGGGCAGGTCAACCTCGTTGACCGGGCCGTACATCGGCCGCAAGGGTGACGATCTCGACGACGGCGGCGGCGCACTGCTCCTCGCCGGCAGTGACCGCTGGGCCGGTCCCGGACACAACGCCATCGTCGCCGACGACGCGGGCAACGACTGGATCATCTACCACGCGAGTCCCCGGTACGACATCACGCTGCCCAGCGGCGCTCAGCGTCGTGAGGGGTTGATCGACCGGATCGTCTGGTCGAACGACTGGCCCGAGATCGGAGACGGCTCACCGTCGTCGACCCGCCCCGAGTTGCCGGACATCGACGTGCCGGTCAAGGTGTCTCTGGCGCTCGATCCGCTCACGTCGCAGCAGGTCACGGCGACGGTACAACTCACGGCGGCACCGGATCGGCCGTACACCGGCCGGGTCTGGGTGACCGCGGACGCCGCAGAGGGCGGTCCCGGCGAGACAGTGTTCGGGCCGATCGAGGTGAACCTGCAGCCCGGCGAGATCCGCGAGGAGACTGCGACGTTCCCCGCACCGCCCGGCACCTCGGGTGGCCAGTTCGATCTGTATGCCGTCGCCGGCACCACCCCGACCGACATCGACGAGTTCGCGCCGTACACGGCGTCGAAGCGACGGTGGCGGATCCCGCACCGCCGACCGGGTCGTCGTAGGATTCACCGCGGCAGGTCACGCTGAGCGTCGGGCGGTGACCAGTAGGTATTCCCACTCCATCGCTCCTCCACCGAGGTCGTATCGGCGGGCGAGATCGTCGAGGTCGCGGTCGAGTGCAGCAGCACGATCCGGTGTGTCCGCCAGCGAGGCGTAGACAGCGACGGTGGGCCCGTAGTTGTTCTTGAAGAAGTCGCGGAACTCGGCGGCAGTAGCGAAGGCGTCGACGCGCACTGTCTCCGTCCACGCGTCGACGTCGCGCACCCGATCGCCGAGCAACGCGCGCACGTGCGTCTCGTCTCCCCACAGAGGTGGAGGTTGTGCTCCGGGTGGGGGCGGCGGCGCGTACGGCTTCATCGTCGCGAACATCTCCCCGACGAAACCGGTGGGTGTCCAGGCAAGCAGCCCGATCCGTCCGCCCGTGCGTGTCACGCGCACGAGTTCGTCGGCCGCTGCCTGGTGATGCGGCGCGAACATGATGCCGACGCACGAGAGCACCGTGTCGAAGGTTCCGGTGTCGAAGGGCAGGGCTTCCGCGTCGGCCTGGGTCCAGTCGAGCCGCGCACCGGCCGCGGCTGCGTAGCGACGACCGATCTCGAACAGTTCCGGGGTCAGGTCACTGGCGGTGACAATGCCGCCCGCCAGCGCAGCGGGTATCGACGCGTTACCCGAACCCGCGGCGATGTCGAGAACCCGGTCACCGGCATGCACGCCGCCGGCGGTGACGAGCCGTGCGCCGAGGGTGGGAATAACGGTGTCCGCAACAGCCGGGTAGTCACCGAGTGCCCACATCGCGCGGTGCTTCGCCTTGAGCTCGCGGTCGGCGGTGAGAGTGGTGGAGTCGGTCATGTCTATGCTCCTGACTGGACGTACGCAACCCATCTCCGAGTGCGTGTAGTTCGACAGTAGGAAGCAACATGCACACGCCTCCAGTACACGATCTGTACTGCTCACGCGGGCGAGATCTGGTTCGACGCAGCGGACAGGCCTAGCATTCGTTCATGGGGTCGTCGTACCGCCAGTTCTGCCCCGTCGCGAAGGCGATGGAGCTGTTCGACGAGCGCTGGACGTTGCTGATCGTGCGTGAACTGGTGCTCGGGAGCGAGCATTTCAACGAGTTGCGGCGCGGTCTGCCGCGGATGTCTCCGACTCTGTTGTCGAAACGACTGCACCAACTCACTGTCGCAGGCATCGTGGAGCGGACAGCGAACGGATCGAACGTGTGTTACGTCCTCACGCCTGCGGGCCACGACCTCGAACCGGTCGTCGAGTCACTCGGCGCGTGGGGTTCGAAGTGGACCGGCCGACTGGGCGATCAGGACCTGGATCCGACACTTCTGATGTGGGACATGCACCGCCATGTCGACCACACCGCGATCGGGCACACACGAGTGGTGGTGCAGTTCGCATTCACCGACGCACCGCGTGGGTCGCGGCGGTGGTGGATGGTTCTCACTACCGACGGTCGACCTCTGCGACGTCGACCCCGGGTTCGAGGTGTCGGTCTCCGTCACCGCCGGGCTGCGGGAGCTCACCGAGATCTGGCGCGGCGAACTGAACTGGGCGAATGCGGTGCGTTCCGGCGCCGTGACGGTCGAAGGCGCGGCCACACTGCGCCGGACTCTGCCCACCTGGTTCGTCTCACCGCTCGCGTGGCTGATCACCGGTAGCAGGCCGCTCAGTCGGCAGCGGCAGGTCGCGACGGTCGCGCGGGAGGTTCGCAGCACCGCACCGCGCACAACCGGCCGTTGCACCCGACGCCGAACTGCGGTTCCGTCCCGAGACGCCGTGGGGTCGTGGTTCCGAGGTGCTCCCCAACCAGTTCGCGGACCAGTGACGCGAAGCGCGGGTCCGTTCCGGCCGTACCCGCCCGGGCGAATCCCATTCCGAGTTCGGCGGCGCGGTCGCGTGCTTCGGTATCCAGATCCCAGACGACCTCGAGGTGGTCGGATACGAACCCGACGGGCACGACGATCACCGCACCCACACCCCGGCCGTGGAGGCGTCGAGATGATCGACGATGTCGGGTTCGAGCCACGGCACCTGGGGCGGGCCCGAACGGGACTGCCATACCAGGTCGTAGTCGCCGATACCGAGCGCCTGTGCGACCAGCTGCGCCGCCTCGGCGACCTGGCGACTGTAGAGCTGGCCACCCGCGTCCGGCGGGCCGCCGGTCGCATCGGTGGCGGTCGGAACCGAGTGCGCGGTGAATACCAGGCGCGCGGATTCCGCGTCGTTCTGGAGTTCCGTACGTGCTGCGCGGACGCGTCGGCGACCGCCTCGACGAACAGCGGATGGTCGTAGAACTGGCGCACCTTCGTCAGGTCCGGGGCACCGTCGACAGCGGCGCGTGCTCGCGCGAGGTCCTCGTGGTACTGCCGGCACCCGGAGTACCCGCCCCACGCGGAGGTCGCGAACACCAGGGCGTTACGGATTCCGTCGTCGCGCATCGTGGCGACGGTCTCCTCGATCATCGGGTGCCAGTTGCGATTGCCGAAGTAGATCGGCAGGTCGATGCCGTGCGCGTCGAACTCCGCGCGGACGTCGTCGATGATCGCGCGGTTGAGCGCGTTGATCGGTGAGACACCCCCGAAGTGCAGATAATGCTGGGCCACGTCGTCGAGCCGTTCCGGCGGGATACCGCGACCGCGGGTGACGTTCTCGAGAAACGGGCGTACGTCGTCGGGGCCTTCTGGCCCACCGAACGACAGCACCATCAGCGCGTCGTAGACCTCGGGGGTGTTCACCATGATCGATGCTCCTGCCGTCAGGCGCCGAAGCCGACCTGCGAATGAAAACCGCCGTCGACGTAGACGATGGAACCGGTGGTGCCGGGCAGCCAGTCGGACAGCACGGTGCACACGGTCTTCGCGACGGGAGTCGGGTCGTCGACGTCCCAGCCGATCGGCGACGCAGCGGACCAGCCGTCGTTGAGTTTGTTCATCTCGGCGCCCGGACCGGTGGCGTCGCCGGCGATGGCCTTGGCGGCGAGGGTCTTGATGGGTCCGGCCGCGACGAGATTGGATCGGATACCGCGCGGGCCGACTTCCTTCGCGACGTACCGGTTGACGGATTCGAGAGTGGCTTTGGAGACGCCCATCCAGTTGTAGAACGGGACAGCCCGTGCCGGGTCGAAGTCCATGCCGACGAGGGAGGCACCGTCATTCGTCGCCGGGAGCACGGCCTTGGCGAGCGCCGCGTACGAGTACGCGGACACCTCGAGCGCGACGGCCACGTCATTCCAGGGCGCGTCGAGAAACGGGCTGCCCAGGCACGAGCGCGGTGCGAAACCGATCGAGTGGACGACGCCGTCGAGACCTTCGGGTACGACCTCCCGGATCTTGCCGGCGAGGCCGGCGAGATGCTCGGGGTTCTGCACGTCCAGTTCGATCGCGGGAGGTACCGGCTGAGGCAGACGCTGCGCGATGCGGTCGATCAGCCTGAGCCGGTCGAATCCGGTGATGATCACCTTCGCGCCCTGTTCCTGCGCGACCTTCGCGGTGTGGAACGCAATCGAGCATCGGTGATGATGCCGGTGACGAGAATGGTCTTGCCCTCGAGCAGTCCGCCCATGAGTGTGTCGATCCTCCAGTGAGTTTCGGTTGTGGTCCGGTTGGCGGGCTGCTAGTGGCCCATGCCCATACCGCCGTCGACGGGGATCACCGCGCCGGAGACGTACGCGGAGTCGTCGGAGGCAAGGAAGCTGACCACCGCGGCGATGTCCTCGGGCTTGCCGAGGCGCTGCAGCGGGATGAACTTCTTCGCCATGTCGCGCATGTCGTCGGACAGATCGGCGGTCATGTCGGTCTCGACGAAGCCGGGGGCGACGACGTTGGCGGTGATCGACCGCGAGCCGAGCTCACGGGTCACCGAGCGCGCCAGACCGATGACGCCGGCCTTCGAGGATGCGTAGTTGATCTGTCCTGCCTGACCGGCCATGCCGACAACGGAACCGAGGAAGATCATCCGTCCCCAGCGCGCCCGCAGCATCGCGCGGTTGGCTCGCTTGGCACACCGGAACGCGCCGGTGAGGTTCGCATCGAGGACGTTCGTGAACTGGTCTTCGGTCATGCGCATCAGCAGGGTGTCGTCGGTGATTCCTGCGTTGGCGACCAGTACCTCGACCGGCCCCTGATGTTCTTCGACCTCGGTGTATGCGCGGTCGACGGAGTCACTGTCGGTGACATCGCAGACGACGCCGAACAGGTCCTCGGGCACACCGGACCCGCGGTGGGTGACGGCGACCTTGTGTCCGTCCGCCTGGAGGCGACGGGCAATGGCGAGGCCGATGCCCCGGTTTCCTCCGGTGACGAGGACCGAACGGGGAGTGGTCACGTGCCGCGACGGTGTGGCGCTGGTTGCGTCAGTCATGCCGACAAACCTATCTGGTAGTGAATCGAGTACGGAAAATGCACCGCGGCTGCCACAACTCGGTCAGGGCAGTCGCTGACGGAGCACCATGGATGAGATCAGACCCCCGGCGACGGCGAAGACACCGAGCATGAGCCACGGACGGCTGGCGTCGCCGCGGGTGGTCTCGAATCCGATCTGCTCTTCGAGCGTGTCGTAGGCGCCTTCGAGTTCTTCGAGGCTGGACGCGGCGAAGAAACTGCCGCCGGACAGCTCGGCGATCTCCTCGAGCGACGGATCGTCGACGGGGACGGGGATCTGTTCGTCCTCGATCGTCACGCTGCCGTATCGGGTCCCGAACGAAATGGTGGACACCGGGATGTCCTTCTCGGCTGCCTGACGGGCCGCGGTGAATCCGCCGCGGGGATCGTCCGGGCTTTCGGGCACGGTCTGTTTGCCGTCCGAAAGCAACACGATGCGGGCCGGTGGGGCCTGGTCGCTGCCGCCGAGTACCGCGGCAAGGGTTTCGATGGATTGCAGCGAGGTGAAGATCGCCTCGCCGGTCGCGGTGCGTTCGCTCAGTTGGAGATGGTCGATCGCGGTCTTCGTCGCTTCCCTGTTCGTGGTGGGTGAGACGAGGACCGATGCCGTCCCGGAGAACGCGACGAGCCCGAGGTTGATGCCGGGGGTCAGGTCGTCGGCGAACGACTTGGCCGCTTCCTGTGCCGCCGCCAACCGGGACGGTGCGACATCGGTGGCTTCCATCGACAACGACACGTCGATCGCGAGGACGACGGTCGCGCGGTTCCGGGGAACCCTCTGCTCGGAGGTAGGTCCGGCCAGCGCGACCGTCAGCAGCGCGAGTCCGACGAGGAGCAGCGCGACAGGAATGTGCCGCGCACGGCCAGGCCGGTCGGGTGCGACCTTCTCGAGCAGTTCGAAATTGGTGAACCGCAGGGTGTGGGTGAGACGGCGGCGCTGCACGAGGACGTATCCGACGGCGAGTGCCGCGACGACGACCAGGAACAGCAGCCACCACGGGGAGGCGAATCCGGAGAAACTCATCGTCCCCCCTGTCCCGCGCCGATACTGTGCCTGCGGGACGCGACGAAGCGGACGACGTCGCCGATCCAGTCGCGGTCGGTGCGCAGGCTCAACCGGGGTGCGCCGCACCGTCGTAGTGCCTGTTCCACCGCGGCGCGGTGGTCCGAGGCGGCCTGCGCGAAGTCGGCGCGCAGTTGCGGGGTGGTGGTGAACTCGCGGGTCCGGCCGGTTTCGGGGTCGTGCAGTACGACATCGCCGAGGTCGGGCAATTCGAGATCTCGCGGGTCGAGGACCTCGACGGCGAGCACGTCGTGCCGTGCGGACAGTGCCCGGAGCGGTCGTTCCCAGTCGATGGGGCCGAGGAAGTCACTGATGACGACGATGAGTCCGCGGCGTCGTTGCGGGCGGCGAAGTGAATCGATGACCCCGCCCAGATCGCCTCGGGTGCCATCCGGTGGGCGCGGGGTCGTGGCGATCGTACGCAGCATCGACTGTGCGTGCAGTCGTCCGCCGCGCGGCGGCATGCGTGCGAAGTCGCGGCCATTGGAGACCACCGCGCCGATACGGTTTCCGCCGCCACCGGTGAGATAGGCGATCGCGGCGACCGCAGCGATGGCGAGATCGCGTTTCTCGCACGATCCGGTGCCGAAATCGAGGCTGGCCGACAGATCGAGTGCCAGCCAGGTCTCGAGTTCACGGTCGGCGACGGTCTGCCGTACGTGCGGGTGGGTGGTGCGGGCGGTGACCGACCAGTCCATCTGCCGGACGTCGTCACCAGGCTGGTATTCGCGGGCGTCGCCGGGCTCGGATCCGGGACCGGGGATCAGACCGAGGTGATCGCCGTGCAGGACACCGTCGAGGCGGCGCCGGACTGTCAGTTCCAGCGTGCGCAGCGCAGCGGTGAGCTCGGGTTCACGTAGTTGACCGGCACGGAACGTCGGCGGCGACCCGGGGGCGCGTTCACTCACCGG
>BBEG01000247.1 GCA_001312645.1 Rhodococcus sp. JCM 9791
CGGCACGCGCGACCTCGGCGTCGACCCGCGTCGAGAGCTGCTGTCGCAGCGTGCTGAGCTCTTGCTGCGGCCCAGTACCCCTCCGCTCTCGTCGATCGCTGCGAACGTCATCTTCAGGTGATCGGGCAGTGCCGATGGAGTGAAGTCACCCGGTTCGATCCTGCAGTTCCCGAGCCGCGACAACTCACGGGCGAGCGCGTTGACGAGAGGCTCACTACGCGCGGTCACCGACGCGAGAGCGGCCTTCGCGAAATCGGGTGCCGGAACCACCTGGCGTCGAATCTGTTTCGGCATGCTCTTGATCAGGGCGGTGACGAGTTCGTGGCGTAGTCCGGGAACCAGCCAATCGAATCCGACGGGTCGGACTCCCGCGAGCAGCGCCACCGGGATCCTGGCGGTGACACCGTCGTCCTCGGTGCCCGGCTCGAACTGGTAGGTCAGCGGGAACTGCAGCTCGCCTTGTCGCCATGCGTCTGGGTAGTCGCCCTCCAGAACTGCCGCCGCGTCCTGATTTACCACCGTCTCGGGAGTGAAGGTCAGCAGGCCCGGTTCGTTCTGCCGGGCCTGCTTCCACCAGGTGTCGAAATGCCTGGCGGAGACGACCTCCGGTCCGACACGTCGATCGTAGAACTCGAACAGTGCGTCATCGTCGACGACCAGGTCGCGCCGCCGCGCGCGGTGCTCGAGCTCTTCGACATCATCGAGCAACGCCCGGTTCTCGTGGAAGAACTTGTGTCGGGTCTGCCACTCGCCCTGCACGAGCGCGTGCCTGATGAACAGCTCGCGCGAAGCCTCGGGATCGATCGGTCCGTACTGGACCCGGCGTTGGGCGACGAGCGGGATGCCGTAGAGCGTGACACGCTCGTATGCCATCGCCGCTTGCTGCTTGGTCGACCAATGCGGCTCCGAGTACGTGCGCTTGATCAGGTGAGGAGCGAGCTTCTCCGCCCACTCGGGTTCGATCCGCGCCGCCATCCTGCCCCACAGTCGCGACGTCTCGACCAGCTCGCCGGCCATGACCCATCGAGGTGGCTTCTTGAACAGGGACGAGCCAGGGAAGATCGCGAAACGTGCCCCGCGTGCGCCGAGGAAGTCGCGTTTGTCGCCCTCGCGCAATCCGATATGCGAGAGCAGTCCGGCGAGCAGTGACTGGTGGACCCTGTCGTCGCTGACCTCCCGGTGTGCGGTCTCCCAACCGAGGTTCAGCGTGATCTGGCGGAGCTGCCCCTGGAGGTCCTGCCACTCCCGGATACGCATCCAGTGCAGGAACTCGCTGCGGCACAATTTTCGGAACTGGTTGGACGACAGCTCTTTCCGCTGTTCCTTGAGGTAGTCCCACAGGCGAAGGAAGGCGAGGAAATCGGATCCGTCGACGTTGAACCGCGCGTGCTTCTCATCGGCCGCCTGCTGATGTTCGGTGGGCCGCTCGCGGACATCCTGGATCGACAACGCCGACACGATGATGAGGACCTCGCGCAGACATCCGTTGCGGTGCCCCTCGACGATCATGCGCGCCATGCGGGGATCGACGGGCAGACGCGCGAGTTCCCGGCCGGTATCGGTCAAACGTGGGGTTTCGTCCTTGGAGGCGGGTTCGATCGCGCCGAGCTCGTGCAGCAGGGCGATACCGTCGCGGATCGCGCGTGGGTCGGGTGGCTCGACGAACGGGAACGACGCGATTTCGCCAAGACCGAGTGCCGTCATCTGCAGGATGACCGACGCGAGGTTGGTGCGCAGAATCTCGGGTTCGGTGAACTCGGGACGCGACTCGAAGTCGTCCTCTGAATACAGGCGGATGCAGATACCGTCGGCGACACGACCGCAACGACCGGCGCGCTGTCGAGCGGACGCCTGCGAGATCTCCTCGATGGGCAGTCTCTGGACCTTCGTCCGCACTGAGTACCGAGAGATGCGGGCAGTACCGGGGTCGACGACGTAGCGGATCCCGGGCACCGTCAGCGAGGTCTCGGCGACATTGGTCGACAGCACGACGCGACGTCCGGTGTGCCCGGTGAAGACGCGGTGTTGTTCGGCCGCCGACAATCGGCCGTAGAGGGGGAGGATCTCGGTGTTGCGCAGTTTACGATCGCGCAGTGCGTCGGCGGTGTCGCGGATCTCGCGCTCACCCGACAGGAACACGAGGATGTCGCCGTCGCCGGCCGATTGCAGCTCCTCGACCGCTTCGCACACGGCGTCGACAGGGTCGCGGTCGACGAGTTGGTCGCCCCGCTCGACGGTCAGCGGCCGATACCGCACTTCGACCGGATACGTGCGCCCGGAGACCTCGACGATCGGGGCCGGCGTCCCGTCCGAGTCGGCGAAGTGTTCCGCGAATCGTTCGGGGTCGATCGTCGCCGAGGTGATGATCACCTTCAGGTCGGGTCTGCGGGGGAGTAGCTGCTTGAGATACCCGAGGAGGAAGTCGATGTTGAGGCTGCGTTCGTGCGCCTCGTCGATGATCAGTGTGTCGTAGCGGCGCAGCATGCGGTCCCGCTGTATCTCGGCGAGCAGGATACCGTCGGTCATCAGCTTGACCAGGGTGTGATCGGACACCTGGTCGGTGAAGCGAACCGTATAGCCGACGGTGTCGCCGAGTTCGGAGCCGAGTTCTTCGGACAGTCGCTCGGCGACCGCACGCGCCGCGATACGACGGGGCTGAGTGTGCCCGACGAGGCCGCGCACACCGCGTCCGAGTTCGAGACAGATCTTCGGAATCTGAGTGGTCTTGCCGGACCCGGTCTCGCCCGCGACCACGACCACCTGGTGGTCGCGGATCGCGTCCGCGATGTCGTCCTTGCGCTGGGATACCGGAAGGTCTTCCGGGTACCGGATCTCGGGGACGGACACGAGGCGCTGCGCTTGGCGTGCGCGTGCGGAGTCGATGTCGCGGGCGATCTTGGTGAGCGCGTCATCGCCGCGGGCTCGATCGAGGCGGCGCCGGAACCGATGCTCGTCGCTGAGCGACACCTCGGTCAGGGCTGCGCGAAGGTCGCGGCGGTTCGGGGCAGGAGAGATGGACATGCTGGTCATACAGCCTAGCTACTATCGGAACGATGGTGCGACACCGGTGCGCGCGAAGCGGGTCGGCCGACGAGTGCCCGAGGCCGCGCAATGACCGGCGCGTCGGCGCATCAACGGATCGTCGGCGAATTCTCTTGCGTCTCCTACAGGGGGAGATACGAGAGTAGGGACATAGGGACCGACGGCCGCCGGTGCGGTCGATGAGGTCGTTGCGGGTTTTGCTACGGACCGTAGGCCGAACGCGGCGCGCTGAGCTCACAGGTCCTGCCGAAGCGAATACGAGATCGTGCACTCTTTCGATCGCGGCATAGATCGTCCACTTTCATGGAACTGTCCAACCCATACGATGGTGGAAAACCGGTAGTCGTGGACAGGAGCTGACTGTGGGTGCGTTGTGGCACGGATTCGCCGATATGGGTGTCGTGGAGCGGGACGGGGCCTTCGTCGTGGCCCGTGGAGAGGGCGCATACATCTGGGATGACGCCGGTACCCGCTATCTCGACGCGACAGCAGGCCTGTGGTTCGCCAACGTCGGACACGGTCGTACCGAGATCGGTGAGGCCGTTGCCGCGCAGCTCGCGAAGGTCGCGCACTTCTCGAACTTCGGTGATTTCGCTGCCGAGCCCACGATCGCTCTCGCCGAGCGGCTCGCGGAGATCGCACCGGTCCCCGGCAGTAAGATCTTCTTCACCTCGGGCGGCTCAGACTCGATCGATACTGCAGCGAAGCTGGCCCGCCGCTATTGGCAGGAGATCGGGCGGTCGAGCAAGACACTGATCATCAGCCGCGAGAAGGCTTACCACGGGATGCACGTCGGCGGCACGTCGATGGCGGGTATACCCGTCAATGCAGAGGGCTACGGCGAGCTGTGGACCGACACGGCCACCGTGCCCTGGAACGACGCCAAAGGTCTGCTCGAACTCATCGAGAAGATCGGGGCCGACAACATCGCGGCATTCTTCTGCGAACCGATCATCGGCGCCGGGGGCGTATACCTGCCGCCGGACGGCTACCTCGCGGAGATCCGCGACATCTGCCGCGACCACGACATCCTGTTCGTCGTCGACGAGGTGGTGACCGGGTTCGGCCGGATCGGCGGTTCGTGGTTCGCGTCGACGAGGTTCGATCTGCAGCCCGACATCGTGACGACAGCCAAGGGCCTGACGTCGGGATACCTGCCGATGGGTGCGGTGTTCGTGGCACCGCGCGTCGCCGAACCGTTCTTCGCCGGCGGTGTGTGGTGGCGCCACGGCTACACCTACGGTGGTCACGCGGCGGCGGCCGCGGCCGCACACGCGAACCTCGATATCCTCGAACGCGAGAATCTGCTCGACGATTCGGCGCGCCTCGAGAAGACGCTCCACGAGAAGCTCGCTCCGCTCGCAGATCATCCGAAGGTCGCGGAGGTGCGTAGCGGTATCGGTGCTGTCGCGGCTGTGCAACTCGCCGATCCAGGAGAGGCCCCGAGCTTCGTGAAAACTTCGGGAGCACGGCATCTCGGGCCGCGCGGCGGGTCAGGGCGCAATGCAGATCTCGCCGTCGTTCGTGATGACGGACGACCAGGTGCAGGATCTCGCCGACGGTTTCGCTGCAGCCCTGCTGATGCGAAACCGGTGCCGATGGAAATGCCTCAGCGCCGTGACCGGATCCGTCGTAACAGACGGCGGATCCGGTTCTTCGGGCTCACCGGGACCGCGGTGAGGGGCATTTCCTCGGTGCTGTCCTGCGCGGCGACTGCTCGTGCGTACCGTTCATGAAGGACGGACCGGATCTCGTCGGGAGTGTAGTCACGGCGCTGCGTTCGTTTCGCAGGGTGATCGCACCGGTCGCCGCGACTCCCACAACGCCGGCCAGTCCGAGCAACTTCCACATCGTGCTGGTACGAAGAGTCATACAGCGACCCTAGCTGTGAGTGGTCCACGGCACGCTTTCCTCGAGTAACCCGGAGGTATCATGCAACCCGGTCCGACGCCGTCGCGTCTCACTCTGGACAAGGCAGTGGATCTCACACGTACGGGGGACATCTGGGTCTTCCGTGGTAAGAGTGGGGCGGACCGGGCCATCCAGACGCTGACCAATGCCCCTGTCAACCATGTCGGCATGACGGTGGCATTCGCTGACCTGCCGCCGCTGATGTGGCATGCGGAACTGGGGCGGAGCCTGCCCGACATGTGGACCGGTCGGCATCAACGTGGCGTCCAACTGCACGATCTGCGCAGCGCGGTACAGGTGTGGGGAGCGCGCTACGGGCAGCGCGGTTGGCTTCGTCAACTCTCTGTTCCCGTCACCGGGGAACAAGAGGATCAGCTGCTGCGTACCATCGCTCGCCTGGACGGAACACCCTTCCCCTCCACAGCGAAACTCGCCGGTCGATGGTTCGCGGGTCGCGTACCTCGCCTGAAGCGACGCGAGTCCGGTCTCGAAAATGCGTACTGCGCCGAGGTCGTAGCAGTGACGATGGAGGCGATGGGGATCCTCGAGCAACGACATCGGGGGAGCAGTTGGTACGACCCGGGAAGGTTCTGGAGCGGTGACAGATTGCCGTTGGCGCCCGGTGTCGAGTTCGGTGGTGAGATCGAAGTGGTGCTCGACGCGACCGATATCGCCGAGGGTGAGGTGCTGGGCGGAAGTCCGTCGACCACAACCGCATAGCCATGCATTTTCGTGGGGCCCGGGGATGCGGAAAGGGACCTCTCCGAAGAGAGGTCCCTTTCCGTCGACGCGGTAGATCAGGCGTTGGCGCCGGCGAGGATCTCGCTGGCGGTGATCGCCTGGGCCACGCCCTGAAGGGTCGCGGCGACCTTGACGGCCTCCCAGACCTGCTCCTTGGTGAGGCCTTCCTTGCGGACGACGTTGTCGTGCGCTGCGGTGCAGTCGTGGCATCCGTTGATCGTGGACACTGCGAGTGACCACAGCTCGAAGTCGGATTTCTCGACGCCGGGGCTGCCGATGATGTTCATCCGCAGGCCCATGCGCACCTGTGCGTACTCGTCGCCGAGGAAGCCCTTGGCGCGGTAAGCGACATTGTTCATGCCCATGATCGACGCTGCGCCGAGTGCGGCGTTGTACGCTTCTGCCGACAGCACGTCAGCGGCTTCTTCCGAGATCTCCGTGAGCACGGTCGCCGACTTGGTGGCGGCCGCGGCAGCGAGGAACGTGCCCCACAGCTGCTGCTCGTTGAGCTCGGTCGAGCGAGCGAGCGAACTCAGATTGAGCTTGAGATCCTTCGCGTACTCGGGGAGAGCGTTCTTCAGATTGTCGACACTCACTGCAGCGCTGCCTTGACGAGTTCGCCCGCGTTGAGGGTCGGGTCGTTCTTCTTCCAGTTGCACGCGCACAGCTCGTCGGACTGCAGGGCGTCGAGGACCCGGAGGACCTCGTCGACGTTGCGGCCCACGGAGCCGGCGGTGACGGACACGAACTGGATCTCGTTGTTCGGGTCGATGATGAAGGTGGCGCGATCGGCGACACCGTCGGCGTTCAGAACGCCGGTGGCGGAGACGAGCTCACGGTTGAGGTCCGACAGCATCGGGAAGGGGAGGGTCTTGAGATCCTCGTGCTGTGCACGCCACTGGAAGTGCACGAACTCGTTGTCCACGGACGCGCCGAGGACCTGCGTGTCGCGGTCCGCGAACTCCTCGTTCAGCTTGCCGAATGCGGCGATCTCGGTCGGGCAGATGAAGGTGAAGTCCTTCGGCCAGAAGAAGACGACCTTCCACTTGCCGGCGTAGTCGTCGCTGGTGATGGTGGTGAAGTAGTCGTCGGGCTGTGCGGCGTCGACCTGCGACAGGTCGCCGCCGATGAGGGCCTTCAGGTTGAAAGCGGGGAACTGATCGCCGATGGTCAGCAATGCCATTTTCGGTCCTCTCGTGGGGGTGTCTCGTGAACAAGCGAGTCGAACACGCACGCCACGCCCGATGACGTGGATCTGTGCGCTACCGGACGATCCTTGCGGTCCGTTCTCCGGTACGAGATTCATCCTGCCGGAAAATTTTCAAAAGGTAAAGGTGATTACTCGCACTACACTGATAGGCGTGTCCGATCAGACTTATCACCCGACCCTGTCACAGCTGCGTGCGTTCGTGGCCGTCGCCACTTATAAGCACTTCGGAACGGCCGCAGCACGATTGAATGTGAGCCAACCCACACTGTCGCAGGGACTCGCGTCGCTCGAGAACGGTCTCGGCGTGCAATTGATCGAAAGAAGCACCCGCCGCGTGCTCGTCACCCCCGCGGGTGCGCGACTCCTCGCCCAGGCCAAGGCGATTCTCGACGCCACCGACGGGTTCGTCGCCGCGGCAGCGGGAGTGTCCGACGGCTTCTCGGGCCCGCTGAGGATCGGGTTGATTCCCACGGTCGCGCCCTATTTCCTGCCCGGCCTGCTCCCTGAACTCCGCACGCGTATGCCCAATCTCGCCGTGCACGTGATCGAGGACCAGACGGCCCGGCTCCTCGGTGCGCTGCGCTCGGGCACCCTGGACGTCGCCGTGCTCGCCCTACCGTCCGATGTCGCCGGGGTAGTGGAGATCCCGCTGTACGCCGAGGACTTCATCCTCGTCGTACCCACGGACCATCGCTATGCAGGCCAGGTCGATCTCCCACTGTCGATCCTCGACGAACTCCCACTCCTGCTTCTCGACGAAGGCCACTGCCTCCGCGACCAGACGCTCGATCTGTGCCGATCCGTCGACGCGAGGCCCGATGCGGGGGACACCCGCGCAACCTCCCTGGCCACCGTCGTGCGATGCGTTGCAGGCGGTCTCGGCGTCACACTCGTGCCCGCATCGGCGGTACCGGTGGAAACAGCGGGCGGCGACCTGGCCGTGGCACACTTTGCTGCACCCGAGCCGGGACGCACCATCGGGTTGGTCTTCCGGGCATCGAGCGCGCGTGCCGACGACTACAGAGCGTTGGCCGACGTGTTGCGGTCGCAGGCACCGCCGCAGTGCCGCGTCGTCGGTTGATCGGCCGCGCGGTGG
>BBEG01000248.1 GCA_001312645.1 Rhodococcus sp. JCM 9791
TGCTGGAACTGCCATGCCTGGACTTCGGGGTTGCGGGGGTTTGCGGTGAGTTTGGGCGCCTGGTCCGAAAGGCTTTTCGGGAAATGCTTGTCGAACAGATCGGCCGGCTCGACCACATGATCGTCGATGCTGACCATCACCATATCGTCGATATTCATCGAATTCCTCACTGCCGAACCGCTATCGGAGCGGCGAGTTCTTGTTCGTCGATCATGAGCTGAAGCGCGGCCAGAGTCTCGTCGAGTCCGGCGCCGATGCGCGGGCCAGGAGTGAAGGTCGCCGGGAGTTGTCGCATTCCTTGAATGACTCCGATGGAATCGTAGTGAACCGCGCCTTCCGGGTCGCAGTGGAAGTCCGGCATCCGGTCGAGCACTGCGAGGAGCATCCTCTTGAACACCGTTCGTGCCAGGTTGGAACCGATGCAGCGGTGAACGCCCAATCCGAAGCTGAAGTGTCGATTACCCTTGCGCTCGAGGTCGATGTCGTTGGGGTCGGTGAACACCGCAGGGTCGCGGTTGGCCATAGCCCAGGAAACCCACACGCGTTCGCCTTCTTTGTACTGAACGCCGTTGAGCTCACCATCGGACGAGAAGGTTCGACCGTCGCCCGGCGACGGGCAGAAGAAGCGCAGGAATTCTTCGGTGGCCGAATCGAGCAAGGTGTCTCTCTCGGCGCTGAGGATTTCGCGCTGGTCGGGATTCTGCGACAACCACTCGAGAGCATGGGAAGTCAAGGCCGTGGTTGTGTCGAAGCCACCGCCGATGAGCAGACTGAGAACACCGAGCAGTTCGAGGTCGTCCGGTTCCTCGCCGTTGACGGTTGCCCGTGCGATCGCGTCGACCATCCCTGGCCGCGGATTCTCACGGATTTCGTGAAGGCTGGAGAGAAGATCCACGCCCATGAGACGGTGCAGTTCCGCGACGCGAGTCACGTCGGGCGAGTCCGGTGGTGTGTACATCGCCGCGTGGACCGGTTCGCAGTACACATTCCATTTGGCAACCGGAATGCCCAGCATCGCGAGAGTGATCACCGCCGGAACGATGTTGACGAGATCGTCGATGAAGTCGATCTCCCCGGTCTCGATCTTCTCGTCGAGGCATGCGCGGATCACCTCGTCGATGACGGGAACCCATTTCTTGACTGCGGCAGGGGACAGGTACGGATTGAGGACCGCGCGGAATTCGCGGTGCTCGGGATCGTCCATCTCGAGGATCCCGCCTCTGACACCGGACGCCCTGACCGCAGACGGATCATGATCCTTTGTAACCGCGGCGAACTCCCTTGACGTCGTGATCATTCGAGATGTCTGCCGACCGGGCGAGGGCGAATACTTCGTCGCTCCCGGAGGCAACCCAGTGGCCGCCGTGGGTATCGGACCACGCGAATGGGCACTTGGACTGCAATTCCTCGGTGATGTCCTGGAACTTGCCGCGATAGTCGGGTGCGTGCCTGTCGAACTGAAACACGGGTTGCCTGCGGCCGACGTCGGATACAGCGTCATCAACACTCATGGCTCTGCTCTCTGCTGTCTGTGGTGTGGAACGCGATCATGGACCGAACGTCAGGAGAGGGAGACCGCCTGCTCGGGGCAGCTACGGGAGGCTTCCCGTGCCGTCTCTCCGAGATGTGCGGGTACGTCCTTGTCGACGGCAGTGGCGTGGCCGTCGACATCGCTCAGTTCGAACAACTCCGGAGCGGCCATGGCGCACAGGGTGTGCCCCTGGCAGCGCTCCGAGTCGACTTTCACCTTCATCTGTCCTCCAGTTCGAGCAGAGACGAACGACTGAGCCACCTGACCGCGCAGTCCCAGTCGCGTAGTCTGCATTATAAGAATGTCCTTCCGAATGTGGAGAACCATAATCTCGAGCGGGGTGATTCCGCAAGGTTCCTGCACGGGTGTCGACGTTCGATTCCAAGGCCGGCGACTGCTCGGTCTGCGACGAAGGGGAGCAACTTGAAGGCATGGCAGTTCGAAGGAACAGGGAAGCCGATCTCACTGAATGAGGTGCCGGAACCGGTACCGGGCCCCGGTGAGGTCGTCATCGATGTCAAAGCCGCCGGACTGTGTCACAGCGACATCATGTACATGGAGGTCGGTGAGGTGAGCATGCCGTTCCTGCCGATGACCCAGGGGCATGAGAACGCGGCGTGATCAGCGCGCTCGGCGACGGGGTCGAGGGATGGAGCATCGGCGACGTCGTCGGAGTCTGCACATCCGGTTTCCGCCCACCCGCCGGAATGTTCACCCCCGGAGGTTTCGCTGACAAGTTCCTCGCCGACGCCCGCGATCTTGCGCGAGTGCCCGAGGGGCTCGATCTCGCATTGGCAGCGCTGGCGACCGACGCCGGTATGACGTCGTACCACGCGATCATCAAGGAGGGCGGAGCCGCAGCCGGGATGAAGGTCGGCGTCATCGGATACGGAGGACTCGGCCAATTCGGCACGCGCGCAGCAGTGCTCACCGGAGCAGAAGTGCATGTGGCCGAGACCAAGGAATCCGTGTGGGATCTCGCCCGTGCGGCCGGGGTTGTCGACGTCGTGCGCGACGCGTCCGAATGGGCGGGTAAGGGATTCGATCTCGTCGTCGATTACGCGGGCTTCGGCACCACGAACAAGGCACTGGAGGCGATCAAGCGCGGCGGTAAGGTTGTGCAGGTCGGCCTGGGAAAGTCGACATTCACCGTGAACACACCCACGATCCTCGGGCGGACTCTCGTGGGGTCCCTTGGTGGCACGGTGCAGGACATCGAAGAGGTCTACGCGCTTCTGTTCGCCCGCGAAATCGAGCCCGAGTACACCGAGATCGGCTTCGACGAGATAGGCGCGGGGCTGGACCGCCTGCGCCGCAACGAGGTGACCGGACGCCTGGTGGCGCGTTTCGGGGACTGACCGGTGACGAGTAAGGGGCCGGTCATCACACGGATGACCGGCCCCTTACTCGACGAACTACTGCTGCGGGATCAGCGTTTCCGAGCGCTGGATCGTGCCCGTGATACCGGAAGCGTCCTGCTGTCCGAGCAGAACGGCTGCGGCACCCATCGTTTCCGGCGGCTCGATCGCCTCCGGTGGAATCTTCTGCCCGCCACCGCCGGCCAGCCACCCTTCGGTGAGCACGACACGGGACGGCGACAAGCAGTTCACCGCAATGTTGTCGGACGACAGGTCGGACGCGAGACCCGTGTAGAGGCGTTCGACGCCGGCCTTCGACACCCAGTAGGCGTTCGATCCACGATCGATCATCGTGACGCCGGTTGTGGTCACCGCGATCATCGACCCGCCACCCCGCGCACGGATATGTGGGATGGCAGCCTTGGTCACGTTGAACACGCCGGTGAGATTCACGTCGAGACAGAGTTGCCACCGCTTGAGCGGTGTCGATTCGATCGGACCCATCCACAACACACCCGCGTTGGCGACGAGGATGTCCAGGCCTCCGAATTCGCCGACCGTCGTGGCGACGGCGGCGTCGACGGAGGCCTCGTCCGCGACATTGCACTGGACCGGGATCGCCCTGCCGCCGGAGGAGTTGATGCGCTCGGCAACTGCCCCGATGGTGCCCGGGATCTTGCCTTCCTCTTGGGTTCGCGCAGCAACGGCCACTGTCGCCCCCGCATCTGCGAGGGCGACGGCGATCGCCGCCCCGATGCCGCGGCTGGCACCCGCGACGAACGCGACCTTTCCCTCGAGGGAGGTCACTTCGGCGGGAACCTCAGCGCGCCGTCGAGACGGATGGTCTCGCCGTTGAGGTAGTCGTTCTCGACGATCGACGCAACCAGCGTCGCGTACTCGACCGGGCGGCCCATGCGCTTGGGATGCGGTACCTGCGGGCCCCAGTACGCCTCGAGCTGGTCGCCGGACTTGCCGTACGCGGGGGTGAGGATGGTGCCGGGGGCGATGGTGTTGACGCGGATTCCCAACGGCGACAGATCGCGCGCGGCGACGAGCGTCATACCGAGGATGCCGCCTTTGGCTGCCGCGTAGGGGAGCTGCCCGATCTGACCTTCGTAGCCTGCGATCGACGCTGTCTGCACGATGACGCCGCGCGAGCCTTCGTCGTCGAACGGGTCCTGCTTGGCGATGGCCGCCGCGGCGAGGCGCATGACGTTGAACGACGAGGTCAGGTACGACTGGATGGTTTTGGTGAAGCCCTCGAGCGACATGGGGCTGCCGTCCTTACCGACGAGCCGTCCGCCACCTGCGGGGCCGCCGTGGCAGTCCACCGATACGCGCAGCGGTCCGAGCGACTCGGCTTCGGCGATGGCCGCCAGCACCGACTCCTCGCTACCTGCGTCGGTGTTGACGTAGCGCACGCCGAGCTCGTCTTCGAGGGCCTTGCCCGCTTCGTCGTTGACGTCTGCGACGACAACCTTGGCTCCACCCTCATGGAGGCGGCGAACGGTGGCCTGCCCGAGGCCTCCGGTGCCTCCGACGACGATGGCCGAGATACCTGCGATCTGCATTCCGATTTCCCTTCTTGCAACTAAAGCTCTCGTGCTGAGAGAATAATGTTCTCATGAACCTAAGCATGATTCTAGAAATGGTGGCAAACAACGGCGAACGCGCAGTTGCGACCGTTGGCGATCGCTCCTTGACTGCCGCGGACCTCGACACATACGCGCGCCGTCTTGCCGCGCGGGTACGCGACAGCTCCGCGGTGCTCTACCTGGGAACGAATCACCTCGCCTACCCGGTGGCACTGTTCGGCGCGGCGCTCGCGGGCGTTCCGTTCGTCCCCCTCAACTACCGGCTCGGCGAGCAGCAATTGTCGGCGCTGCTCGAACGACATCCCGGTGCGACGATCCTGCGCCAGGACGATCTCGATGCGCTGATCGACGATGCGCCGGACGATGCCGAGCCGGCCGAACTCGAACCGCAGTGGGACGGCGACGCGATCGCCGCGATCATCTACACCAGCGGCACGACGTCGGATCCCAAGCCTGCCGTGCTGCGCCACCGGCATGTGATCGCGTACGTCCTCAACACGATGGAGTTCGCGTCCGCAGAGGAAACCGATGCCTCGCTGGTGTCGGTTCCGCCCTATCACATCGCGGGCCTGACGAACCTGATCTCCAACCTCTACAGCGGCCGCAGGATCGTGTACCTGTCGGCATTCGAACCGGTCACCTGGCTCGAGACCGTGCGTCGCGAGAAGGTCGTCCACGCGATGCTCGTGCCGACGATGCTCGCCCGGATCGTTGCCCACCTCGGTGAGGACGAAGCGAACGTTCCGACGCTTGCGACCCTCGCCTACGGAGGATCCCGCACCCCGCGGCCCGTACTCGAGCACGCGCTGCGCGCCTTCCCCACCACCGGATTCGTCAACGCGTACGGCCTCACCGAAACAGCGTCCTCGGTGGCGGTACTCGGACCCGACGACCACCGCGCGGCGATCGCCTCCGACGACCCGGCCGTGCGCGACCGGCTCGGCTCGGTCGGCCGTCCTCTTCCGGGGATCGAGATCGAGATCCGGACGGAAAGCGACGAACCCGTCGCAGTCGGCGACACCGGCCTGATCTTCGTGCGCGGGGAGCAGATCTCCGGCGAATACGGCGGACGCAGCGTGCTCGACGCCGACGGGTGGTTCTCCACCCGCGACCTCGGGCACCTCGACACCGACGGCTTCGTGTTCGTCGAGGGCCGCTCCGACGACACGATCATCCGCGGCGGCGAGAACATCGCGCCCGCCGAGATCGAGGACGTCCTGTTGGCCATCCCGCGATCGGCGAGGCCGCCGTGATCGGTGTGTCCGACCCCGAATGGGGACAGCGCATCGTCGCAGTTCTCGTCGGCGACGCGACCCGGAGGAAGTGCGACAGTGGGTCAAGGACCGGCTGCGCTCGTCGAAGACCCCCGACACCATCGTCTTCCGACACGAACTCCCGAAGACCGAAACCGGAAAGCTGTTACGCCGCACCCTGCTCGCCGAACTGGAGAACCAAAATGCCTGAAGCCGTCATCGTTTCCGCTCTGCGGACCCCCATCGGCACGGTCCGTAAAGGAACGCTCCGCGACACCAACGCCTTCGAACTCGCCAACCACATCGTCGCCGCGGCGGCGAAGGGCCACGACACGGCCGACATCGACGACGTCATCCTCGGTGAGGGCCTGTACGGCGGCGGCGTGATCGCCCGTCACGCTGCGATCACCGCCGGATTGACGAGCGTGCCGGGCATGGCCGTCAACCGGCACTGCGCCGCGAGCCTGGCTGCAGTGCAGAACGCGTCGGCGAGCATCATGGCCGGCATGGACCGGCTCGTGATCGCCGGTGGCGTCAACTCGGCCTCCACCTCCCCGCAGTCGCTCATGCGTAACGGTGAGAACTGGGAGCCGTGGCTGTCGCCGACCCATCCCAATCGCGAGGACGCGCCCAACAAGGACATGTCCATCACCGTCGGCTGGAATGCCGCGGTGAAGGCCGGTGTGTCGCGCGAAGAGATGGACGCCTGGGCCCTGCGTTCCCACCAGGTCGCGATCAAGGCCATCGACGAGGGCAAGTTCGTCGACGAGATCGTCCCGATCGAGACCCCGCACGGCCTGTTCTCCGTCGACGAGCACCCGCGTCGCGACACCAGCATGGAAAAGCTGTCGTCGCTGAAGGTGCTGCACCCGGAAATCGAAGGATTCAGCATCACAGCGGGCAACGCCAGCGGTGGTAACGACGCCGCGGCAGCCTGACCATCGCAAGCAGTGAGCTGGGACTGCCCGCACTCGCCACCGTGAAGTCGTGGGCGTCCACCGGCATCGATCCTGCCCTCACCGGTCTCTCGCCCGTGGATGCCATCCCGAAGGCGCTGGCCCGTGCCGGTATGTCGATCGCCGACGTCGATCTGTTCGAGATCAACGAGGCTTTTGCGGCGCAGTGTGTAGCGTGATCAAGATGCTCGAACTCGACGCAGATCGCGTGAACATCTACGGCAGCGGATGCTCGCTCGGGCACCCGGTCGCCGCGACCGGTGCCCGCATGCTCACCACCCTCGTCCACGAACTGCGTCGCCGCGGCGGCGGAGTCGGTGTTGCCTCGATGTGCGCGGGCGGAGGAATCGGCTCGGCAGTGGTGATCGAGGTGCCGGCACCGTGACACCGGCTCTGGTGAATGTGTCGTCGCCTCCGGACGCGACGTGAACATCGCCGAACTCGTCGAAGCGGCTCGTCGCGGCTCACCACGCGCGACGGGCCGCTTGCTGACCCTGGTCGAAGGCGACCGCCGCGACGAGGTTCTCGAACTGATCGAGACTGCGCCAGTTCGGGTCGTCGGGATCACCGGGCTCCGGGCGCCGGAAAGTCGACGACGGTCGGCGTGCTCACCGGCGGGTACCGCGCGCGGGGACTTCGTGTCGCGGTGCTCGCCGTCGACCCGTCCTCGCCGTACAGCGGGGGAGCCCTGCTCGGAGACCGTATCCGGATGGCCGCGCACGTCAACGATCCTGATGTGCTGATCCGGTCGGTGGCGTCGCGGGGTCATCTCGGTGGTCTGGCTGCGGCGGTGCCGGCAGCGATCACGCTGCTCGGTGCGCTGTCCTATGACGTGATCCTGCTCGAGACGGTCGGGGTCGGCCAGTCGGAGGTCGAGATCGCTGCGGTCGCCGACCCGACCGTAGTTGTTCTCAATCCTGGTGCGGGAGATGCTGTTCAGGCCGCGAAGGCCGGTCTGCTCGAGGTGGCCGACATCCTCGTCGTCAACAAGGCAGACAGGGACGGCGCCGATGCGACGGTACGCGACCTGCGTGTCGAAACCGGTATGACGATCCTCAAGCTGATCGCGTCGACCGGTGAGGGCCTCGACAAGTTGATCGACGCCATCGAGGTGCATCAGCGAGCCGATACACCGGAGCGCCGTGCTGCACGAGCGCGTGCCCAGATCCTGTCGCTCGCCACGACACGGTTGCGCACCCACCCGGACCTCGACGCACTCGCTGCTGCCGTCGCCGACGGACGCAACGACCCCTACACCGCCGCCGCCGGCCTGCTCGGACAGTAGATCCGGGCGGCCGGCGGG
>BBEG01000249.1 GCA_001312645.1 Rhodococcus sp. JCM 9791
CCCGCACCGCGACCGAGCACCTGATCGAGCGCCTCCGCCAATGTCGGGGCATATCCGACGAGGACACCACCGGTCTGCGGGTCGCGGTAACTCACCAGCACTCGCGCCAACTGCGGGAAGGTCGATCCGTCGGTCGCCGCGGACATCCGCTCGGTGTACAGCGGTTCGACGTAGAGCATCCCGCCGTCCGCGATCGGCAGTGTCAGCAGATTGCCGTAGTGGATGCGGTTCGATCGTTCGAGCAGCGTGCGCTCCGACGCGACACGCGTATCCGAGATCATCGAGTTCTGCGTCTGCTGCGGCCCCTGGGTGAGACTGTCGGTGGGCAGTTCGAGCACCGTGATCTTGCCGTATCCATCCGGATCGGAGCGCGCAGAAATGTAGGCCGACAAGAACTCTCGATGGAAACCCACCATTGCCCCTGCCAGCCGGAACGACGGCTGCGCGGCCTCCTCGTCGCCGACGAGCACGTAGTACGGCGGCTGATTCGGATTCGTGTCGACGGTGGGATCGCTCGGCACCGACCAGAATGCGTTGGTGGTGAAGAACTCCACCGGATCGTCGACGTGATAGCGGGCCAGAATCTCCCGCTGCACCCGGAACAGATCTTCCGGATAACGGAAGTGGTCGCGCAGGCCGTCGGGCACCTCGCTCTCCGGTCGGACGGTGCCGGGAAACACCCCCATCCACGTCTGCAACACCGGATCGGCCGAGTCGACCTCGTAGAGCGTGACAGTGCCGTCGTAGGCATCGACGGTGGCCTTCACCGAATTCCGCATGTAGTTGATCGCCTGCGGGCGCATCGCATCAGGCTCGGGAAGGGCACTGCGCTGCGAATACGGATACTGGTCGGCCGTGGTGTATCCGTCGACGATCCACACGATCCGCCCATCCACCACCGCCGGGTAGGGATTCGTGTCCGTCTCGAGCCAGGGCGCCACCATGTGCACCCGCTCGGCGGGGTCTCGGTGGAACAGAATCTTCGATTCCGAACCGATCTCGCCCGAGAAGATGATGTTGCGTTCGCCGTATCGGACCGAGAACGCGAGCCGGTTGAACCAGTTCCCGATCGCGACGCCGCCCTCGCCGTCGTAGGTGTACGACGAGGTGTCGGTGTCGTACTCACGGGGTGCCTCTCCGGGGTCGCCTCCCACGATCACGTACTCCTGACCGGACTGTCCGATCACCTCACCGAAATACACGCGGGGTTGCTCGACCGGGATCACCTGCTCGGTGCTGTGCGTCGCGATGTCGCTCACCGTGTAGAGCGGATATCCGCTGTCACTGCTCGATGCACCATCGGTCGCATCACGCACCGCCGCGTTGACGCGGTTGGCCGGGGCCGCCACGAACCCGTTTCCGTGGGTGTAGACGGTGTGCCGGTTGACCCAGTGAGTCTGGTTCCCGGTGAGTCGCTCGGGCGACAGTTCACGTACTCCGACGACGAAGTCCCGCATTTCCCCGTCGATCCGGTAGCGGTCGAGATCGAGGTTGTGCGGGAACTCGTAGAAGTTCTTCAACTGTTGTTGCTGCGTGAACGTGCGCGACAGGACGTCGGGGTCGAGCAGGCGAATATTGGCGATGGTCGTGACGTCGGCCGCAATTTCCTGAGGCGGAGTGGTTCCCACGCCCCGATACGGAACGTAGTCGACCATGTCGTCGCCCACCCGATACGCCTGCCGCGTCGCCTCGATCCCCCGTTCGATGTAGGGAGCTTCGCGCACAGCAGCGTTCGGCCGCACCGAGAACTGCTCGACCACCAACGGCCAGACACCTCCGACCAGGATCGACGACAGGAACAACAAACCCAGAGACAGCAGCGGGATCCGCAGATCCCGGAGTTTGATCACCGCGAAACAGGCAATCGCGCACAGCAACGCGATGGCGCAGAGGATGAACTTCGCGGGAAGCATCGCGTTGATGTCGGTGTACCCGGCGCCGGTGAAGGCAGGTTCGCGATGCCCCGACGACACCAGCGCGTAACGGTCGAGCCAATACGCGACGGCCTTGAACAACACGAAGAGTCCTGCCAGGAAAGCCAACTGGATGAGCGCCGGGGACGAGAAGACATTTCGTATCTTTCCGCCGATCGTGATCCCACCGAACAGATAGTTCGTGGCGGCATTCGCGATTCCCGCGAAGAACACCGCCACGAAGAGCCAGCCGAGCACCCACCGGTAGAACGGCAAATCGAACACGAAGAATCCGACGTCGAGCCCGAACTCCGGATCGACCGAGCCGAACGCTCCCCCATGGAGGAACAACTGAACGGTTGCCCAGTTGCTTTGTGCGATCAGTCCTGCCAGCAATCCGATGATCACCGGGATGCCGATACCGAACACTCGGACCCGCTGCAGCACTACCCGGCGATACGGTTCGAGCGGGTCGCCGCGCGACGGCATCCACAGAGGTCTGGTCCGGAACGCCACCGCCATCCCGGCGAAGATCGCACCCCCGACCACCGCGCCGATGACGAGGAACACCGCCCACCGGGTGAGGAACACCCTGGTCCAGACCCCGCGATATCCGACCTCACCGAACCACAGCCAATCCGTGTACGCCCGCACGATCGGCGGCACGAAGGCAAGCAACACCAACAATGCCACCCCGGCAACGATTGTCGCCCGTGTCCGTGTGCGCATGGCCCCTCCCGGCCGGGAGTCGGGCGCCGGGCTCTCGTGCGCGCCCGCGTGCTGCCAGTCTACGGAATGCGAGTTCGGTGTCCCTAGAAGAAGTTGACGAGCGCGACAAACGTCAACGTGCCGAGGCCGACACTGATGAGGGTCCGGCGGCCGAATGCGAGATGCGTGATGATCGTGACGGCCGCGGCCACAGCGGCTTCCCACACATAGGTTCCCGTACCGCTCAGCGCAGAGGTGTGCAACGTCGACAACGCGAAGAAGCCGAGAATCCCCACCGGCATCCACAGCGCCAACGTCGTCACGAACTCCGATTCACGCAACGGTCCGATCACGGCGAAGGGAACCGCGCGCAATGCGAAGGTGATGGTGAAGACGATCGCGAGAACCGCGACGATGTACCAGATTTCAGACATGCTCGCGCCTCCTCTGCATAGCGACGTAGCGCACGATGAGCGCGGCCACGAACAGTACGAGCCCCGTGAACATGACGGTGTCGGGTGTCAGCACGGTCGCGAACGCGAAACTCGCCGCCGCCATGAGTAAGGACGGCACCTGTTTTCCGGTGCGGCAGGCGTCGAGCGTCAAGGTCAGGAACAGCGCACAGAGCGCGAACTCCAACCCCACGACCGGGCCGGGCAGCAGACCCGCGACAGTCAATCCGACGAGCCTCCACCGACCCAGTAACTGTGGAAGGCGAGCTGCATCGACACAAGCCTCCACGAGGTCCACCCATCGGGCCGAGCGGAGGTCACGGCATAGGCCTCGTCGACGAGCGCGAAGACGGAATAGAAACGGGCGAGAGGATTGCGCACAACCCGCAGTGGGAACGAGAACGCATAGAACACGTGCCGGAAGTTCACGAGGAAGGTGGTGAGCGCAATCGGCGCGAGCGGGGTGGCGACAGCATCATCCCGATCAGGAGCAGTTCGAGCGAGCCGGAGAATCCTACGATCGACATGGCCGGGGCCACCCACCAGGGAAGCCCCGACTGCACTACGAGAAGGCCGAACGCCACGCCGATCGGGAAAATGCCCAACCCCGCCGCAAGAGACAGGCGTACACCTTCTCTGATCTCTTGGGGCCGTGAGAATTCGACCTTTTCACACACCTGCGTCATAGGTTCTAGAATCGCATTTATCGCGCGGCATTTGATTGCCTATATAGCCGTCGAACGCCGAGGTTGTGCAATTATTGGTTATGGACGACTTGGATCGAGCAATAATCGAGGTCCTCCGCGAGGACGCCCGGATACCGAACGTCGCGCTGGCCGAACGTGTGGGATTGACGCCGGGACCGTGCCTCCGGCGGGTACAGCGACTCGAGGCCGAAGGGGTCATCGTCGGCTACCGCGCCGTCCTCGCACCAGAAGCCGTCGGCCGAAGCTTCGAAGTGCTCGTCGACATCGAGATGACGAATTTCGATCGGAAGAGCATCGACACGTTCGAGTCGACGATGAGCGCGTTCGACGAAGTCCAGGAGCTGTACCGGCTGTTCGGATCACCCGACTACTTCGTCCGCATCGCGGTGGCAGACCTCCCCGCCTACGAACACTTTCTGAGCGAGAAGGTACAGACCATCCCCGGGATTCAGAAGGTGTCGTCGCGCTTCCCGATGAAGGTCATCAAACCCACCGTACGGGGAACGTGAGCTGGTCATGACTGTAGGTGTACCGAAATTTCGGTACACCTACAGTCATGTGCGCTTATGCGGAGAAGGTGGTGTGCCCGCCCTCGACGCGCTCCACGAGCAACAGCGCCGGAGCCCACACCCGACCGTGAACCTTCTCGAATTCACGGATCTTCCGCAGCACCACGTCGAGTCCGACCGTTTCCGCGTAGTGCATCGGACCACCGCGACGCTTGGGGAATCCGTACCCGTTGGTGTAGACGACGTCGATGTCGGATGCCCGCTGAGCGATACCCTCACCGAGCAGGGCCGCCCCCTCGTTGACCAGCGCGAGGATGCTGCGGTCGACGATCTCCTCGTCGGTGATGGTGCGACGCTCGATACCGTCCTCCGCAGCACACGTGCGGATGATCTCCTCGACGGCCGGGTCCGGAATCGGTGTGCGACTTCCCTCTTCGTACGTGTAGTAGCCGGATCCGGTCTTCTGGCCGAAGCGTCCTGCCTCGCAGAGAGTATCGGCCACCCGCGAATAACGGAGATCCTTCGGCCGCGTCGGGGCGAGTCGTTTGCGCGCTGCCCACGAGATGTCGTTGCCGGCCAGATCCGCCATGGCGAACGGTCCCATCGCCAACCCGAATGCCTTCAACGCTGCGTCGACCTGCTGCGGGGTCGCGCCTTCCTCGAGCAGGAAGTCGGCTTCACGGCGATACGGGGTGAGCATGCGGTTGCCGATGAATCCCTCACAGACCTTCGCGAGCACCGGAACCTTGCCGATCGTCTGTGCGAGCGTCATGGAGGTGATGACGACATCGTCGGCGGTCGCCTCACCGCGCACGACCTCGACGAGCTTCATGACGTGCGCCGGGCTGAAGAAGTGCAGCCCGATCACGTCCTGCGGGCGGGACGTGCTGCGGGCGATCTCATCGAGGTCCAGGCGCGAGGTGTTCGACGCGAGAATCGCCCCGGGCTTGCACAGTGCGTCGAGCTTGCCGAACACCTCCTTCTTGACATCCATGTCCTCGAAGACCGCTTCGATGACGAGGTCGGCGTCGGAGGCTGCCGCGAAGTCGAGGTGCGGCTCGATCAGCGCTACACGCTCCTGCGCCTGCTCAGCGGTGATCTTGCCCTTGGAGGCCGACGACTCGTAGTTCTTCCGAACCGTGCCGATCCCCCGGTCCAGCGCCTCGGGCTCTGCTCGATCAACGCGACCGACACGCCTCCGTTGGCGAACGCATGGCGATCCCGGAGCCCATGGTGCCTGCACCGATCACGGCGACACGCTTGATCGGACGCGGCGTCACCGACGCGGGAATGTCGGCGACCTGCGCCGCGGCCTTCACTGCTGCAGACAGGTGCCGTTCGGCGGCGGATTCCGGGCTGTCGGTCGAGGTGGGGGTACTCACGAGCGGCACTTCCTCTATGGGTCGGGGCACACGGTGCCGTGATCAGTGGTCACTCAATTGTCTGCTGGATGGGCGGACACCCGATTGTGATACAGATCCCAATACCCCGCACGAAGCTTTCCTCGCGTTGTCCGGGTTGCCGTGAGTCGTGAGGCAACGGAAACCCGTGCTGGTGGAGGAAGTTTCGCAGCGACGACACTGGCTCGGACGCGCGCCCGGATCTGCGTTAATATCTGCGCGACCGAACGGATCGGGGGGATCCTTGGCAATGAAGTATTCACGTCTTCCCAGTGCATCAAGGGTGGGGGCTTCGAAGGTGGGGGCGGCGCTCATCACCGCAGGTGTCGTACTCAGCGGCTGCACCGCCGCGAGCGACACGGCCGCGGTCGCGGCCGATGAGACCACGATGACGCCGACGACCCGCGCGCCACGTCTCACCGACGAGTCGGGCCGACCCGATATCACCTTCGACCCCTGCCTCGATATCCCCGACGATGTCCTCGTCGAAGCCGGCTACGACCCGCGCACCGAGGATGTAGCCGACTACCTGATGGAGCAGTACACATTCATGGTGTGCACCTACCGAGCACCAGTCGATATTCCGGGAGTGATCCGCTCCTACGGGCTCAACATCCTCTCCGGAAACGTCAGCATCGACGAGGAACTCACCAAAGTCGGAGACATCGCCACCGAAACCTCCGTCAACGGACGCCGTGCGCTACTGGAGTATGACCCCGAACCGGACAACACATGCGCCATCACGTTGCAGACCGATTTCGGCATCGTCATCTTCAGTCGTCTCTACCATGCCGACCACACCCGCACGCTCACCCACGACGAGCGCTGCGGTGGACTACACGACACCGTCGCACTGTTCGAACCGTTCGTCGACGACAACCCCGGAAAGAAACCACAGTGAGCGAGTTCGTCCGCCTCGAACCACATGTGATCGACGAGATCCTCGCGATCTGCGACACCGTGCTCGCCGAACTCGACAAGGCATCCGAGATCACGGACAAACTCGGCCACGCTGAGGGGTTCGGCGAGTTCGAGTCCGCCAGACAACTCGCCGCCGGCTTCGCGCGCAAGGGCGCAGGCACACCCGAATCCGCGAAAGAACGCGTCGAGCAGTTCATCGTCGCCTTCACCAACCTCCGCGACGCCTTCGCTTCCGGCGGCGAATCCTTTCTCGACGCAGAGTTCGACTGGGCCCGCAGGCTCGCCACCATCGAACAGGAGTTATGACGATGTCCGACACCGACAACCCGATACACGAACTCCTCACCCCGCTGCTGGGCGAGGTGCCCCCTGAGTCGGTCGCACGGCGCCAAGCCCGCCACGACGTATTGGCGGGACGGGTGGACAGCGGCGTCGACCCCGATTACATCGCGCAGTTCGAGAACTTCCACGGCATGGAACACGCCGCGATCCATCAGCTCAGCCAGACGATCAGCCCCCTTGCGATGACCACGCTCTCGAACGAATGGAGGAGTCTCGGAACGGTATTCAGCTTCACGATTTCCATGGCCACCGTCATGATCCGCGACAAGATCGCCCAGCATTGGGAAGGGAGCGCTGCGGAAGCCGCATCGTCGGCGACGGAACTGTTCGGCACCTCTGCCCAGCGGTTGAGCGATGCGTCGCTCGCGGTGTCGGAGAAACTTCAGATCGCGGCGGACGTCGGTGCGCGAGTGAAGTCGTCGGTCACTCCCCCGTCGATCTCCGTCCCGTTGCCGATGGACGCACTCAGCCCCGTCGCCGCGGCTGACAGAGAGCGCCAGGAAGAGGCTGCACGGCAGCAGGCGATTCGCGTCATGGAATCGCTCTACAAGCCGTACTACCGCGATTCCGGATCTGCGGTTCCCGTTCTGCCTGCGCCCCAGGACACCGCCGGCGGCAGCTCGGCGAGCACGGGTGTGGGCGCGGGCGCAGGCACACCCGGTTCGGGAACCCATCCGCATCCGGCGGCAACAGTTCCGGGTCGGCCTCGAACGGGAGCGGGGCAGCAGGCGGTCAACCGTCCGGATCTGCAGCGAGCGAGGCCGGTGGCAATACGACCGACAGTTCCGCGACCGACAGTTCTCAGAACAGGCAGTCGCAGTCTGCAGGATCCGGGGGCGCGGGCTCGGCTGAATCGGAAGCGACCCGCACGTCACCGACGTCGACGTCCCCGACGTCGACTCTTCGGAGGCATGACAGGTCAACCGTATGGTTCTTCAGCAACGGGATCCGGTATTCCGGGAAGCGGAGGCTTCGGCAGTGGCAACTCGGCCGGTAGTGGTGGCTCGGCCGGCGGTGGTGGCTCGGCCGGCG
>BBEG01000250.1 GCA_001312645.1 Rhodococcus sp. JCM 9791
GGCGGTGGCCAGCGCGTCGCAGAGCCGCTTGGACGCGTCGCCGACATCGCCCATCGGTGTGGCGGCCAGCACGAGCCGACCCTGTCCCGGATTCGAGTGTTGTCCCGGATTGTCTGCCTGCATGCGGTTCAGCCTACGATCGGATTGTGATCGCGACGGACCTGCGCCCTTCCGAGGCCCCGCCCCGTCGCCTCTTGAGCCCCGCTCCGCAGGTGCCACCGCCGCAGCCAGGTCCTACCGATCGGGCGCGCGGCTGGATCGTCACAGCGTTCGTCACCGTTCTTGCCGCCATCACGCGTTTCACGATGCTGAACTATCCGACGGACGCCAGGACGCCGGTGTTCGACGAGAAGCACTACGTCCCGCAGGGTTGGCAGGTCCTCACCGGCGGCTGGATCGAGGACAACCCCGGATACGGGCTCGTGGTGCACCCGCCGGTGGGTAAGCAGCTCATCGCGGTGGGCGAGGCATTGTTCGGTTACAACGGATGGGGTTGGCGGATCTCGTCTGCCGTCGCCGGCGTCGTCCTGGTGCTGTTGGTGGTGCGCATCGTGCGCCGGATGACGCATTCGACGATGCTCGGCGCCGTCGCCGGGCTCCTCCTCATCGTCGACGGAGTCACGTTCGTCTCCTCACGTATGGGCATGCTCGACATATTCCAGGCGGTGTTCGTCGTCGCTGCGTTCGGATGCCTGATCGTCGACCGCGACGACATCCGGCGGCGGATGGCCCTCGTGTACGCCGAGGGCCGTCTCGGTGACTCCGTGTGGGGGCCTCGTTTCGGGGTGCGGTGGTGGCGTTTCGGAGCCGGCGTTCTGTTGGGTCTGGCTGCGGGCACCAAATGGTCGGGGCTGTACTTCATTGCGTTCTTCGGTCTGATGTCGGTGGCATTCGACCTCGCTGCGCGCCGCGCTTACGGTGTGCAGCGACCGTGGGTGGGTACCGCGCTCCGAGACATCGGTCCCGCGCTGTACGCGCTGGTGGTGATTCCCGTCGGTGTCTATCTGGCGACGTTCTGGGCGTGGTTCGCCAGCGAGACGGGCGTCTACCGACATGCGGTGGGCAATCAGATCGGTGAGGACAGCGCCTTCTCGTTCGTGCCGGACGCGCTGCGGTCGCTGTGGTACTACAGCGCGAGTGTCCTGCAGTTCCATTCGGGTCTGACCAACTCTGCGGGCAACATCCATCCGTGGGAGTCGAAGCCGTGGACGTGGCCGATGGGGTTGCGCCCGATGCTGTACTACTTCGCGGACGGATCGCAGATCGACGGCTGCGGAGCCGACGAATGTGTCAAAGCGTGATGCTCATCGGCACTCCGGCACTGTGGTGGGTGTCGATACCCGTCCTCATGTGGGGTCTGTGGCAGATGCTGGTTCGTCGCGACTGGCGCTGGGCGGCGATCCTCACCGGTTACGGGGCGGGAATCCTGCCGTGGCTTGCGAGCTCGATCGGCAGATGTACTACTTCTATGCGGTGCCGCTCGCGCCGTTCCTCGTCATGGGAGTCACGCTGGTTCTCGGCGAGGTGCTGGGACAGCGTCACGCGTCGACGGAGCGACGCACCACCGGTCTGCTCGTGGTCTGCCTCTACGTGGGTCTGGTGGTGGCGAACTTCGTGTGGTTGTGGCCGATCCTGACCGGGTTGCCCATCACGGTGGAACATTGGCACAACGAGCTGTGGTTGCCCAGCTGGCGTTGACGCTCCTGATCGGACGGTCTCGCGCCTACGCGGTATCGGTTCGGCTCGGTGTCTGTTCAGCTCGGTTCGTCGAACACGGTCGGTTCGTCGAACAGGGTGGACTCCGCATCGGTGTCGCCGGTGTACCGCTCCCCGTCGAAGCGCTGTGCGAATCCGGTGTCGATGGTGCCGAGGAGCACTCTCAGTGCGCCGAAGAGGTCGGCGAGGTGTCGGGGCACGAACGGGTCGCCCATCACGTCGACCGTCGCCACCAGCCGGTCTTCGACGAGAAGGAGTTTGATGTGCGGCCAGGCGCGGTTGAGTTCGAGCAGTTCCTCGGCCGCCCGGGCCCGCTCGGTGATGCCGTGCAGCAGGGGCGCCCACAGCTGGATGGTGCGGGCGCTGTCGTCGACCACGACGAACACCGCCTGCGAATCGACGATGACGACGTAGTCTCCGTCGGCGTCGATGGGGATCGGCCGACCGAACTGTAGATGCAGTGCCTCACCGACGCGGGAGCGCAGTGTGTGCGGGGCGTCGGGTTCGTCGCTGCGCAGGAAGGTGGGGTGCAGCACGCCGTAGGTCTCGCGCAATGCCGAGACGATGCGCTGCGCGATCCGGTCGGCCTGACGCGCAGCTGATGCTCGGCCCGGTGCTCGTCATGTCGACCTCGATGCTCCGTGCGTCGAGCGCCACGATCGTCACCAGCGTGCTGTATTCACCTGCGGTCTCGGCGGCGATTTCGATCCGCTCGCCTTTCCCGAGCGCCGCGATCCGTCCGGCGAGTCGAGTGCGGAAACGGTTCCAGCCCCGTTCCAGAATTCCGTCGAAGCGGTCTGTGCGGGCCATCCGGCTCTCCCCTCTCGCAGTGCAACAGCGGGCTGCGGTCACGCTACTGCGAGGTGCCGACAACTCCTGTCAGGCGCACCGGGCCGACACCGCGACGTCACCCGGCTGCGAGCCATTCGTGACGGGTTCGCGGCATTCCGCTCACGCCCGTGCTGGTGGGCCGCACCGCGAGAACCTGGTGGATCGTCAAACGTCCGGGTTCCTCGAACCCGAGTGCGCTCGCCGTGAGGTACAGCAACCAGGTTCGGGCACGTTCGGCGCCGACGAGGGACACCGCGCCGTCCCACGATTCCAGCAGGTTGGCGACCCATGCGCGCAGTGTCAGCGCATAGTGTTCGCGCAGCGCCTCTGAGTCACGAACTTCGAGCCCGGCACGCTCGAACGCGTCGACGGTCCGGCTCAGCGGTAGTATCTCGCCGTCGGGGAAGACGTAGCGGTCGATGAATGTCGCGGGCCGACTGCGAGGTTCGGGTCGGTACACCACCGACGCGATGGCGTGGTTGAGCAGCCGTCCACCGGGGACTAGCAGTTCGTGCAGGTGGCGCGCATACTCGGGGAGCTTTGCGGCCCCGACGTGTTCGGACATGCCGATGCTCGAGATGGCGTCGAACGGGCTCTCGTCGATGTCGCGGTAGTCCTGCAACCGGATTTCGATGCGATCCGTCATACCCGCCTCGGCGATTCGCGCTCTCGCGAAGTCGCGTTGTTCGGCGCTGAGGGTGACGCCGACGACGTCGACGCCGTAGTGCTGCGCGGCGTGCAACGCCATCGATCCCCACCCGCAGCGACGTCGAGCAGTCGCATGCCCGGTTCGAGTCCGAGTTTGCGGCAGACCAGATCGAGCTTGTCGTGCTGTGCGTCCTCGAGACCGGGAGTGCCGGTCTCGGGCCGGCTCCAATAACCACACGAGTACACCATCGACGGGCCGAGAAACAGCCTGTAGAAGTCGTTTCCGACGTCGTAGTGGTGCGAGACGACCTGCGCGTCACGTCGCTTGCTGTGCAGGGCGCCGCGTCGGCGAGGAATCTCGACCGATGGTGGTCGCGGCGGGGGTCCTACGATGCCGAGTGCGGCGAACTTCCGGGCAAGATGCGCGAACTCACGCGGCGATGTGTCGCGCAGCGAACGGCTACCGAGTCTGCGACGAGTCCGGAAGCCCGAGAACCGCATAGAGATCGCCGTCGATCACGAGGTCGCCGCTGACGTAGGCGCGGCTCAGGCCGAGTTCGTTGGGTGCCCACAGAACGCGGCGCAGCGCCCGGCGGTTGCGGAATTCGACGCGGGCCGCGGCATCGGGTGGTCCCGCTTCCGATCCGTCCCAGCACCGGAGGTGCACTGGAAGTGGCACTCGCAGAAACTCTTCGAAGGTCGACAGGAGGTCGCGTGCGGCGCTCATCCCTTCACCATTGCACAGAGCGCGATCACGCACCGGCCTTCCATGCACCGGCCTTCGAGTATGTCGACGATCGCGAGTCCTGCACGCGAGAGCGTCGTGCTGATCTGCATCGACAGCGGCCCGGTCGACTCGCCGTGCCCCGGCGAATCGAATACCCACAGTTCCCCGGCGGGTCCGAGCAGGTCGGGGATGCAGGCGAGCCGCGACACATCGCGCCCGCGGAACTCCGGCATCCCGAACACACAGACGAGATCGGAGACTCCGGTGGCGTCGGATAGGGAGTCGCTGGTACGGATCACGCCCCCTGGTCCGACACGCACCGCGAACGCGTCGGCTGCGGTGTCCGCTCCGACCACGAGGACACTGCATCCCGGCTGCGGATCCGTCACCTCGATCGCGAAGGCCGCACGCCCGGAGGTCACTCGACGCGTCTGAGCAGTCGCCGTCGTCGGCCACCGGTGATGAGCGGGTCTCGTCTCAGGTCGCGGTACAGCGACACGCACAGACCGATCATCACGATGACGAACGGAGCGGCCGCGATGATCGTCATCGTCTGCAGTGCGTTGAGTGCCTCGGAGCCGCCCGTCCACAGCAGCAGCGCTGCGACACCACCGGTCAGGCCACCCCAGAACACCACGATGCCGCGACTCGGTGTGAGCGTTCCCCGCTGCGTGAGACTGCCCATCACCATCGATGCAGCGTCGGCGCCGGAGACGAAGAAGATCGCCACGAGCACCATCACGACGACGGTGGAAATGCCCACGAGCGGCAGATGATCGAGCATCCCGAACAGCTGTGCTTCGACACTTCCGGCGTCGGCGATGTCGTATCCTTCCTCCTGCTGATCGATCCCGGCGCCACCGAAGACGGCGAACCACAACAGGCTCACGACACTCGGCACGATCATCACGCCGATCACGAATTCACGAATGGTACGACCACGGCTGATCCGCGCCAGGAACATCCCGACGAACGGCGCCCAAGAGATCCACCAGGCCCAGTAGAAGATCGTCCAACTGGACAACCATTCGCCCGCCTCCGGTCCGGACGCCGCAGTACGAGCCGACATCTCGGCGAGGTCGGCGGCGTAGGCGCCCAGCGTGGTGGGGATGAGGTTGAGGATGAAGATCGTCGGTCCGAGCACGAATACGAACAGGGCGAGCACTCCGGCGAGCACCATGTTGATGTTCGACAGCCATTGGATGCCCTTCGCGACGCCGGAGACGGCGGACGCGACGAACGCGAGGGTGAGGACCGCGACGATCGCCACGAGAAGCCCCACGCCGGCGGTCTCGAGCCACCCGGTGACCTCGAATCCCGACCCGATCTGAAGTGCGCCCAGGCCGAGCGACGCAGCCGTTCCGAACAGCGTCGCGTACAGGGCGAGGATGTCGATGAGCTTGCCGAGGGGTCCTTCGGTACGGCGTCCGAGAAGCGGGATGAACGCGGCGCTCACGAGTTGCTTCCGGCCTTTGCGGAAGGTGCCGTATGCAATCGCCAGACCCACTACCGCGTAGATCGCCCACGGGTGGAGGCTCCAGTGGAACATCGTGGTCGCCATCGCCACGCCCGTTCCACCATCTGTGCCGGGCGGCGGTGTCACATAGTGCGACACCGGCTCGGACACGCCGAAGAACATCAGTCCGATGCCCATCCCGGCGCTGAACATCATCGCGATCCAGCTGACGGTGCGGAACTCCGGCACCTCGTCGTCCTTGCCGAGCGGGATCTTCCCGTATCTGCTCACCGCGATCCACAACACGAAGATGACGAACGCGGTGGCGCTGATGACGAACAGCCAGCCCATCTCGATGACGATCCAGTCGAGAACGGATCCGGTCACGGAGTTGAAGCTGTCCGGAGCCGCGAGGCCCCACACGACTATGGCGACAACCAGGGCCGCGGAGATTCCGAACACCACGCGATCGGTGCGGATGCGCGGTGGGTCGGTCGGCGGAGTATCCGGTGGTCCGACGGCCACAGCGGCTACAGCGTCGTGAGTCCGGTCGTCTGGCACAGTCATATGTCCCAACTTTCCTTCATTGACTCGAAATTGTGCCGCTTTTGCAGAACTTGATCGGCACACTGTGCGGTATTTCCTGCGCCGTCCGGGCCACTGTTCCCGGTGCGTGGCCACGGTAGTGGATGACGCCGCTGACGCGGGTGCGGTGACGTGGCCGGCTCGGGGGCCGGCGCGGGTTCCAGGAATGCCGACGATGGATCCATCGTTGCGGCGAAATCATTTGAAGTGCAATTTGTTCCATATGCTGCCGGTGCCGCGTGGGCCGGCCGGGACCGAAAGCCCCTGATCAGGTGGGGGCATCCAGCGTGGACCTACAAATGTCGAGACTTGTCGCGGGAACGCCTCGTAGTGGTTGTTCCGTGCCATGGTTCTCGATCATCTCATCTCCGCGACCGATATTGCCGAAGCACCGGGGGCGGGGCGGTGAGCACCGTTGTGTTATCGCGCGAAGGTCGTCTCTCAGGCGCGTAGCGCGGCCTCGACGAACTCGATGATCTCCTCGTCGGACATCCCCAGCACACGCGCAGATGCGACGTAGTCGATCGTCGCCTGCTGTGCGAGCGTGCGCGTCGGGTCGCCCGAATCCGCAATGAACGTCCCGGCCCGACCCCGCGTTTCGAGGACTCCGAGTTGCTCGAGCTCCCGATACGTCTTCGCCACCGTATTCGGCGCGATCCCGAGGGTCTCGGCCATGCCGCGCACGGTGGGCAGCTTCGTACCGGCGATCAACTCCCCTTCCCGGACAAGTTCCACGATTCGCCGACGGAGTTGCTCGAACGGGGGGACAGGCGAGTCCGAATCGATCACGATATCGAGCATTACTGCAGGTTAGCAGCGTCCCCCGAAGGTTTCGACCGGAAGCGAAACCGGCGGTCCCACACAAGGTGGGACCGCCGGCTCTGTCGAGTGACCGCGAAGATCAGACGCGGACCTTGTCGCTGTGGCGACCGTCGGTGTCGTCGTCGACGGTGTTGTAGCTGCCCTTCTCGAGCAGGTCGCGGATCTGGATGAGCAGATCCGTCTCGCTCAACGGCTCGTCCTCCGGTTCCTTGTCCGGAGCAAAGCGCGCCTTCGCGGCGTTGACGGGCACGATCAGCACGAAGTACACGACCGCGGCGATGATGATGAAGTTGATCAGCGCCGAGACGACAGCGCCGAGGTTGATGAAGGTGGCCGCGTTGTCGGGGAGGATCTGGAATCCCCATCCCATCTCGTTCTCGCCACCGACCACTGCGACGAGCGGATTGATGATGTTGTCGGTGAACGCCGTGACGATCGCAGTGAAGGCCGCACCCACCACGACTGCAACTGCAAGTTCGATGACGTTTCCGCGCAGCAGGAAATCCTTGAAGCCTTTGAGCATTTCGCCCGTGCCTTTCACGGTTGAGCCACATGGTGCAGATACATTGACCCGGAAATTTTAGAGGGGCCGGCAGTCACGCTCAACAGAGACATTTCCGGCAGTCCTTCCGGCAGGGCACAATCGAGACATGGCACACACCGCAACGATTTACCACAATCCTCGCTGCAGCACGTCCCGCAACACCCTCGCGCTCCTGCGCGAAGAGGGTCTCGAACCGACGATCGTGAAGTATCTCGACACCCCACCGTCGCGCGACGGTCTGCGCAAACTCCTCGACGACGCGGGACTGCGGCCCAGCGAAGCGATCCGCAAGAAGGAATCGCTCTACAAGGAGCTGAACCTCGCCGAGGCATCCGAGGAGGACCTGCTCGTCGCGATGACCGAGAACCCCATCCTCATCGAACGTCCCCTCGTCGTCACCGACAAGGGGACAGTGCTCGCGCGCCCCGTCGACAAGGTCCGCGACATTCTCTGACGGGCCTACAGCGCCGCCCGCGCCAGCGGGCACGACATGCATCGCGGACGCC
>BBEG01000251.1 GCA_001312645.1 Rhodococcus sp. JCM 9791
CCGGCTCCGAGACGTCCGGCCCGGGCGGCGCCGCGGGGCCCTGATATCCGAGCCACATCGGCACCGGTGCCTGCGCCGGTCCCGGCGTGACACCGCCATCCGACAGTAGATTCCGCACCGCGGCGAACACTGTGTCGGTGACGTCGTAGCGGGTGCGAAAGTCCGATCCGAATGCGTCGAATTCCTCTGAGGACCACCCGGCGCCGAGCCCGAGTTCGAGTCGCCCGCCCGAGACCAGGTCTACGAGCGCGGCCTCTTCCGCGATGTGGACGGGATGGCGGTGGGGCGCGAGCAGGACGGCCGTGCCGATCCTGATGCGCTCGGTTCGGGCGGCGATCGCGGCGGCGAGGGTGAGCGGTTGCGGTAGGTAGCCGTCCTCGAAGAAGTGGTGCTCTGTCAGCCACACCGAATTTGCGCCGAGTTGCTCGGCCCAGGCAACCCGATCGAGCATCGCACCGTAGTGCTCAGCGCGGGGGCGTTCCCATCGGGTCGGGTTGCGCATGTCGAGGAAGAGTCCGAGCTTCACGAAAAGCGGTGTCCTGTCCGTCGGTGTGGTCGAATGAATGAAGTGGCTGGGCTCAGTCAGCGGCGGGAGGGGCAGGGCCATCGAAGGCACGATCTCTGCGGCGGCGTTGTCGCCTGAATCGGCGGCGCCGCACACGTCGACATCCGCGCAGTCGCGCGCGTCCTCGATGTCGGCCCCTCTACCGATCTCGGTTTCGAAGGTGGTTTGCCACTGGGTGAGCTGCTCGGAGGTCCAGCCGAACTGTGTGCGTTCGTCGAGCAGCCGATCGGCGACCCTTGCAACCATCGCCACCCGCGGTGCGCGTCTCGACTCGACCTCCCCGAGAATGTCTGCGGGGGCCAACGGCCGTGTCTTTGTGCGGTAGTGCGCCCAGGTGGCCTCGAGAGCGTCGGATTCGGCACAGTCCCTGAGCAGTTCGGACCAGTAGTACTCGCCGAATCCGTCCGGGGGCGCGTACTGTTCGATTCCGGACCGGATCCGAAGGATTTCCCGGCACGTAAAGACGTCGACGGTCTTGACCCTGGTCACGACGCGATCACATTCGGTGATGCGGCCGTTACGGATTCGAGCGCCACCCGGCGGATATCGCGCCTGCCGAACTTGCCGCCCGACGAGCGCGGAGCAGCTGGTCGACGGCCGGATGTGTTCAGCCTTCGGTCCGATGTGTCGGAGCGCTCGGGAGTGGCAACGGCTTGTACCTGCACGATCTCGTGCAGCGGGTCGATGCCCCACCAACCCGACTCGACGTACTGCCGTGCAGTCGCCGCGTCGATCGAACTCATGGACTGGTTCCTCCTGTGCGGGGGTGGCGGGTGTGCGGAGTTACTCGGACTGCGGGTCCCCGGAGACCTCTTTCGACCACACCAGGTCCTGATCCCCCACGTGCGCGGTGGGCGGGAGAAGACCTCCTCGAGCATCGGCATGAAGAACTCGAGTGGTTCGGTGTCGTAGTCGGGGTCGAACGACTCCTGGTCCCATGCTCCGCAGAAGTGGGCGCAGGTGTCGAAGTAGGGGGAGTCTCGATACCGGTCACGACTGTCGGTCGGAATCCCGAGCTTGTCGCCGTAATGGTAGGTCTGGAAGACACCGTGGTGTTTGACGATCCACACCGCCTCGTCGTCGAGCACCGGCCGCAGGATCGCGGCAGCGACCTCGCTGTGATTGTCCGGGCAGAGATCGTCGCCGATGTCGTGTAGGAGGGCGGCCACCACGAGATCGACGCGGGCACCTTCGGTGTGCACGGGTCGCGGACTGCAACGAGTGCTCGTAGCGATCGACGCGGTAACCGAAGGTGTAGCCCTTCATCGACTCGAGCAGACGCACAACCGTCGCGAGCCAGTGGTCGCGACGATGGACCGCGGCCTCGTCCCGGATCAGTTCCATCTCCGCGGCGGTGGCGTCGTCCATCCGGGAGAATTCGACGGTACGGGTGTTGTCAACCATGTCAGCTTCTTTCGGTCTCGGTCTCGGTCTCGTTGGTCGATGCGTCGGGCCCGGCAGTCAGCCCGGGCTGACACTGGTTTCGCTCGGTGTGTCCGTCACCGCGGTGAGGGCGAGGCCTTTGGTCTCCTGGGTGAAGTAGGCGGCGGCGGCAACAGCCAGTGCGAGCACGATGACGTACCAGGTGAACAGGTCCGGCGTACCGCGGGAGGTCAGCCACGAATTGAGGTACGGCGCGGTACCTCCGAAGATCGCAGCCGCGAGCGACACCGCGATTCCCGTACCTGCGGCGCGGGACTTCGTGGAGAACAATTCGGCGAACCAGGCGACCTGTGTACTGGCCGCGAGCGCTGGATGACGAGCGCCAGGGACATCGCCACGACCAGGGTGAGAGCCGAACCGTCGAGCATGCCCGACAGGGGGAAGGCGAGCAAGGCCACCAGCAGTCCCCACGCGATGTTGTTGGGACGACGTCCGAATCGGTCGGCGAGGAGTGCCGCGAGTGGGAGAGCGAGGATGAAGACGATGTTGGCGACCACGCCGGCCCACATCGCAAGTTTGTCGTTCACGTGGTGGAAGCTGATGGCGTACGCGGGAGCGTTGACCGACCAGGTGTACGAGAAGACCGATGTGCCGCCGACGAGGAGAACGACGCGCAGGATCGAGGTCCGCTGCGCCCAGATGTCGCGGAGCGCGGAGCGTGCCGACGACGGTGTCCCGGTGCTCGCGGCCTGGTCGGCGAAAGCTGCGGATTCCTCGAGGCCGCGACGCAGGTAGAGCGCGAAGAATCCGAGCGCACCGCCGATCAGGAACGGGATGCGCCAGCCCCAGTCGGCCATCGCCTGGGAGTCGATCGCGGTACGCATCACCGCGCCGAGGAGGGTGGCGAGCACCGTTCCTCCGACGGTGGACATGATGACCGTGGTACCCCACAGTGCGCGGTTGTCGGGCCGCGCCACCTCGGCGATATAGGTGTATGACCCGCCCTGCTCACCGCCGTGTGCTACGCCCTGGATGCAGCGGACGACGAGCAGCCACAGCGACGCGAACACGCCGATCCGCTCGTAGGTGGGCGCGATCGCGATCAGGACACTCGATGCTGCGACCAGTGTCATGGTCAGCACCATGACGAATTTCCGTCCGCGCCGATCGGCGACCAACCCGAAGATCAGGCCGCCGATCGGGCGCATGACGAACCCGACCGCGAACACCGCCATCGTCGACAACAGGTTCGACACCTCGTTGGTCGAGTGAAAGAACTGGTTGGAGAAGTAGACCGCGAAAATCGCGAACACGGTCCAGTCGAACCACTCCAACGTGTTTCCCATATTGACGGCCAGAATCATCCGAGCCCGGCCCTTGACCCGGGATCGGATCGCCGGCGTCGGACTCTCCGCAGGATCGTTCTGTGTTGGTGAGGCGGTCATGCCGGTTCTCCTTGTCGGGAGGGGTGCGGTGGGGCAGTGGGAAGGGCGGAGCAGTCTCAGCGCTGGACGGTTGTTGGAGGGGACCCGGTGCCGTCGTGTGAGGTTCCTCGGTTTTCTGCTCCTGCCCGATTCGGAATCGGGACGAGGGGCACGAGAACACGGAGGACTGCGCGCTGTATGGCGAGCATCACAAATTTAGGGCGATCCGCAAAATATGTCAATCAAGCGTTTGGCTGGCTATGCGGGACGTGGGATGCGCGATGTGCATCTCTGACGACTCGGGCTGCACGGTATGTGTGCAGATCGGGGGACCTGGGGGCCGGTCGGTGGTCGCGGGTGCGGGGCTGGGTGCTGTTCGTCGACGGCGTGGGGTTCCCCGGTGCGAGGGCTTACATCAGTATCTTTTGTAAGATAGAGTTCCGACACGTCCGAATCTGTGACCCCAATCTCACCCCATGGAGGCGCTGTGACCGTGTACGACGAATCGACGGCCATTGAAGGTGGTCCGGATTCGATGGGTGAGTGGCGACCGCGTGCCACGCCTCCGATCGGGGTCGATCTCAACAACGAGCAGAAACTCGCCTGCGCGTTCCGGATTCTGGCGCGCGACGCTTCAGTGAAAACATGGCCGGCCACATCACCTGGGCCGATCGGGACGACGACAGCCTCCTGATCAACCGTGGGGGCTGTGGTGGGACGAGGTCGCGGCTTCCGATGTGTGCCGTGTGGACGCGAACGGTGCTGTGATCGAGGGCAAGTGGGATGTCACGCCCGCTTACCACATCCACACCGAACTGCACCGGCGTCGTCCGGACGCCCGGGTGGTCATCCACAACCACCCGTACTACGTGACCGTGCTGGCCGCTGTCGGTGTTCTGCCGATGATCGCGCACCAGACCGGCAGTCTGTACGACGACGACCTGTCCCTGGTCGACGAGTACGACGGTGAGATCAACGACGCCGAGCTCGGTCGGGGTCTCGCCGACCAGATCGGCGACCGCAACAACGTCATCCTCGCCAGCCACGGCATCATCACCACCGCCGACACGATCGAACTCGCGGTCTACCGCGCAGCCTCGATCGACCGGTTCTGCCGGCTGGCGTACGACATCCTGCTGCTCGGCAAGGACCCACTGCCGATCGAGAAGAGCATTCGAGTCGCGATGCAGAAGGCGCTCGTCGAGCGAGCGGCCGGTGTCTACTGGGCCGGCGCCGTGCGCAAGCTGCTCCGGACCGACCTCGACGTTCTCGACTGAAGACTTCCATACCCCAAAATTTGCGGCTGCGTAGGTAACGCAGCCGGATTCGCCGACCCCCGACAATTGAGGAGCGTGCGAGATGGCCAATCTCGACGAACTGATCCACAACACCGACTTCACCCAGAACGTCAAGGGAAAGGTGACCTTCCTGCCCGAACCGGAGAGGGCGCACCGGCCTTTCCCCTTCATCTCCGTCGATGATCACATCGTCGAGCCCAAGGACGCGTTCGAAGGTCGTCTGCCGGCGAAGCTCGCCGACCGAGCACCCAAGGTCATCCACCGCGACGGCGCGGATATCTGGGTGTACGACGGTAAGGAGATCCCGAACGTCGGCTTCAATGCGGTCGTCGGACGCCCGGTCGACGAGTGGGGTTTCGACCCGCAGCGCTTCGAGGATATGCGCCGTGGTTCGTGGGACATCCACCACCGTGTCAAGGACATGAACCTCTCGGGTGTGTATGCGTCCCTGAACTTCCCGTCGTTCCTCCCCGGATTCGCCGGCCAGCGTCTACAGCTGAGCACCAATGACCAGGAACTGGCGCTTGCTGCGACGCGCGCCTACAACGACTGGCACCTCGAGGGATGGGCGGGCCCGTATCCGGACCGGATCATCCCCTGCCAGATCCCGTATTTCCTCGACCCCGAGATCGGTGCGCAGGAGATCTACCGCAACGCCGAGCGGGGCTTCAAGGCGGTGACCTTCTCCGAGGTCCCCACGCCCTCGGGCTGCCGTCCGTGCACTCGGGTCACTGGGACCCGATCATGCGGGCGTGCGAGGAGACCGAGACCGTCATCAACCTGCACATCGGCTCGTCCAGCACGTCGCCGAGTACATCGGAGGACGCTCCGCCTGATGTGTCCGGCACGTTGTTCTTCGGCTATGCCATGTTCGCGACCGTCGACTGGTTGTTCTCGAAGATCCCGGTGCGCTTCCCGAATATCAAGATCGTAATGTCGGAAGGTGGAATCGGTTGGGTTCCTGCACTTCTCGACCGTCTCGATCACATGAACACCTACTCGTCGATGTACGGCACATGGGAAGGCATCGACATCTCCCCAGCGGACGTGCTGAAGCGGAACTTCTGGTTCTGCGCCGTGGAGGATCCGTCGACGATGGTTCTGCGTGACCGGATCGGGATCGACCACATCCTGCTGGAGGAGGACTACCCGCACAGCGACAGCCTGTGGCCCCGGACCATGGAGGTCGTCAGTGAGTCCATGAAGGGACTCTCTGCCGACGAGCTACGCAAGATCACATGGGAGAACGCATCCAAGCTGTACCGGCATCCAGTGCCGCAGAGCGTGATCGACGATCCGAACAGCTTCTGACCGAGTGCTGGGCGGGTCCGGCCTTCCGGTCGGGCCCGCTCAGCCGAAGAACAGGCGGTCCCGCGCGACCGCGGGATCGAGCGAGACCGCAGGTCGGTCCGGGTCGTGCGGATAGGTTTGTACATCCCGGAGATGCCGGGCCGCGATCACCCGCGCCGATGCGGCGTCGCCGTCCTCGATGCACTGCAGGATCTGGCCGTGTACGGCCAGCGCCTGGGTCCGTTCTGCCGGCGGAATCCGTTCCGGGTCCGCTCGCTCGCTTGCCCAATCCGTGACGTGGCTCGACCACAGGGCCTCGAGGCTCCAGCCAGCACGATCAACGACCGGTTTCCGCACAGCTTCACCACGGATTCGTGAAACCGTCGCGAGAGTGCGGTCGCGGCAACAAGATCGTCGACTTTCGACAGTGATTCCTCGTGCAGGGCGCGCAGAACCGGAACCACCTCGGTGGCACGGTCTCCGCGTTCCGCGCACAGCGCCGCGCACATCGGCTCGACCTCGTGCAGCGCGCGACCGACGTCGTCGATGTCCGTTCCCGACATCGCGAGCACCATCGAGAGGCTGTAGGCAACGTTTCCGGGGGTGGGCCGGTGCACGACGGCTCCGCCCCGGTTACCGCGGCGGACACGGACGAGACCCTCGGCCTCGAGAATGCGCAGGGCCTCACGTAGGGACTGGACGTTGACCGGGTACTGCTCGCGCAGTTCGGCTTCCTTCGGCAGGAGGTCGCCCTCGTTCAGATCGCCGCGCAAGATCCGCTCGCGGATCTGGTCTGCCACCATCTCGCGAGTCGCCGCCAGCGCAGGCTGCCCGGGTCGGAGACTGGCGACTTCCGGTCTTGTGCGTGTGCGGGCACTGCCGCCGCATCCTTCCGATCTCGGGAGTCCATGAGTATAAAGTTACCAAATTTACTGAACTTGGCCTGCAACCTATCGAGCCGTTCCCGCGGGTCGGAAGCGAATCACCCTAGCGTCCATAGCGGCAGTTCGTCGCGGCACACCCGTGCGACATTGGCCGCAGTCATCTCGTACATACGTCGACGGGCCGTCGAACTACCACCGGCGACATGCGGGCTCAGCAGGACATTGTCCAGCTCGAACAGCGCACTGTCGGACTCGAGCGGTTCGCGCGCAAAGACATCCAGCGCGGCCCCGGCCACGGATCCGGAGCGAATTGCAGCGGCGAGCGCAGCCTCGTCGACGACCGGACCGCGAGCAACGTTGACCACCAAGGATTCCGGTGGTAGCAGCGCCAGCTCCGGTGCGGCGATCAACCTGTGGGTCTGTGCGGTGAGCGGGACTGCGACCACGAGCACGTCCGAGCGCGCGAGGAGGTCATCGAGCGGCCGGTGTCGCAGCGGAGAACCGGGGTCGGGGTGCCGCGAGGTGTATACGACGTCACATCCGAATGCCTGGAAGAGCGCGCCGCAGCGCCGGTTGATGTCGCCGAAGCCGACGAGCCCGACCCGGCGTTCGCCGAGGTCACGACACTCGCGTTGCAGGATCGACGCCTGCGGCCACCGTCCGGCACGCATCTCGGCGTCGGACCACCTGATCGAACGACACAGGTCGGCTGTTGCCGCGACCACCCACTCCGCGACCGAAGCGGCGTTACCACCGGGTGTATTGGCAACGGGTACACCGACTTCGGTCCAGGAATCGACGTCGATGAAGGAGATGCCGACGCCGGGCTGCTGGATCAGCTGCAGGTGTCCGCCCACCGCGGCCTCGGCGGCACCGAGCGGCAGCTGCCCACTCCAGTCCGCAACGACGATGTCGGCGTCCGGCAGCAGGGCCCGCACTTCCTCCGCGTCCGGACGGCGG
>BBEG01000252.1 GCA_001312645.1 Rhodococcus sp. JCM 9791
CCCCGCGTCGGTGGGGCATCAGTGCGTCGAGTGTGTCGCCACTGCACAGCGCTCCGTGCCGCAGGCCCGTACGGTCGCCGGTGCGCCGGTGCGCACCGACCGGCCGACTCCGCTGGTCACCTACATCCTCATCGCGCTCAACGTCGTGATCTTCGGGATCACCGCCGCGCAGTCCGGCAGTGTGATGAACAACGAGCAGGCGTCACGCCTGTTCTTCGATTGGGCGCTGTGGCCACCCATGATCGCCGCCAACGGCGACTACATCCGTGTCGTCGCAGCGGTTTCCTGCACTACGGCCTGATACACCTCGCGGTCAACATGTTCGCGTTGTGGATCATCGGCCGTGACACCGAGTTGGTGCTCGGTCGTGCCCGCTATCTCGCGGTGTACGCGGTGTCGATCATCGGTGGTTCCGCCGCAGTGATGTTCCTGCAGCCTGATGCGGTCACCGTCGGAGCGTCGGGCGCTGTGTTCGGTCTGCTCGGCGCCCAGGCCATCATCTTGCTGCGGTTGCGCCGTAGCCCCGCGCCGGTCCTCGCCGTGGTCGTGCTCAACATCTTCATCAGCATCACGATCCCCGGCATCTCGCTGTGGGGACACCTCGGCGGCCTGGTCGCGGGCGCCGCATCGACGGCGGCCCTCCTCTACGCGCCGCAGTATCTCGGCGCCGGTACCGACCGGAAGAAGATCGTCAGCACGGGATGGATCGCGCTCGCAGCAGTGGCGGTGGTGTCGCTCGTGCTGGTGATGCTCGCCGTGCTGCGTCTGCGCTCTCAGTTGGGGGTGTGATCGGGCGCCAGGCCGTGCACCGCAAGTGCGTCGTACACGTCGCGCGGATCGGTGCCCAGATCCCAGCGTCCGAAGATCATCAGTCGTTCGTCGCCGGTTTCGGGGTCGAGCGTGTCGATTTCGAGCATCGGGACCCGCCGCCCGAGTCGTGGGTATCGGACGATGCGCACCCGGTGCAACTGAGCGCGCGGAAATTCGCGGCGACCGGTCAGACGGGTGGTCGCGATTCCCGATGCCGGTCCGTCGGAGTCGCCGAGTACCTCGAGACGAGGACGCTGACGGGCCGCCGTGAGCGCCATCGAAAGTACGAGTAGCGCAGCAAATCCGATCAGAACCTTGCCCACCGCGTCGGGGACCGCGAACATCGCGGCCACCGCAAGGACGACTCCGCCGACTGCAAGCGCCGCGACAGCGACGGGCGGCGTGGACCATTCGAGTGGAGATCGCTCGGTCATACCGCTACTTCCACACAGTTGTGCACAGGGTTCTCCACAGGTGGGGATGAATCACACGTGTGTAATCCGGGGCGATCCGCGGTCGTCAACGCCACTTCATCGTCATGATCAGACCTGCCACCATGAAGCCGAATCCGATGAGGAAGTTGTACGCACCGAGGCTGTCCATGAAGGAAATGTGCTCTGCGGCGAGGTAGTACACGATCAGCCACAGCAACCCGATGATCATCAGTCCGAGCATCACCGCGACGTAGATTGCGCTCGACGGCATGGCCTTCACCTTCACCGGTGTCCGGCTGACCGACCGTTCGACCGCATCGTCCTTCTTTTTCCTGACCTTCGACTTGGGCATGGTGTCCTCGCTGGTACGACTCCGCCTCCTGCAGGCCGGCAGAGTAGGTTGGGCATCTACCTGTGCTGTACACGCTAACGCAGTAGCCGAAACGGAGGTTCGACGTGTCGAACGGTCGGCTGCGCACTCTGGCCTGGGGATCGGCGACGGTCGTCGTGTGCCTGGTTGCGGGGCTTCTCCTCGGCACCACTCGCGGGGTTTCCGACGGCACCGAACTGCGCGCGAGTGACTCTCCGCGCCTGTCCGATCTCGTGCGCGTAGCGCAGTCCGAATCGGACGATCTCGCGGCCTCTCGCGACGCGCTGGCCACGCAGGTCGCGCGGCTCCAGAGCGGTGCGGCCACCAACGACGACGAGGTCGCCGCCCGTGCTCGATCAGCTCGCCGAGCTAGAGGATCCGGCGGGACTGACCGAACAGCAGGGCACCGGCGTCACCGTCACATTGACCGATGCACCGCGTAACGTCGACGGCCGGTATCCGGCCGACGCCTCGCCCGACGACCTCGTCGTGCACCAGCAGGATGTGCAGAGCGTGCTCAACGCGATGTGGGCGGGCGGCGCCGAAGCCATCTCGATGCAGGATCAGCGGATCGTCGCGACCTCGGCGCCCCGCTGCATCGGCAACACCCTTCTCCTGCACGGCCGCACCTATTCGCCGCCGTATGTCATCACGGCACTGGGGGATTCCGCGAAGATCGCGGCATCACTCGACGCCGAACCCGGAGTGCGCATCTTCAAGCAGTACTCCACGCGCTATGGTCTGGGCTTCACACAGCAGGTGGGGTCCGAGCTCACTGTCCCCGCCTACACCGGTGGAGCCGCGGCGCGATAACTCGGTGAGTACTCTTCTCACCATGCGCATTCTCGTCGTCGACAACTACGACAGCTTCGTGTTCAACCTCGTGCAGTACCTCGGTCAGCTCGGGACACGGGCAGAAGTGTGGCGCAACGACGACGAGAGGCTGACTGCGCCCGGCGCACTCGAGAAGGTCGTCGACGAGTTCGACGGTATCCTGCTCAGCCCCGGCCCCGGCACCCCCGAACGTGCGGGTGCGAGCATCGACTCGTCAAGGCCTGCGCCGCCTCACGCACCCCGCTGCTCGGTGTGTGCCTCGGCCACCAGTCGATCGGTGTCGCATTCGGCGGAACCGTCGATCGCGCCCCGGAACTCCTGCACGGCAAGACCAGCCTCGTACACCACGACGGCACCGGTGTCCTCGCCGGTCTCCCCGACCCGTTCACCGCAACCCGCTACCACTCGTTGACCGTGCTCCCGGAAACGATGCCCGACGAACTCGTCGTCACTGGGCAGACCGGTAGTGGTGTGATCATGGCGCTGCGGCACGCGGAACTGCCCATTCACGGTGTTCAGTTCCATCCCGAATCGGTGCTCACCCAGGGGGGTCATCGCATGCTGGCGAATTGGCTCGCAGTGTGCGGTCAGGCGCCGCAGGAATCACTCGTCGCGCAGCTCGAGGGCGAAATGGCCCGGGCGCTCGACGGCGGCGCAGCCTGACGCCCGGGCCACTACAGGGAGATCTGTCCTACTGTGCGGACGCCTCGGCGACCTGGGGTGCGAGTTGGTCGACGGCCCACGACAGGCTCAACGGTGACGGAAACGCGATTGCGAACGGAACACCCTCGGTTTTGGGAACGACGAAGTAGGCGCCACGCTGAACCGCGGGAAGAGCGTTCCACAGCGGGTTGTCCGTCAGAACGCCGAGCTGCTCCGGGTTGTCCGGGATGACCCACAGGAGATCTGCGTCCAGCTGGGGGACATTCTCCCAGGAGATAGCGGCCTTGCCGCCGTCGCACTCGACCGACTGCGCGTAGTCGCTGAGCTTCAACCCGAAGTCGGCCATCACGCGCCCCATGTTGTCCTCTTCGGAGCACAGGATGTAGATCTCGTCGGGGGACGGGGAGATGACCGCGTTGAAGGTCTTGCCCACCAGTTCGGGGTGGTCGACCGAAACCCGCTCGACCTTCTCGTCCGCATCCGAAATGGCTTCATCGGCTTCGCCGACGCGACCGACCGCTTCCGCAATCTTGCGGGTGGATTCCTGCCACCCGTCCGCGTTGGCCTCGGTGTCGTAGTGCACCACCGGTGCGATCGCGGCGAGGTGCGCGTAGGTCGCGTCCGTCAATCCCCAGAAGGCGGTGGCGACGATCAGGTCCGGCGCGGCCTCGGCGATGGCCTCGACGTTCACCTCGGTCGTCGACGCATCGATCTTCGGGGTGCCCGCGGGGTAGAGCGGCACCTGCCACGGTACATGCTCGTGCCGTTCGTGGCGGCGTCGGTCTGTGGCATCGACGGGACCGCGATCGATGCCACACCGACAGAGAACAACATGTCGGCGTCGGTGGTCGACAGCGCGAGGACCCGCTCGGGCTGCTCGGTGACGACGGCATCGCCGAACGCTCCGGTCGTCGTGACCGTCTCCCAGGTGGAATCGGTACTGTCACCCTCCGTCTCCGAACCTCCGGAGCAGGAGGTCAGCGCCACCGTCGACGCGAGAAGGGCGGCGGCGACAGCCAATGATCGACCGGACACGCCGGAAAATTTCGGAGACATGGCAGTGGTGACTCTCTCTCATGTGATCAACGGTGGAAGCTCAACTTAGCCTTGGCTAATAAGTAACGCTATCCTTCGGAAACGACATGAAATCCTGAGCAGGAGACGACAAATGTCCGTTGAGGACGATCACGATGCCGTGCACAGCCCTGATAACTGCACACATACGTGTCGCCGGACATGGGATCAAGTTTCCGCGTTCCGGCACCGATTGGCATTCTCGGTGTCGTTTCCGGAGCACGTGCACGAAGAGAACCAGATCATGTGGATCACGCAGGGAAGCGCGATGATCTCGTCGGCGATGGGTTCGTGGATGGTCGCTCCCGGCAACGCCATCTGGATGCCGGCCGACACGGTCCACACGATGGCGATGGCCGCCCCGGCCGAGTTCCACAGCGTGTACCTCATGCCGGAGGTAGGTCTGCGGGAGTCCCGCTGGGCGTTCTCCCACACCTTCGAAATGGACGATCTCCTCGCGGCACTCATCGGGCGACTCGAGCTGCGCACCCTGAGCGATGTGCAGCGAGGAAGATGCGTCGACGTTCTCGTCGACGTTCTCGACGAGTCGGCCATCAGCAGCGGGACGGTTCCGTTGCCGCGTGACGAGCGCGCAGCAACGGTCGCGGCGGCGATTCTCAGTGACCCCGCGGATCGTCGTGAACTCCGATTCTGGGCCGACGAACTGAGCATCAGCACCAAGACCCTCGCCCGCGCTTTCCGGTCGGAGACCTCGCTGACATTCAGCGCGTGGCGCACACGTGCGCGCCTCAGCGCGTCGCTTACTCTCCTCGCCTCAGGTGTCTCCGTCGAGCAGGCCGCTCGAGAGGTCGGATACCTCACGACCTCGGCATTCATCGCAGCATTTCGCGCCCAGATCGGAATCAACCCTGGCGCCTACGCACGCCGCTCACGCGCCGCGGCGGCCCCTCCGATGGAGTAGGCCGCCGCGGCAGGTGACTTCGGGAGCGCTGTGTCAGCGGATACCGAGTACCCCGACGCCGATGCTCACGGTGTCGGTCTTGGAGATCTCCGAACCGGGCGGCTGCTGCTGGGTGATGACCGTGCCCACGAGACCGGCATCGAGTGTGGCCTCACGGGTCTGCACGAGCTGAGCAGCCGAGCCGGTCCAGCCGGCCGCACGGAGCGCCGACAGAGCCTGCGACACCGAGCGATTGGTCAGCACGGGCATCTCGATCCGGTCGCCGTTGGACACCTGGATCGTGACGGTTCCGCCATGATCGGTCGTGGCGCCACCGGACGGGCTGGTCGACACCACGGTGCCGGCCTGCTCGCTCGACTCGATCTGCTCGACGACGACCTCGAAGCCTGCCCCCTCGATGTTTCCGCGGGCAACCTCTTCGGCCTGGCCTACAACGTTCGGAACACGGACCTGTTCGGGCCCCGAACCGAGCGTGATGGTCACCGTGGACGCACGATCGATGTTCGCGCCGGCCGATGGGTTCTGCTCGACGACGGTGTCGATCTCGTCCTCGTCGGACGGTGCTCGCATCACATTCGGATCGAGACGCAGGCCGACCGCGTCGAGTTGCTGGGCGGCCTTCTCCTGCGAGAGTCCGTCGAGCCGCGGGATCTGCACTTGTTCGGGACCACTCGACACCTCGATGGTGACCGTCGAGCCTTCGTCGGCCTGGCTACCCGGAACCGGTCGTGTGTTGACCACGTTGCCTTCGGCCACCACCGAGTCGGGTTTCTCCTGCAACGACACCCGGAAGCCACTGTCCTGGAGCTGACCTTCGGCCTCACTCGCCGCGAGATTGCGGACGTCCGGAATGGCGACCTGCGCCGCGGTGGAACCCGGGCCCAACGACCACAGGAACACACCGACGATGCCCACGACGATCACGGCCGCAACACCGAGCAGGATCTTGCGTAGCGCCGAACCGCCACCACCTCCGGAATCGTCGCCGGCGGCGACACCACCTGCAGCGCCGGCTGCGGCGGCGGGACGGTAGTGCCGGCCGGTGTTCTGGTCGACCGAGTCGATCAGGGTGGTGCGGTCTTCGTCGGTCATGACCATCGGGGCACTGGGACGCTGACCGCTGAGGACTCGGATGAGGTCGCTGCGCATCTCTGCCGCGGACTGGTAGCGATTGGCGGGGTTCTTCGCCATCGCCTTGAGGATCACCGAATCCAGCTCGGGTGGGACCTGCCGGTTCACCGACGACGCAGCGGCGGATCCTCACGAACATGCTGGTAGGCGACCGCGACCGGCGAATCACCTTTGAACGGGGGCTCTCCGGTCATGATCTCGAACAGCACGCAGCCCACGGAGTACACGTCGGAGCGCGCATCGACCTGTTCACCCCGCGCCTGCTCGGGTGACAGGTACTGAGCGGTGCCGATCACGGCGGCCGTCTGCGTCATCGGGCTCGACGCGTCGGAGATTGCGCGGGCGATGCCGAAGTCCATGACCTTGACCGCGCCGGCCTTGTTGATCATGACATTGGCGGGTTTGACGTCGCGGTGCACGATCCCGTTGCGGTGACTGAAGTCGAGCGCCGCGCACACGTCGGCGATCACCTCCATCGCCCGCTTCGGCGGCATCGGTCCCTCGCCGCGCACGATGTCGCGCAAGGTGTCGCCCTCGACGAACTCCATGACGATGTACGGGATCGGGCCGGCTTCCGTTTCGGCTTCACCGGTGTCGTACACGGCGACGATCGCCGGATGGTTCAACGCAGCCGCGTTCTGGGCTTCGCGACGGAACCGCAGGTAGAACGTAGGGTCTCGCGCGAGGTCGGCGCGCAGAACCTTGATTGCCACGTCACGGCCGAGCCGCAGATCCCGTGCCAAATGCACCTCGGACATGCCACCGAAGCCGAGGATCTCACCCAGCTCGTAGCGTGAGGAGAGCTTGCGCGGTGTGGTCATGACGTTCCTTGTGTGTCCGGCGGTGCGTTGTTCGTACCGTTGCTGGCTGCGGGCTCTTCGTCGCCTCCCGTACCTCCGTCGCCTTCCCCGCCACCCGAGGCGTCGCCTGGCGACTCCTCTCCTCCTTCGACGGGTTGCGTCGTGGTGGCGGTGGCGGTGGTTGTCGGTGTCGCGGTGGTCGTGGTCGGAGTTTGAGTGGTCGGAGTCGGAACCTCGACCGTGGTCGTCGGCTGGACTGTCGTCGGAACCTCGACCGTGGTCGTCGGCTCGAACGTCGGCGTTCCGTCGGAACCGGGAGCGGAGCAGTCCACTCCGACGTCGTGGTCTGTGGTGCGCGCGTCGTCGTGGTGGGCCTTTGCGTCGTCGTGGTGATCTGCGTGGTCGGCGACTGCCCTGTCTCGGGTTCGTCCTTGTCGTTACTGGTCAAGACGATGAACAGGGTGACCACAGCAAGCACGATCGCGATGCCCGCGGCCCAGGCGAGTGCTGTGGGGCTGGGCATCTTCCGGTTGTCGTCCCCACCCGGCGAGGCAGCCGCGGCGGCACCGTACGGAGCGGACCGGACGTCGGTGGCTGAGACGCCCCGGTGTACGGCGCCTGCGTGTACGCAGTGGGCGCGTACTGCTGCGTCTGCGGTTTCCCGGACTGCATGGGCACCGTGGTGGTCGCTCCCGGTACACCCGGAGGCAGCACCCGGTTCGCGCTCGTCACCGGCGGCACATTGCCCGGAGGAGGCGCG
>BBEG01000253.1 GCA_001312645.1 Rhodococcus sp. JCM 9791
TCTCGCAGCCGCTGCATTCGCTCCCGCGGTGATGGGTCTGATCGCGTGGCTGTTCGACTCGCAACGCCGCGCGCGCGCCGTCGGCGCGTGGGCGACCGTCAATGGGATCGGTCAGGCGATCGGCCCGTCACTCGGTGGGTTCGTCGCGGGCAGTTGGGGTTGGCGGTGGGTGTTCGTCCCCCTGATTCCGATTGCTCTGATCGGATTCGCCGGAACTGCGATGGATTCCGGCGTTTCCCGGTCGACCCATGCGGCTCGACGTGCTCGGCGCTGCGACACTCACCCTTGGTTCTGCTGGAATCGTGCTGGGCCTGAGTATGTTCGGTCAGTCCGGTGTCGCGCCGGCCGTTCCTCCGGTGGTTCTTACGGTGTCGGCGGGTGTACTCGCGTGGTTCGTCGCGCATTGTCTGCGGGCGCCGGTGCCGTTCGTCGATGTGCGCTTGCTCGTCGAGAGTCGTTTCGCCCGGAGCGCGGTCGCCGCGTTCGCGCAGATGTTCTGTCTCGGCACGGCTCTGCTGGCCGTCCCCCTCAGGTTGACGGCGACGGGTGAATCCACGGCGACTGCGGGCATGGTCCTGTTCGCGCTCCCGGCCGTCATGGCGGCCCTCGCACCGCTGGTGGGTCGGACGACCGACCGGATCGGTGGGCGCCGCGTCCTGCGGTTCGGCCTGGCCGTACTGGTGGTGACACAGGGTGCGCTCGCCGTCGTTCTCTCTGCCGACGAACCGAACCTGTGGCTCGTCGCGTGTGTTCTCGCGGTGACCGGAGCGGGGATCGCTGCCGTGCAGACACCGGCCGCAGCGGGATCGACGCGCTCCCCCGCCGGTGCACAGGGCACCGGGCTCGGCGTCTTCAATCTGATCCGCTTCGGCGGGTCCGCGGTGGGCGCTGCATGGGTCACGATCGCGCTCTCCGCGTGGTCGGTGGGAGTCGTCTTCGTCGCCTGCGCTGTCGTCGTGTGCATCGGGTTCGGAGCTCCTACCTCGGACGAGACCCGGAGGATGCCGCCGCACCTCCCCCTGCCGGCGACACCGACGCACACGCTCAGCGGTAGTTGATCTCGCGATCCACCGAGGTGTGCAGGCGGTCGAGCAATTCGAGACGGACAGCGAGCCAGGCCGTGAACTGGTTCTCGGGTACCCGCACGTCCATCGACATCGCCCGCGAGATCCGGTCGAGCTTCGAGAGCATCGTGTTGCGGTGCACGTTGAGTTCGCGTGCGGCAGCGTTGACGTTGCCGCCGGCGCCGAGATACGCGACGAGCGTGTCGTGCAGATCGGTACCTGGCCGAAGGTTGCCGAGCACGTCGTCGACGAACCGTCGACTGCGGTCGGTGTCGGCGACGAGTTCGAGGACGCCGTATCCACGCAGGTCGTGGTACGACACCGAACCCGACATGTCCATCCGCTGCCCGATCCCGAGCGCCACCCGGGCCTGCCGGTAACTCTCCCGGATCTGGTCGGCGCCGACGGCGGGCACCCCGTGCGCGACGGGTACCGGCCTGCCTCTACGCCGCGACAGATCCTGCGCCACCGCTTCCGCGAATTCGTCGATCTCCGCCTCGACGTCGGTGGCGTCGCGGTATCGGAGCGACCGCACCACGACGAGTGCGTCGCCGATCACGGTGACATACGACCGGACGGAGGGGTGCGGTAGGACGCTGGCCGCGTACCGGGCGAGTCGCAGCAACCCGCCTGCTTCCTCAGTGCCGGGCGCGGCCGGGTTCCCGCTGTAACCGGGTGCGACGAAGACGGCGAACGTCGAGGTCAGATCGATGTCGTGGTGTTCGGCGCGGGCCTGCATGTCGTGACGGCTCGAGAAACTACCGTGGACGAGCGCCTGGACGAAGTCACCACGGGCACGTTCCTCGGCCTCGTCCACGCTGCTCTGGCGCAGCATCTCGGAACCGATGATTGCGGATGCCTGCTCGGTGACCACCGCGTGCTGCGCGAGGTCGTGCGGGCCCGGGGCGGGGTCGGGCGCGAGAATCACCACCCACCCTTCGAACCTCTTTCCGAGGCGGATCGCGCCGGCAGTGCACGTCCAGCGCACCCCTCCCCCGGTCTGCTCCACGACGCGGGTGTCGTGATGCTGATGCCGGTTCGACGTCGGCGCGGCGAGAAGGCCCCGGAGGTGCTCCGTAATCTCGTCGACCACCGCCCGATCTGTGCCGTGATGGGCCACGACCTGGCCGCGGGCGTCGAGCACCAACGCGGGATGCTGTGCGAGCGAAGACACTTCCTTGATCAGCAGGGCGAGACCTGCGCCCCGGTGGAGTAGCCCGGCGAGCGTCGAGTGCACGAGTGCGGAATAGCGCATCACGTGCACTTCCTGCGTCAGTGACCGTTCTGCGAGTAGTCGGTTGAGTGCGGCGAATCCGACCGGGAGGTCGAGTTCGATCACCGGTAGGCCCGATGGCCAAGTGGTGCTGGACGTCGGCGCTGCGCCGTCGACGATGAGCGCTGCGGCGCCGCGGGCGGCGATCGCCGATACGGCCTGCGTATCGGCGGTAAGCGCTTCAGGGCGGGTGTACACGGCGACGCCGGACAGATCGTCGTAGCGGCCCATGACCTCGCCGAGTGGCAGCACCCATGTGAGAGCACGGTCGAGATCAACATCGGCGGGCACGACTCGAGCACCTTCCATGAGTTGTTCGTCGAGAAGACCACGGACGGTCAGGCGCGGACTCGGTTCCACAGCAACCTGCTTCCCTCGGTGCAGTGACGCCACGCGGGAGCGGAACGTCTTGTACTTCCTACATCAGTTACCAGAGTCATAGACCCCAGACACATGTGCACTTTGTACACGATAAATCAATAAGTGGGGTTACTTTACCTATCCCGATCGTGTCGTCGCGCTGTTAGAAATAGGCCACACCCGACCTCGAAAGTGGGAACCAATGCATCGAATTCATCGGATCGACCTCGACGACGCGCTTCCCCTGCTCGCCGCCGGGCGCGCCAAGGCCGAGGAACTCGGCGTCAAACAGACACTGTGCGTGTGCGACGAAAGCGCGAATGTCATCGCGCTGCACCGACTTCCCGGAGCGCGACTCACCGGCGTCGACATCGCGATCGCCAAGGCCTTCACCGCCGCAGGCCATGAGCGCGCTACCCACCTGTTCAACGAACCGCCCAACGGCCCCGCACTGCCCGGCAACGAAGCCTTCGGGATCAGCCACATGCTGCCCGGCAAGTTCGCGGTCTTCGTCGGCGGATTCCCTCTCGTCCACGACGGCCAGATCGTCGGCGCTGTGGGCATCAGCGGCGGAAACGGCGAACAGGACAAGGCCGTCGGCGCAGCGATGCTCGCCGAGTTCGAGACACTCGTCTCGGCACCCGCCCCCTGACTCCTGCACACCTGACTCGTGCACATCGACTGACGGGCCGCGCCCTCCGGTCATTGTGGCCATGGCAGCACGCCCAACGCGCACTTAGGGTCGATGACACCGAAACAAGCTGCAATCAAGCATTTTTCGGACCGCAACGTCGCGGACGTATTCCAGCCCGGCATCGACCGCACGATCACACGTGAAAGGCACACTCATGACCGAATTGCTCGGACGCGACGAGTTCCGCGCCGCACTCGAAAACGCCATCAAAGGCCGCGAAGCCAAGGACGCGTCGTTCAGCAAGGCGTGGGCCGAAGGCAAACTCGAAAAGCACCACTTCGCCCGATGGGCCGAGAACCACTATCACTACGTGGGCCCGTTCGCCGACTACCTCGCCAACATCTACTCGAACACCCCCGACCACTACACCGATGCGAAAGACTTCACCCTCCAGAACATGTACGAGGAGGAACTCGCCGACATCCGGCACACCGATCTCCTCATCAAGTTCGCCGAGGCATGCGGCACCACCAAGGAACGCATCGAGGACCCGAACAACATGAATGCCGTCACCCGCGGCCTTCAGGCCTGGTGCTACGCGGTGTCGCAGCGCGAGCACTTCGTCGTCGCCACTGCAGCACTGGTCGTCGGCCTCGAATCCCAGGTTCCGAGCATCTACAAGAAGCAGATCGTTCCGCTGCGTGAGGTGTACGGATTCACAGAGGACGAGATCGAGTTCTTCGACCTGCACATCACCTCCGATGTCGTCCACGGCGAACGCGGCTACCAGATCGTGCTCGACTGCGCCGACACGCCTGAGCTTCAGCAGCGCTGCCTGCAGCTCGTGCGTTGGGGTGCGGAGATGCGCTTCTCCTACACCAAGGGCCTGTACGACACCTACGTCGCACCCGACCTGGAGCTGGCGTCGGCCTGACCCCGACGAGTGCGGGGACGGGAGCCTGACCGGGCTCCCGTCCCCGCGGCACACGAGCGAAGGAGTTTCATGTCCACCCCACAGACCTGGGTTGCTGTCGCGACCGTCAAAGAGGTGACTCGGCGCCGCAAGCTACGCGTGGAAGTGGACGGCGTGGCGATCGCGCTGTTCCACGCGAACGACCGCATCTACGCCTTCGCCGACCTGTGTGTCCATCAGGACCGTTCCCTCGTCAAGGGCACGCTACTGCACGGCCGTGTCATCTGCCCCGGCCATCAATGGCGGTTCGACCTCGACACCGGTTACGAGGAAGACCAGGACCTCTGCCAGCGACGTACGCCGTGCACGTCGACGGCGACACCGTCCACATCGATCCCACACCGCGTTCCGTATCCGGAAGGGAGTGCACCCCATGACTATCCACACAGTGGTCACCGTCGGCGCAGGCCAGGTCGCTGCCGTCGCAGCCCGGACCCTGCGCGGCGCGGCTTCGACGGCAAGATCATCCTGCTCGGCGACGAACCACACGCACCCTACCAGCGTCCGCCGCTGTCCAAGGAGTTCCTCGCGGGGCGTGAAGGCGTGGAGTCCCTCGCGCTTCTGACTCCGAAATGGCTCGACGCCAACAACATCGACATCCGCATGGGTGTCACGGCTCGACGCGTCGACACCGCCTCAGGCGCGTCGAATTCGACGGCGGAAGCATCGTCGCCGATGCCGTCGTCCTCGCGACCGGCGGCCGCCCACGTACTATCCGTGCAACGGGGACCCGACCCGACCTGGTCCACTACCTCCGCACCCTCGACGACGCGCTGGCCCTCGCCGCACGGCTCACCCCCAACTCTTCTCTCGCCATCGTCGGCGGCGGCTTCATCGGACTCGAGATCGCCGCGACCGCCTGTTCTCTCGGGGTGAACGTGACGGTGATCGAGCAGGCCGAGAATCTCCTCGGCAACATCCTCGGAGCGCGGGTCGGCGGCTACTGCGCGGATCTTCATCGCCGCAACGGTGTCGACCTGCGCACCGGCACGGGCGTCGCCGCTGTCGACACCTCCGATCACGGGGTCCGGATCACGACGACGACCGGCGACGTCGTCGAGGCGGACGCGGCGGTGGTCGGCATCGGAATCGTCCCGAACGTCGAGGTCGCCGCGGCAAGCGGATTGGCCGTCGACGGCGGGATCGTGGTCGACGCCGTCGGTCGCACCTCGGTGCCGCACGTATATGCCGCGGGCGACGTCGCCAGTCGATATTCACCGCGCGTGGGCGGGCACATCCGCGTCGAGCATTTCGACAATGCCAACCGGCAGGCGGGTGTGGTCGCCGATACGATCGTCGGGCGCGAGTCGCTCTCCGACGACCCGCACTGGTTCTGGTCCGATCAATACAGCACGAACATCCAGTTCACCGGAACAGACTTCGGTGCAACCGATCTGGTTGTACGCGGCGACATCGACACCGGTGAATTCTCCGTCTTCTATCTTTCCGGCGAGACTCTCACCGCCGCGTTCGCGATGGATCGAGGCGAAGACATCATGGCCGCCCGCGAACTGGTCGGGAAACGTGTCGACGCTGCACTGCTCACCGACGAAGACACTGATCTGTGGGAAATGTACGAGGAACTGGAGCAGGCATGACGATCACCGGAGCGAACTTCATCGACGGCAGCTGGGTCCCGGCCGACTCCGGAAAGGTGTTCGAACGACGCAACCCCGCAGACGATTCCGATCTGATCGGAACCTTCCCCGATTCGGATGTCATCGACGTGCAGAACGCCGTCGATGCGCTCGACAAGGCGGCACCCGACTGGGCTGCCACACCACCGGAACGCGCGCGGCCATCCTCGAGCCGCCGCCGAGCACCTCGCGGCCAATGCGGACACACTCGTCGAGGAGCTGATCCGCGAAGAGGGCAAAACCCGAGCCGAAGCCTCGATGGAGGTGAGCCGCACGCCGATGAACCTGCGTTTCTACGCCGGTGAGGCCCACCGTGCAACAGGCACGGTCTACCCCGGCGGCGGCCCCACCACGGTGTACACGGTGCGCGAACCGATCGGGATCGTCGGCGCCATCACTCCGTGGAACTTCCCGCTCAACATTCCGTCCCGCAAACTCGGACCCGCACTCGCTGCGGGCAATACGGTGCTCTTCAAGCCGTCCGAGATCACCCCGCTCATGGGACAACGCCTCGTCGAGGCACTGCTCGCCGGAGGACTGCCACCCGATGCGATCGCCCTCGTTCAGGGTGACGGCAAGGCCGGCGCCGCGGTGGTCGGCGACGAACGTGTCGCGGCAGTGACATTCACCGGCTCCACCTCGGTCGGTAGGGCAATCCACCGCGCGTCGGCCCCGAACGTCGCGTGCAACTGGAGATGGGCGGAAAGAACCCCGTCGTCGTGCTTGCCGACGCCGACCTCGACGCTGCTGCGGCGCTCATCGTCAAAGGCGCGTTCGGATTGTCGGGACAAGCCTGCACCGGCACCAGCCGCGTCATCGCGGTCGACGAGATCCACGATGCGCTGCTCGACAGAGTGGTAGCGCGCACCGAAGCGCTCACGGTCGGGCCAGGCTCGGACCAGGGCGTATCCATGGGCCACTCGCCTCCGAGGCTCAACTCGACAAGTATTTCGAGTACGTCGCAATCGGTGTCGACGACGGTGCGCGCCTCGTGTGCGGTGGGGAGCGCATCGGCGGACTGTTCGTGCGGCCCACAGTCTTCGCCGACACCACCCCCGGTACGCGACTGCTGACGGACGAGATCTTCGGTCCCGTCCTCGCGTTCCAGCGTGCGTCGTCGTTCGACGACGCCCTCGTCCTCGCGAACGACACCGCGTTCGGCCTCAGCGCCTCGATCGTGACGAAGAACCTGTCGGATGCGCATCGGTTCATCGCGGGTTCCCGGACCGGTCTGGTGAAGGTCAACCAGCCCACCACCGGGATGGCCATGAACGCACCGTTCGGCGGCTACAAGCAGTCGAGCACCCAGACGTTCAAGGAACAGGCCGGGCCGACCCTCATGCAGTTCTACCAATCCGAGAAGACCGTGTACCTGTCGCAGCAGGCCTGACTGCTTCATACCTACCTGGAGGAAGACCATGGAGTTCAAACGAGTGGCCCGTTCCGGGCAGGTGACCGAAGGTATCGTCCGCCGGTTCTACGCGGAGGACTACGAATTCGCGATCTCGCGACTCGACGGCAAAGCATATGCGACGTCCAACTATTGTTCCCACCTCGACTGTCTGCTGTCGTCCGGCAAGCTCGTCCAGGACGGGATCGGATGTTCCTGCCATGGCAGCGCTTTCGACCTCGAGACCGGCGAGCCGATCTGCCGCCCGCGACCGAGCCGATCAAGACCTACCCGTGTGAGGAACGGGACGGTGAGATCTTCGTCGGCATCGATCCCAGCGAACCTCCGGAAGGTCCGCGCCGGCGCAGGATGAGGTCGGCATGAGCGCGCGGCGACCCGCTGCTCTTGCGACCGGCGGCATGGTGGCGTCGAGTCACCCGCTCG
>BBEG01000254.1 GCA_001312645.1 Rhodococcus sp. JCM 9791
CACACGTGCCCGATGACGGTTCCGGTGGAGTCCTCCGCGACGAGTGACAATTGCGGTATCCAGGCGGGACCGGCGCGCAGTGCCACGACCAGGCCGGGTTCGACGGGCTCGTGACCGGCCGGTGTGGACGCCCGGAACGCGTCGTGATGGATCGCCGTTATGGTGTCGGCGTCGGAGGGGAGTTCTCTGCGGATCAGCACGCTCGCAGTGTGCGCCGACGTCGTCGAGCCCGGCAAACGATTTTCGCGTGTGGAAAGCTGACGGTATGCCGGATTCCACGTTCTCCCGCTCACAGGTCGCCTCGATGATCGACCACACCCTGCTCAAGCCCGAAGCGTCCGCCGCGGATGTGCGGACACTCGTCGACGAAGCCCGGGATCTCGGTGTGTACGCGGTGTGTGTCTCGCCGTCGATGCTGCCGGTCCGCGCGGACGGTGTGGTCGTCGCGACAGTGGTGGGCTTCCCGTCCGGTAAGCATCACTCACTCGTCAAAGGGCCGAAGCGCGCCTCGCCGTCGACCAGGGCGCCCGCGAGGTGGACATGGTCATCGACCTCGGAGCTGCGGTCGCGGGTGAGTACAACGCCGTGCTCGCCGACATTCTCACCGTCCGCGAGGCGATCGGGTTCGATGCGGTACTCAAGGTGATCATCGAATCGGCAGTGCTCTCGGACGAGGCGATCGTCGAGGTGTGCCGTGTCGCGGAGAAGGCCGGCGCGAACTTCGTCAAGACCTCCACCGGGTTCCATCCCGCCGGCGGCGCTTCGGAGCACGCAGTGAAGATCATGGCGGAGACGGTCGGTGGCAGGCTCGGGGTCAAGGCGAGCGGCGGCATCCGCACCGCGGAGGCCGCGGTGCGGATGCTCGAAGCCGGAGCCACTCGGCTGGGTCTGTCCGGTAGCCGTGCGGTGCTCGACGGGCTCCCGGATTGACCCGTCGACTCAATTGATCCAGATCTCCTCCACCAGAGGCGAACCGAGCGTGTAGAGCTCCACGCCGTGGACGTCCTTGCCGTAGATGATGGCGGGTGTCGCCTTCGTGTAGAAGACGCCGACGGTCAGATCCGCAAGTCGATTCTCGACTGCGTTGTAGGCCTCGACGCGTTCGTCGTGTGACGCGGACTCGCGCCCGCGATCGAGTGCCTCGTCGAGTTCCGGGTCGTTGACTCCCATGAAATTTCCGGGCGATGTGGAGTGGAACGCAGACCACAGGCCGTAGTCGGGATCCTGGATGATCGCCGACGTGATCGACATGTCGAAGTCGCGTGCTGCGGTGCGCGCCTGTGCGTTGGCGATGTCGTGGATCTCGACCTTCACATCGACGTTGTCGTAGGCGCTGAGCTGCGCCTGGACCGCCTCGGCGAGCGTCTTGCTCTCACTGGACGGATAGGACATGAACGTGAACGACAGTGGTGTGCCGTCGGCGGCGAGCTCGTCGAACAGCTTCTGTGCTTCCTCGGAGTTCGTCTCGGGGAAGGGCTTGTCCTGGTAGTACGGGGATTCCTCGGCGAACAGGGTTTTCGGCACGATGCCCTCGCCGTTGTAGACGATGAGGTTCAGATTGTCCGTGTCCAACGCGAGTTGCACGGCCTTCCGCGCGCGGATGTCGTCGAACGGCGCCCGCCGATTGTTCATTGCGATGATCTGGCCTCCGCCGGTAGGGACGACCTCGGTGTTCAGTCCCTGCGCTTCGGCGGCGGTGATGTTGTTGGCGCTGGATTCTGACGCGAGATCCGCTGCACCGGTGGTCATTGCGTTCATGCGCTGAGTCGCCTCATGGGCTGTGCGGATCGTCAGCGTGTCGAGATACGGCTTGGGTGCGTCCCAGTAGTCGGGGTTCTTCTCCATGTCGATCTCACCCTGGCGTGTCCAGCGCACCACCTTGAACGGTCCGGCCCCCGCAGGGTCCTCGTCGAATGCTGTGGCACCCTTCTCCAGTGCGGTGGGGGAGGCGATCCAGTTCAACGATGTCGCTGCGATACCCTGTGCGAATTGGAGATTCGGTGCAACCAGGGTGACGCGGAGGGTCTCGGCGTCGACCGCGTCGGTGTTCGCGATCGAACTGGCGACCCGGATCGCGGTGGAACCGGTCGCCGGTTCCTTCAGACGGTCCCAGTTGTACTTCACAGCTGCGGCATCGAGGGGCGTGCCGTCCGTGAAGGTCAGACCGGGCCGCAGCTTCAGATCGAAGGTGGTCCCGCCGTCCGTCGTGGTGAAGTCGGTGGCCATCTTGTATTCGATTTCGAAGTCTTCGGTGCTGTTGACCATCAGGGTGCCGTAGAGCGCATTCCCCAAGGGCGCCATGTGGGCCCAGGTGTTGGAAAGCTTCGCCGGATCGAGAGTGGGTGGTTCTGCGACCTCCAGGATCGTGGCGGAGCCGCCGGCGACGGGCTCACCGCCGTTCTCGGAGGCAGTCGAGGTGGAGGTGTCGCCGCCACCGCACGCGGCGACGAACGTGAACAACGTGAGGGACAGTAATGCGGCCGGTAGCTTCCGTATTCGTCTGCGGCGGAACATCGACGACCTCTCGATCGGGTTGTGGTTGGGAGATTTCGGTGAGCGCTGCTCGATGATCCTCGTGACGGCATGGCAGGTCGACCATGGACGTACGTGACGAGAACGTTCGAGCGAAAAGGGTTATGGCAGTGAAAGGCACGAATTCGACTGGGTACACACCCATCGGATCCGGTGAAGTGGTGAGATCAGCGCACCGTGCCGCCGAGAGCCCGCAGGCAGAACTGCCACAGCTGCTCCTGGACCTCGGCGACAGTGCCCGCCGCGTACGCGTAGTGGTGGTACACCGAGCGGGTGAGCTCGACGATGAACCAGGCGTCCTGCTCTGTGTCGGTGGAGGTGACCAGGCCGGCAGCCGCGGCGGCCCGGATCTCCGTGTGGAGGAGGTCGACCAGTGGTCGGTCGGCCTCGGCGAGCTCCTTCGGAAAGACTCGATGCAACCGCCAATGGGTCGCCACGATGAACTGGGCCAGGGTGTAGCGTTCCGGGTCCCTCGACCGGCCTCCCAGTGAGGCGGTGATGAAGAACCGAAGTCGCTGCAGCGGGTCGGTGAGATGATCGGCAGCGGCAGTCATCTGTCGGCATGCGTCGCTGAGCCCGTCGCTGATGACGGCGAGGAGCAACTCGTCCTTGCTCGCGAAATAGCGATAGAAGGTCTGGAGGGCCACTCCGGCTTCCTTCGCGAGTTCCTGGGTGGTGAACGCGTCGCCCTTCGCCTCGACCAGACGGTGCGCCGCGTCGAGAATCGCCCGAATCTGATTCTCGACGCGCGACCGTGACCGCTGCACAGCCACCGATCGTTCGACCGCTCGTTCCTCAGCCCGGGACATGGTGTCTGATTCTAGACGTCGTCACGCCGGTGACAGGACCACGACCGGGATATCCCGATCGGTTCGGGACTGGTAGAGGTCGTAATTCGGCCACGCGTCCGTGACGATCTTCCAGAGCCGGGACTTCTCCTCGGAGGTGGCGGTTCGTGCCACCACCGACATCGTCCTGTCCTGTACCTGCACCTCCGCGTGTGGATCTGCCTGCAGGTTCACATACCAGAGTGGATGCTTCGGTGCGCCGCCCTTCGACGCTACGACGAGATAGTCGTCACCGTCCTGGGCGAAGATCAGTGCGGATGTCTTCGGCTCGCCCGAACGCCGGCCGGTCACGGTGAGGAGGAGCGTCGGCACACCGTTCCAGATGTACCCCTCCTTCCCTCCGCTTTCCCGATAGACGCGGATGTGCTCATCGCCTCGGAGGCTGATGTCCGTCTGCGTGTACTCGGTCTCTGCCATGGTCACCTCACTTGGTATCGAAGAGGACGGGAATCGCGGTGGCCCCGCGTTCGTACATCCCGACGAGCCGCGGCGGTTCGGCAGCCGGGTCGAGCCGAAGCCCGGGGAGCCGGTCGAGCAGGGCGTTGATTCCTACGGTCATCTCACCGCGTGCTACGTGCATGCCCAGGCAGATGTGAGCTCCCTGGCCGAATGCGAGCGTCGACTTCGTAGACCGGGTGATGTCGTACTCGTCGGGTCGTTCCCATCGCTCGGGATCACGGTTCGCGGCAGCGACGCACAGGTGAACGACCGAACCCTTCGGGATGTCCTGACCGTAGAACTCGATGTCTTCGGTGACCCACCGCGAGAACATCGGGTCGGTAGGCATCCAGCGCAGGGTCTCCTCGATTGCCGCGCGCAACAGGGACCGGTCCTCGCGTACCTGGTCGAGCACGTCCGGACGCTGAAGCAGTGCGGTGATCGTGGTTCCCATCTGCTTCCAGGTCGTGCCCGATCCCGCGGCGAGGAGCAACAGCGAGAAGGTGTAGATCTCCTCATCCGAAAGGCGCTGTGTGGTACCGGATTCGTCGGTCCGCTCGGCCTGCACCAGAACGCTGATCAGGTCGTCCTGCGGTTCCTCTCGCCGTGCCGCGACGATCGGAGCGAGGATGTCGATGATCTTCTGCTTGTCGCGGATCAGGGCCTCACGAATGTCGAGCGCCTGCTCGATCGGCACACCGAAACTTCCTGTGATGGTGAGAATCGGTATGGCAGCGCAGAAGTCGACGTTGAGTTCGGCATGTCCGTCGTCGACGAACCCGTCGATCAGGAGGTGGACCGCTTCCTCGATCCAGTTCTGGATCCACCATTGTGCGTTCGACGGAAGGAACGACGGCTGGACCAGGCTGCGGTACTGCCGGTGTTGCACTCCGCCCATCGACAACATGCTGTTGTGGACGAGCGAACCCGACTCGGGGTCGATGTCCACAGCTTCGGGAGACGACGCGAACACCCTCGGATTCCGGAAGGCTTCGTTGCAGGCCTCGAAACTGAACACCGAGAAGTGCTCGCGGTCGGGGTACGGGAGTCCCTGGAACATCAGCGGCTCCGATATCCCGGTGAGCTCGTGCACCGTGCCCGGATGCACCGGCTTCTCGCTGCGGAGCCGATGCCAGATCGGGTACGGATCCTCGGAGAAGCTACCGCCGGTGGCCTCGTTGTACGAGCCGCGCAGATCGAACAGCTCCCGTACCCGCTCTCGATCGAGCGATGTCGTTTTCATCGTGCGACGTACCCTCCGTCGACGGGCAGGACCACACCGGTCACGTTCTTCGACATGTCGGATGCCAGATACAGGATCGCCTCCGCGCAGTCCTCGGCCGTGATGAAACGGCCGAGGGGATGCTGGGTGGCGATGCGATCGGTGACCTCGGGTCGTGCACCCATCTCCGGATCCAGCCCGCCGGCAGTCATGAACCCGGTGAGCGGCATCCCTGCGGGAGCGATGGCGTTGACCCGGATGCCGTGCGGTGCGCCCTCGATCGCCACCGCGCGTGTCAACTGGTGTACGGCGCCCTTCGTGGCGCCGTACACGGAGCCGCCCCACGCGACGAGCCCCGCGACCGACCCGGTGTTGACGATCGCACCGCCCGAACCCTGCTTCTTGAACTGCAGGACGGCATGCTTGCTCCCGAAGAAGACGCCACCCAGGTTCACCCCTACCAGCCGTTCGAAGTCTTCGCGGGTGTGTTCCTCGAAGGTTGCTCCCAATCGCGGGGTGGGGATGCCGACATTGTTGACGAGGATGTCGAGCTTGCCGTACTGCTCGACCGCCGCGTTCACCATCGCTTCGACCTGGTCTTCGTCGGACACATCCGCCACGACGGCCGTCGCGGCGCCACCGGCGGCCTCGACGAGGCGGACAGTCTCCTTCGCCTGATCCACATTTATGTCGGCGCACACGACCTGTGCACCTTCTTCGGCGAGGCGCAGGGCGGTTGCGCGGCCCACTCCTGAGCCCGCGCCCGTCACGATGGCGGATTTGTCCTCGAGTAATCGATTCATGACATATTCCTGTTCGGCCGCAGCAACGTCAGACACCGGCCAGGACCGGGGGCTGTGCCGGAGTGAAGCGGTACAGACGCTCGGCGTTTCCGCGCAGAATCTTGTACTGCTGTTCGGACGTCAGATGCTCGATCTGCTTCTTGACCACCGAGATGCAGTTGGGCCAGGTGGAATCCGAGTGCGGGTAGTCGGTCTCGCACATGATGTTGTCCTCGCCGATCTCGTCGATGCTGGCGATTCCGTGGTGGTCCTCGATGAAGCAACCGAAGATATGCTTGCGGAACACTTCCCGGACATCCAGGTTGTCCAGATCCAGGTCGTTGTTGCCGTGGTCGCTCCACTGCGCACCGCGCTGGATCCAGTAGCGCTGCTTGTCGAGCACCTGCTCGGCACGTTCGAGGAAGTACGGCACCCAGCCGATCTCACCCTCGGACAATGCGATCTTGAGATTGGGGTAGCGCTGGAACATGCTGCTGAACAGCCACGTCAGCATTGCTCCGGACGTCCGTGTCGCGCCCCACGCCAGGTTGGCCAGGAACGGCGAATCCTTCGAGATCCGCGGTACAGTCGACGACGAGCCGACGTGCATCGAGACCACCATGTCGAGATCGTTCGCGGCGGCCATGACCGGATCCCAGTAGCGATCCTTGTCGTGGATGGTCGGCAGACCGAGCGGTTCGGGGTTTTCCGAGAAGGCGAATGTCGTGGCGCCCTTGGCTGCGCAGCGTTCCATCTCCTTCGCCGCGAGGGCGGGATCCCACAGCGGGATGAGGATCAGCGGAATGAAGCGGCCCGGAGCGGCGCCCGCCCACTCTTCGAGATGCCAGTCGTTGTAGGCCTGCAGGCAGGTGAATCCGAACTCGCGGTCGCTGGCCTCCATGAACATCTGCCCGCAGAAGCGAGTCACCGTCGGGAACGACAGTGACGCAAGGATGCCGGCCTGGTTCATGTCCTCCACTCGGGCGAGCGGGTCGTAGCAACCCGGGCGCATCTCGTCGTAGTTGAGGGGTTCGGGGCTGAACTCCTCCTTGGACTTGCCGGCGACGGCGCTCAGACCGCTGCTCGGGAACTTCTTGCCGTCGTAGACCCAGACGTCCATCCCGGTCTTGTCGTCCTTGATCATGTGGGGTGCACGATCGCGGTCCTTCTTCGCGACGCGATCGACCCACAGGTTGGGCGGTTCGAGGATGTGGTCGTCGACCGAGACGAGCCAGTCCAGGTTGAGGTTCGTGGTGTCGTTCGATGCAGCTGTCATTTCGGGAGTTCTCCAATCGACATGTGCTTGACTTCCTGGAATTCGCGGATGCCCTCGGGGCCGCGTTCGCGTCCGAGTCCGCTCTGCTTGTAGCCCCCGCTGGGTGCGAGTGCGCTGAATACGGTGGTGTTGACGTTGACGGCACCTGAACGGATCCGCCGGGCGACCGCGACTGCGGCGGCGGTATCGGCGCCGTAGACCTGACCGGACAGCCCGTAGACGCTGTCGTTGGCGATCCGCACCGCATCGTCGACGTCGCGGTAGCCGATCACCCCGAGAACGGGTCCGAAGATCTCCTCCTGCGCTGCCGGGTTGGCGTTGTTCGGCAGATCGAGGACGGTCGGCTCGAAGTAGTAACCCCGGTCGAGGCCTTCCGGTCGCTTGCCGCCGGCCCGGACCTTTGCGCCCTGCTCCTCCGCGAGTTGCACGAACCGCTCGCACTTGGATCGCTGTGCCGCGCTGATCACCGGACCCATCAGTGCGGTCGGATCGGTGGGGGATCCGACCTTGATCGAGTTGTACGCGGCGGCAACGCGCTCGAGTACCTCTTCCTTGTGCTCCTCCGGGACGAGCATGCGTGTCGCCGCGACGCACGCCTGCCCTGCGGTGCGGGCCACGACGCCCATGCGCCGATGCC
>BBEG01000255.1 GCA_001312645.1 Rhodococcus sp. JCM 9791
GCCGCGCGCCGACGGGCTCGTCGTGGGCGCGACCCAATACGAAGCGGGCGATACCGAGGTCACGGTCGCGGGAGTGCGCGACCTGATCGCCGACGCCGAAATGCTGTTCCCCGCGATCGGGGAGTACGAACTGCGCGAGGCGAGCGCCGGTCTACGCCCGATGAGTCCCGACAATCTGCCGTTGATCGGCCGGTTGTCGGATCGGGTGATCGCCGCGACCGGGCACGGACGCAACGGGGTCCTGCTCACCGCCGTCACCGTCGATGCGGTCCTCGCCGAGCTCGCCGACGATCCGCTCCCCGAAGCGACACATGCAGATCCCCGACGATTCGTGAAAGAGAGTGTGCGATGACCAGTCAGATTTCGGTCGGTATCACCGTAAACGGCGAGGAGAAGTACTTCGCCGAGGCGCCGACCATGACGGAACTCTTGGTCGAGATGGGTCTGCCGGAGAAGGCATCGCCGTCGCAGCCGACGGTGTGCTGCTTCCGCGTGGCCGCTGGCCGAGAAACTCGGCAAGGGCGCGCAGATCGAGATCCTCACGGCGGTGCAGGGTGGCTGAGCAGGCAACCGGATCGGTGGACCCCGGACACGACCTGCCGCCGCTGATCATCGCGGGACGCTCCTTCTCGTCCCGGTTGATCACCGGCACCGGCGGTGCCGCGAATCTGGCGGTGCTCGAGGAAGCGCTTGTCGCCTCGGGCACCGAGCTGACCACCGTGGCGATGCGCCGGGTCGACGCGACCTCGGGCACGGGTGTGCTGGATCTGTTGCGCAGACTCGGAATCCTACCGTTGCCGAACACTGCCGGGTGCCGCGGCGCGAAGGAGGCCGTGCTCACCGCGCAGCTGGGCCGGGAAGCGCTCGACACGGAGTGGGTCAAGCTCGAGGTCATCGCCGACGAACGCACGCTACTGCCAGACGCCATCGAATTGGTTTCTGCTGCAGAACAACTCGTCGACGACGGTTTCAACGTCCTGCCGTACACCACTGATGATCCGGTACTCGCGCGACGCCTCGAGGACGTCGGGTGTGTCGCGGTGATGCCGCTCGGGTCGCCGATCGGGACGGGGCTGGGCATCGCCAATCCGCACCACATCGAGATGATCGTCGAATCCGCGGGGGTCCCCGTGATTCTCGACGCCGGAATCGGTACTGCTTCGGACGCCGCGCTCGCCATGGAACTGGGCTGTGACGCCGTGCTGCTCGCCACCGCCGTCACCCGCGCGAAGGACCCGGCGCTGATGGCGTCGGCCATGCGACACGCGGTCGAAGCAGGGTTCCGTGCTCGGCATGCCGGGCGCATCCCCAAACGCTTCTGGGCCCAGGCATCGTCGCCCATGGAACCCTGACGCCCTGGTCACGGTCGTGGTGCTGCGCTCCGGCCGGATTTACGGCAGTCTGTGGACCATGATCGAAGTGACCGGACTGACCAAGACCTTCGGTTCAACCACTGCCGTCGACAACGTGACGTTCACCGTCCCACCGGGCATCGTCACCGGATTCCTCGGCCCCAACGGGGCAGGAAAGTCGACGACGATGCGCATGATCCTGGGGTTGGACCGTCCGACATCGGGTACCGCGCTCATCGAGGGTAAGCAGTATCGGGAACTGACCCGGCCGCTGCAGACCGTCGGCGCGCTACTCGACGCGAAGTGGGTTCATCCGAACCGATCGGCGCGCGCCCACCTGCGGTGGTTGGCCGCCTCCAACGGATTGCCCGGCTCCCGCGTCGACGAAGTGTTGCGTCAGGTCGGCTTGACCGAGGTCGCAGGCAAACGTGCCGGCGGTTTCTCGCTCGGCATGTCGCAGCGTCTCGGCCTGGCGGGTGCGCTGCTCGGCGACCCGAAGGTGCTGTTGTTCGACGAACCTGTCAACGGCCTCGATCCAGAGGGCATCGTGTGGATCCGCCGATTCATGCAGGCCCTGGCTGCGGAGGGCCGCACGGTGCTCGTGTCGAGTCACCTGTTGTCGGAGATGGCCCAGACCGCCGATCACCTCATCGTGATCGGGCGAGGCAAGCTCATCGCCGACACTTCGGTCAAGGACTTCGTCGATCGCGCGTCGGAATCCCTCGTGGTCGTCCGCAGCCCGCAACTCGACGACCTGCGCATCGCACTCACCGAACGAGGACACACCGTGGTCGACCAGGACGGGGCGTTGCACGTGTCGGGCGCGGCGCCGCAGAGATCGGCGAGCTCGCCGCGGCACGCTCGATCGTCCTGCACGAGCTGGCGAGCCGCCAGGCGTCCCTCGAGGATGCGTTCATGAAACTGACCGGAGGCGACGTGGAGTTCCACGGCACCGGTTTCGACGACGTGATGAAGGGCAGCCTGTGATGGCATCACCAGCAGTGGACACCTTGCGCGCGGAACGCATCAAACTCACATCGGTGCAGTCTCCGTTCTGGTGCCTGGCGGTGATCGTCGCCCTGGGCATCGGTTTCGCCGCGATGATGGGTGCAGTGGCCCGCAGTTCCATGTCGCTCGACGACGAGACCGCCCGCTTCTATCTGACCCCCGACATCGCCGCCACCGGTGTCACGGGATTCGGCATCATGGTCCTGATGATCCTCGCGGCGCTGTCGGTGACGAGCGAGTATCGCTTCGGCGTCATCCGTACCACCTTCATCGCGAATCCCAACCGCTCTCTCGTGCTGACCGTGAAATCGGTGCTGATCGGTGTGATCGGCGCTGTGCTCACCGGCGTGGTGGGTCTGATCGCCGTGTATGTCGCGAAGGCGCTCGCAGGTTCGGAGGCGGGACGCGATCTCGTGCTCGAGGGTGACACGTGGCGCGCGATCTACGGCATTCCGTTCTACGCGTTCCTGGCGGTGTTCCTCGCTGTGGGCGTAGGGACACTACTGCGCCAGTCGGCCGGCACGATCGCATTGCTGCTGCTGTGGCCGCTGCTCATCGAATCGTTGTTCTCGTTGTTCGGCCGGGTCGGTCGTGAAATTCAGCCCTTCCTGCCGTTCGCCAACATCAACAACTTCCTCGGTATGGAACAGGGCGTCGACTTCCATTGGGGACCGTGGGGTTCGCTGCTGTACTTCGCGTTGTTCACGGCGATCGTGTTCGGGGTGTCGCTGGCGGTGGTCGGTAAACGCGACGCCTGAACCGTGCCGGGACAGTACGCTCGGGCAATGATCGACACGGTGATCGGCCGCCGCGCCGCTATGTTCGTGGTGGCAACCGTGGTGATCGCAGGCTGCGCGGACGGTGATGGCACGGACGCGGCGCCCGTCGATCCGGCCGCGCTCGCCGACAGCGTGCAGATCGATGCTCTGATGGGGCACCTCACCGAATTCGAACGTATCGCGACCGAGCACGACAGCACCCGTGCGCTCGGCACCGCGGGTTACGACGCGAGCGTCGACTACGTCGCCGGCGCATTGCGCGATGCCGGATTCGACGTTCGGACACCTGAATTCGACGCCACCACGTTCGAGGTCGAAGACCAAACCCTCGAGATCGACGGACAACCCCTCGACGTGCGGGCACTGGGCCTGTCGCCCACCACCGGACCCGAGGGGCTGACCGCACCCGTCGTGCGGGTGCCCACCGACGACAGCCCAGGATGCGAGGCCACCGACTACGACGGGCTCGACGTTGCGGGAGCGGTCGTGGCGGTCGACCGTGGCGTGTGCACCTTCTCGACGAAAGAGACGCTCGCCGCCGATGCGGGTGCGGCGGCGCTGCTCGTCGTGAACACCGAGGACGGTCCGCTCGCCGGTGCGACGCTCGACGAGACCGTGGAGCGACGCATCCCCGTCGGTGGGATCGGCCTGGCAGACGGTGCGCGGGTTGCGGCCGCGCCATCGGTGGACCTCGTCCTCGACACGAAGACCGAGACGCAGCGCTCCCGCAACGTCATCGCGCAGACCGCCACGGGCTCGACCGACGATGTGGTGGTCGTCGGTGCACATCTCGACAGCGTGCCCGAAGGTCCGGGGATCAACGACAACGGCAGCGGTGTCGCGGCAGTTCTCGAGACCGCACTGCAGCTCGGCGCCGAACCCGGCATCACCAACGCCGTGCGGTTCGCGTTCTGGGGCGCCGAGGAGATCGGGCTCGTGGGATCGAGCGAGTACGTTGCGTCGTTGTCCCCCGAGGAGCGCGACGCGATCGCCCTCTACCTGAACTTCGACATGATCGGCTCCCCGAACCCCGGTTATCTCCTCCTCGACGGCGACGACTCCGACGCGCACGGTGCCGGACCGGGACCAGAGGGGTCAGCCGGCATCGAGCGCACCATCTCCGGATTCTTCGCCGAGCGCGGGATCGATGCCGGCGACACCGATTTCGACGGTCGCTCCGATTACGGTCCGTTCATGGCAGTCGGAATCCCTGCCGGTGGGACGTTCACCGGCGCCGACGAAGTGAAGTCCCCGGAAGAGGCCGACAAGTGGGGCGGCACCGCCGACGAGGACTACGACCCGAACTATCACCAGCCGGCCGATACGGTGGACAACATCGACCGCGACGCCCTCGCGCTCGCCGCGGCGTCCGTCGCCTACAGCACCGCGGTCTACGCAGGCTCGCTCGACGGTCCGGACGGAGTCCCGAGCGGGGCAGCGCGCACCGAGGCGCGGGCTGCGTTCACGGAGTAGTCGGGCTGTTCTGTCAGGGCTGTTCGTGGAGTCGCCACAGTGGGTTGACCGGCCCGTGCCCGTGGCCGAGGTCGTACGACCATTCGAGGCACTTCGTCACCCATTCCTTCGCGAACGCCACCGCGTCCGGCACCGACCTGCCGTGGGCGAGCGCCGATGCGATCGCCGCGGCGAGCGTGTCGCCGCCACCGTGGTCGTTGCCCGTGGCGAGGCGCGGGCTCGGGAACTCGAGGAACCGGTCGCCGTCGAACAGCAGATCGGTGCTCGACTCCGAGGTGCGGAGGTGACCACCCTTGACGATCGACCACTGTGCGCCGAGCGCGTGCAGTGCTTCCGCGGCGTGTCTGGCGGTGCGGTCGTCGACCACGTCGATACCGGTGATGAGTCGGATCTCGTCGAGGTTGGGAGTGACGACGGTCGCCAGTGGGATCAGCGCCGAGCGAACGGCCTCGAGTGCACTTGCGTGCAGGAGGGGATCGCCGTGCATCGACGCGCACACGGGGTCCACGACGAGTGGGACGTCGGTGTCGCGGCCGATGCCGACTTCCGAGCACACTGCGGCGACCGCTTCGATGATCTCTGTCGACGCGAGCATCCCCGTCTTGGTCGCGGACACCCCGATGTCGTCGACGACGCATCGCACCTGGGCTGCCACCGTTTCCGGTGGGATCTCATGGAAGCCGCTCACCCCGACCGAGTTCTGCACGGTTACCGCGGCAACCGCAACGCAAGCATGGACACCGCACATCGCCATCGTGCGCGAGTCGGCCTGGATGCCCGCGCCTCCGCCGGAGTCCGTGCCGGCGATGGTGAGCACACGAATGGGGGTGTGGCCTTGGCCGGCCAGGGGAAGCAGCTGCACGGAGGTGACCCTACCGGTCGTCGTTCGCGCAGCTGTCGGTGTCAGCACTCTCTCGAAGGGAGTGCCAGACCCAGCGCCACACGCAAGTGCTCTATAGTGGCGTGCGTCACACTGGAAGTGAAGTTCGGGGAGGCGTGCATGATCAACTTGTCGACGGCGGAGGTGTCCGACAATGCCGATCAGAATCGATTCGAGTTGCGTCTCAATGGCGACCTCGTGGGCATTCTCGGGTATTTCGATTCCGAGCATCCGGCGGGCGTGCCGGGCAGGGGTCGGCCCGTTGTCGACTTCCTGCACACCGTGATCGTCGAAGACTTCGGTCACCGGGGCCTTGCCGGCATTCTGGTCGGCGGTTCGCTCGATATTGCGCGGAGGCGGGGCTGGCGGGTGCGGCCGGTGTGTACGTATGTGCAGCGGTATCTCACGTCGAATCCCGGCTATCGCGATGTGATCGTGCCGATCGAGCCTGTGCGACGGGTCTGAGTCGGCAAATGTGAGCGCTGCTCTTGCTTGATGGCGTCATAGAGTGAACACTGATCTCGAAAGTGATCGGTGCTCACTCTATGGAGGTTTCGGCATGAACCACGACAATCCCCGACGACGTACCGCCGCGGCACTTCTGGCGGCGGCAGGAATTCTGTTCGCGCTCTTCCCGCTCACCCGGCCGTTCGCACCCGGCGGTGGTGCAGACACCCTCGAACAGTTCGGCTCGATCTGGTGGACGGTCGCGCATCTCGCTGGTGCCGCCGCATTCATCCTGACGGCATTCGCCTTCGCGGAATTGCGCATTGCCCCGCTCGCGACCACGGCGATCGGGGTCGGTAGCGCTCTGACTCTGCTGTACTTCGGCGCCGAGACCTTCGCGCTGCACGAGCTCACCGCCGTCGACGGTGAGACTGCGCTCGAGCTTGCCGAACTGATTCGAACCGGAACAGCGGCGATGATCGCGTTCGGGGTGGGGCTTCTGCTCGTCGCCGTCGGGGTGATCGTCGTGCTCGTGTCGGCGGTACGTGCACGGTGGACCCCGGTGCTTCCGGCAGGCATCTTGGCGGCCGGATACCTCCTGTACATCCCGCAGTTCTTCGTGTCGCCGACACTGCGGATCGCGCACGGCGTCCTCGTGCTGATCGGCTGCGTGTGGGTCGCGTACGAACTCGTGAAACCGGACCAGGCCGGGAACGTGAACCCCGCCGACGCCCCGGACTACTCCGCGAGGTCGACGATCACCGGTGCGTGATCGCTCGCGCCCTTGCCTTTGCGCTCGTCGCGGTCGATCGACGCGGATGTGACCCTCGTCGACAGTGTCGGCGACCCGAGGGCGAAATCGATGCGCATGCCCTGCTTCTTCGGGAAGCGCAACTGGGTGTAATCCCAATACGTGTACACGCCGGGACCGGGAGCGTGCGGTCGGACGACGTCGACGAACCCGGCCTCGGTGAACGCCGAGAATGCGTCGCGCTCGGGCTGCGACGTGTGGGTCTTGCCTTCGAAGAACGAGGGATCCCACACATCCTCGTCGGTGGGCGCGACGTTCCAGTCGCCGACGAGGGCGATCGGTAGGTCGGGGGTCGCGGAGAGCCAGCCCTGCGCGTCGGCGCGCAGTTTCGCGAGCCAATCGAGCTTGTACGTGTAATGAGGATCGGTGAGTTCGCGGCCGTTGGGCACGTACAGGCTCCACACCCGGACACCGCCGCAGGTGGCACCGATCGCGCGTGCCTCACGCACAGGGGAGACCTCGGGGTCTTTCGAGAACCCGGGCTGATCCTCGAAACCGATCTGCACATCGTCGAGCCCCACACGGGAGACGATCGCGACGCCGTTCCACTGGCTCAGGCCGACATGCGCCACCTGGTAGCCCAGTTCCTCGAACCGGGCGAACGGGAACTGCTCGTCCTTGCACTTGGTCTCCTGCATCGCGAGCACGTCGGTGTCGGTTCGCTGCAGCCAATCCACGATCCGATCGGTACGGGCACGGACTGAGTTCACATTCCAGGTAGCGAGGCGCACGGCACCCACTGTAGGCGACCTATCCGACGGGTTCCGTCACGTACCCGTAGCGGTGGTGATCAACGAAACCCAACCCTGAATACAGTGCGCGTGAGGCGGTGTTACCTGCCTCGATCTGGACGTAGGCGTGGGTGGCGCCGAGTTCGCGGCCCCACCCCAGCAGCGACCCACTCAGCAGGCTACCGACACCCTGCCTGCGGTGCTCGGGAGCGACTTCGATCGCG
>BBEG01000256.1 GCA_001312645.1 Rhodococcus sp. JCM 9791
CGCGGAGGACCCCCGCGCCCGCGTCCTGCGCGCCACCGCCAAGCGTCTGGACGCACCCCGATACGAAGCCGCTGCGGCCCTCGAGCAGGCAGCACTTGCCGAACTGCGTGAGCGTCGCCCCGACCGCGCCATCGAAACGAACGTCGAATTCTGGGCGGCAGTGATCCTCGATTTCGCCGAGGTTCCGTCGGCGATGATGCCGGCGATGTTCACGTGCGGCCGCACCGGCGGCTGGTGCGCCCACATTCTCGAACAGAAGAAGCTCGGCAAGCTGGTGCGTCCCGCAGCGATCTACACCGGCCCCGATCCTCGTTCCGCCGATGCTGTCGCCGGGTGGGATTCGATCACACATCGGTGATCGGCGGCGCAGGGCGGTTTAGACTACATCCTGCACTTGTCCCTCGACGCTTAGGACACGCTTTCCGATGGCTGACGCTTCACCGATCATTCCCGCCGATCTCAAGCCCGCAGACGGCCGCTTCGGCTGCGGCCCCTCCAAGGTCCGCCCCGAGCAGTTGCAGTCGCTGGTCGACGTCGGCGCTTCGGTGTTCGGCACCAGCCACCGCCAGAAGCCCGTCAAGGACGTCGTCGCGCGTGTCCGTTCGGGCCTGCGCGACCTCTTCTCGCTGCCCGAGGGCTACGAGGTCGTCCTCGGCAACGGCGGCACCACCGCATTCTGGGATGCCGCAGCATTCGGCCTGGTCCGCGAACGTTCGCAGCACTTCACCTACGGCGAGTTCTCGTCGAAGTTCGCGACCGTGACGAAGAACAACCCGTTCATCGGCGACCCCGTCGTGGTGAGCGCAGATCCGGGCTCGGCTCCCGAGATCATCGCCGACTCGTCCGTCGACCTGATCGGTTGGGCACACAACGAGACGTCGACCGGTGTCGCTGTGCCGGTGTCGCGTCCTGCGGGCTCCGACAACGCACTGATCGCGATCGACGCTACATCGGGCGCGGGTGGGCTGCCGGTGAACATCGCCGACACCGATGTCTACTACTTCGCGCCGCAGAAGTGCTTCGCGGCCGATGGCGGCCTCTGGGTCGCACTGATGAGCCCGGCTGCGCTCGAGCGCGTCGCCGAGATCAAGCGTCGGGCCGGTTCACGCCGGAGTTCCTGTCGCTGCCGATCGCGGTCGACAACAGCAGCAAGGACCAGACCTACAACACACCGGCGCTCGCAACGCTGCTGCTGTTCGCCGATCAGATCGAGTGGATGAACAGCAACGGCGGGCTGGACTGGACGGTCGCGCGCACCAAGGATTCGTCGTCGCGCCTGTACGAGTGGGCCGAGGCGTCCGAGTTCGCCACGCCTTTCGTCACCGATCCGGCTCTGCGGTCGCAGGTCGTCGGTACCATCGATTTCGCCGAGGAGGTCGATGCGGCACAGGTCGCGAAGATCCTGCGGGCCAACGGAATCGTCGACACCGAGCCGTATCGCAAGCTCGGTCGGAATCAGCTGCGTGTCGGCATGTTCCCGGCGATCGATCCCGAAGACATCACGCAGCTGACCAAGAGCATCGACTGGGTCGTCTCACAGCTCTGATTTCACAGCTGTGATTTCACAGCTCTGATCGCTGTTCGCGGCGCTCGCCGAGGGGGCCGGATCCATATGGGTCCGGCCCCCTCGGCATTCCTTGAAACTCTCAACCACACATCGAGACATAATCGGCAAACCTAGGACGATAACGCCTCCGCCCGGAATTCTTGTGATCCGGCTCGGCGTGGCGCGGCGTGTCCCCCTCCCGGATCGTGGACAACTCCGTTAATCTCGGGCAAGTCGATCGCGAGCCGGCGCGAGGAGGTCAGTGTGCGAGAACTGAAGGTGGTGGGTCTCGAGCCGGATGCTAAGCATGTCGTGCTCGCGGATCCCACAACGGGGGACAAGTTCCGCATTCCGGTCGACGACACACTTCGCGCCGCGTCACGCGGCGACCTCGCACGCCTGGGGCAGATCCAGATCGAAACCGCCAGCACGCTTCGCCCGCGGGAGATCCAGGCCCGCATTCGGGCCGGTGCGTCCGTCGAGCAGGTTGCCGAGGAAGCCGGAATCCCGATCTCGAAGGTCGAGCGGTTTGCCTATCCGGTGCTGCTCGAGCGTTCCCGCGCAGCCGATATGGCACAGAAGGGGCACCCGGTGCGCCCCGACGGCCCCACCGTGCAGACACTTCTCGAGATCGTCTCGCAGGCATTCCGTTCACGCGGACACAACCTCGACGACGCGACGTGGGATGCATGGCGCGACGACGACGGGCACTGGGTCGCCCAACTCGAGTGGCAGGCCGGTCGTTCCACCAATGCCGCACACTGGCGCTATCAGCCGGATGCGCACGGTGGCACAATCGCCGCGCTCGACGACATCGCCGCCGACCTCGTCGACCCGGATTGCGGTCGCCCCCTGCGTTACCTCACGCCGGTGTACTCGTCACGCGACACGGACGACACGGTGGACACCGAGACCGAGCGGTTCGTTGCCGCACCGGCCGACGCGGTCGTCATCGACCGGCAGCCGGAGCCCGCCGACCACGACACCGCTGTGGTGGAGACGGGACGGACAATGCCCGCCGTCGCAGAGCACGACACCGACACCGAGTCTCAGCGGGGCGCTGCCGCGTCGGCCAAGCCTGCAGCGAGCCCGAGCAAGGACAAGCGCGGCAAGCCCGCATTGCCCTCATGGGACGATGTTCTGCTCGGCGTCCGCAGCAACGGACGCGCCTGAGGGCCGACGCCGATGGCGGCGGTCGTGTCGACGCTCTGGTACGTCGACGCCCCGGATCCTGCTGCAGTACTGCGTAATTCGACCCCCGACCGCGATACGGCGCACGCTCTGCTTGCGCGGCTGTATCCCGATCGGCACGCCACCGCGGTCGGTCGTGCGACACTCGCGCAGGTGGCCGGGGGCAAGGGCTCGGACGACGCAGAGTTCGACGACGACACGGTCTTCGTCGGCAGCTTCCCCGGCGTCACTGTGGTGTGCAGCCGCGAACTCACCCACCGCCGACCCTCCGCAGTGGGCGTCAATTGGCTGCACACGCTCGCGTCCGAGAACATCTACCTGATCGTGTCCGACGCTGCCGGTGGGTGGGGTTCGTTCGGGGCGTGGGAGCAAGGCACACTCCGGCGCGCGTTCGGAGCCGGTGCCATCGAGTTCTACGAAGACGAAGGAATCCCGTTCCTGTGGGAACGTCCGTTTTGGTCGGGAGAACATCCCATGCGGTGGCCGGCCGACGCCGTGCCGCATCCCGAAGCGCTGCCGTTCCATCCCCGTCGTCTCGTCGAAGCCGCCAACGCCGCGTGGCTCGGCTTCCGGTACGTCGGTCGCGGCGACGGCGAACCCGCACCCGCCGACATCGAAGTGTGGAGTTTCGCCCTGCACCGACCGGGAGAACCCGTACCGCCTACCGCATCGACCGCACAGCAGACCAAGCGCTCGTGGTGGCGTCGCGCGGCAGGGCTGTAGTCCCCGCCACGCTCATCCGAGCAGCAGCACACCCCACGCCACGGGCACAGCGGTCGCGATACCCAGCGCCACCCACCGCCACACCGGCCGCCGTCGCCAGACCAGGAGAGTGGGCGTGGCCCCCGCGACGGCCACGACATTGACGAGCACCGCCACCGCAGGATGAATGTCGGCGAGTACATCTCCGATCGCGATGAACGTGACCGCGGTCAGCGTGAATACGAACGCGGTCAGCAACAGCCCTGTCGACCACGGGGTCGGCGCGGATACGGACCCCGCACTCATCGGGGGATCCGAACCCGCTCGTAGAACGCCATCGCCGCAGCCGTCGCCACATTGAGCGAATCGGTTCCCGGCGCCATCGGTATTCGAGCACGTACATCGGTGGCGCGCATGGTCTGCTCGGTCAGCCCGGGTCCTTCCGCGCCGAGCAACAACGCCACCTTCTCCCCTGTCATCGCCTCGGCGAGCGGCATCGCTCCGGATTCGGGGTCAGCGAAATCAGCTGGAATCCGCGGTCACGCAGCGTGTCGAGGTCGTGCGGCCATCGGTCGACGTACGCGAACGGGACCCGCAGGACATGCCCCATCGATACGCGCACCGCGCGCCGGTACAGCGGATCGGCGCAACCCTTACCGAACAGCACTGCATCGACACCGAGCCCTGCCGCATTGCGGAACATCGAGCCGATGTTCTCGTGATCGTTGACGCCTTCGAGTACTGCAACAGTGGTGGCCTTCTCGATCACCTCGACGACGTCGAGCGGCTCGGGCCGGTACGCGACCCCGAGCACGCCGCGGTTGAGGTGGAAGCCGACCACCTCGGCCATGACGTCCGCGTCGGTCCGGTAGAACGGCACCTCCGGCGACAATCCCGCCCACCCCCCGGCATCGCACAGGTCGTCGGCGAGTTCACCGAGACGACGATCGACACCGAGCATGGCGTGCAACGGGAATCGGGAGTCGAGCATGCGCTGCACGACCAGCACGCCTTCGGCGATCACCAGTCCCTTGCCGCCGGGAAGATCGGGACGCCGGTCCGAGGAATTGAGATCGCGGAAGTCGTCCAGCCTGGGGTCGGCGGGATCGTCGATGTCGATGACGTGAACCACGACCACATTCTCCCAGCCGGAGGCGCGATCGCCGCATCGGACTCGACTTAGTCGTCCTCGGCCACCAGCTCCGTCAGGATGACGACTGCGTCGCGCAAGGTGGCGATGCCGGCGTCGTCGAGCTTCGTGAGACGTTCGGTCAACCACTCTTCGCGCGCCTGGTGCTCATCGGCGAGCAGGCTGTCTCCCGCGGACGACAACTTGACGATGATCTGTCTGCCGTCGGTGGGGTGCGGGGTGCGATCCACCAGGCCGAGTTCGTTCAGCGACGCGATCACACGGGTCATCGACGGCGGCTGAACCCGTTCGCGGGACGCGAGCCTCCGGGGGTCATCGCCCCTTCCGTCCGCAACGTCTGCATGGCCGACAGTTGGGTCAGAGTGACTCGGGAATGGCTGCGCTGTCCCCGTAGATGGCGCGTCAAACGCACCACAGCAAGCGCGAGGTCGCCTGCGAGTGCCCGTGTGTCCGAGATCATGGCGAGCACAATACGGGACAGACCGGACCTTCGACCCAGCGCTGTGTCAGGTGAGCAGTTCTGTGAGCGGGTCGACGGAGAAGTACAGCGCGAACAACGCCGCCACGACCCACAGCAACGGGTGGATGGTGCGCACCTTGCCGCTCACCGCATGCAGGACGACCCAGGTGATGAAGCCGACGCCGATGCCGTTGGCGATCGAATAGGTGAACGGCATGGCCATGATCGTGAGGAACGCGGGGAGCGCGACCTCGAACTTCGTGAAGTCGATTTCACGGACCTGACCGATCATGAGCGCACCGACGACCACGAGCGCGGGCGCCGCAGCTCGATCGGCACGACCTCGTAGAGCGGGGTCAGGAACATCGCCAGCAGGAACATCAGACCGGTGACGACGTTGGCGAGGCCGGTACGGGCCCCTTCGGCGATACCCGATGCGGATTCGACGAACACGGTGTTCGACGACGCGGAGGCTCCACCACCGACGATGGCTCCGGCCCCTTCGACGACGAGGGCCTTGCCGATGCCCGGTAGGTTGCCGTCCTTGTCGGTGAGGTTGCCTTCCTTGCCGAGTCCCGTCATCGTCCCCATGGCGTCGAAGAAGTTGGCGAGCACGAGCGTGAACACGAGCAGCGACGCGGCGATCACGCCGATGCGGGTGAACGCGCCGAACAGGTTCACATCACCCACCAACGCCAGGTCGGGCATGCCGATGAAGGATTCGGGCGCTGCGGGAAGACCGAGGTTCCAGCCCTTCGGTTGGTGCCCTGCGACGGCCCGACCTCCGCTATCGCCTCGACGATCATCGCGAGGATCGTGGTGGCGACGATGCCGATGAGCAGGCCACCACGAACCTTCCGCACCACGAGAACACCCATGAGCAACACACCGACGACGAAGACGAAGGTCGGCCACGACGCGATGGAACCGTCGATGCCCAGTCCGACAGGGACGGTGGTGCCTGCTGCGTCGGGGATGCGCCGGACGAATCCGGCGTCGACCATGCCGATGAAGGCGATGAACGCGCCGATACCGGCCGCGATCGCTGCCTTGAGTTCCTTCGGGATCGCATTGAACACGGCTGTGCGGAATCCGGTGAGGGCGAGCGCCACGATGATGATGCCGTCGATGACGACCAGACCCATCGCTTCCGGCCACGTCACCTGGGGAGCAATCGTCACCGCGAGCAGGCTGTTGATACCCAGGCCGGCGGCAATCGCGAACGGATAGTTCGCGACCACACCGAAGATGATGCTCATCAGACCGGCCACCAGGGCGGTGACCGCGGCGACCTGGTTGACCGGCAGGATGTTGCCCAGGACGTCGACCTTCGCGGTCGCGTCGTCGGCAGAGAAACTGCCGAGAATCAGGGGATTGAGCACCACGATGTACGACATCGCGAAGAACGTGACGAGTCCGCCACGCACCTCACGCGAGACCGTCGAACCTCGCTCGGTGATCTTGAAGTACGTATCCAGAAGTGATGATTTCTTGGAGTCGGTGCCTACGGCCATGTCCACTTTTTCCGCTCGTCGAGTACGGTGCGTCGCAACGGGTGAAGATATTGCAGCGGCGAGGAACTAATCTGCAATTCGTGAGAGATTCAGAAGACATCGCCGGACGGTCCGGACCCTTGCCGACCCTCGGCCCGCACTCGCGATCGGAACGGCATTGTGGGCGATCGCCGCAGCGTGATCCTGTTCGCCGGCGACCGCTGGTCGGACGCCCTGCCCGTGTGTATCGCCGGAATCATCGTGGGACTCTTGGGAACTACTCTGTTCCTGATTCAGAGGTCGGCGTCGCGGCGCGGAAGGCGGGGCGCGCAGGTGGGCCTGGACTGAGCCCAGCGGTTCATCGTGCACCGAAGCTAGCGGCGTGCCTGCCTGCCCTGTATCCACGTGATCAACCACACCCACAGCAACGCCCAGCCGACACCGAGAATCCACCCGGCGAGGACATCGGTCAACCAGTGCGCCGCGAGGTACACGCGGGTCAGCCCCACCAGCACCGTGTAGGCACCGAGGCCGACGATCGCGGCAGTTCTCCGGCGATCGCCCCGGGGCCAGGTCCGCATCGCGACGGCCACAAGGGTCGTGGCGATCACGGCGCTCATCATCGCGTGCCCCGACGGGAACGACCACGTGGCGAGGTCCATCAGGCGATCGGGCTCGGGCGGGCGCGTTCGGACTGCAAGATTCTTGATCGCCGTCATCACGGGCCACCCCGTGGCCACCGCTCCCCCGACGAGCAATGCGTCGGCCGGCCTGGATGCGCGCAGCAGGAGCACCACCGCAATCGTGGCGACCACCGCGTTCGCGATCCCACCACCGGCGTGAGTGACCACGGTCATCGCGTGGTGAGCTCCGGACTGCGAATGCCGACCACCCAGTCGAGCACCGCCTCGTCGAGTGTCACGGCCTCGTCGACCGTCACGAGCTACGGGACAACCCGGTGATCGCGCCCGGCAGACCGAGGCGCGTGCAGTGGACGGTGCCGGACGCGTCGATCCACCACGCACGTCGCGGTCGCCGGTGATCGCGCCGGTACAGCGCACCGTGAGCTGCTCGTGTACCACCAGTGGCCGCGCGGGCAACGACAGTCCTCC
>BBEG01000257.1 GCA_001312645.1 Rhodococcus sp. JCM 9791
GCCGGTGTACCGCGCTCACGGCGAACGGTCGCGGCTACACGATCACCCAGAGCGACGACGGCCTCACTGCGCTCGTGTTCGACGTGGCCGACGGACAGTCCCTCGACGAAGAGCCACTCCCCGAGGCGACCGGATTCTCGGTGGGGACAGCGGTCGGGCCGGACGGCCAGTTGGTCGCAACGACCGTGCAGGGTGAGATCTACGTGCTGGACGGCTCCGAGGACTGAGTGCACGGGTACACCGCGAACATGTCAGCGGCTCGGTGTGCACACGAACGCCACCGGTGTCCGGCCGACACGGGTGAGCACGACGCTCAGCGCGCGGTCGCCGCGCAGCTTCAATCGCGGGCGTAGCTGCGCGGGGTCGACGTCGACCCCGCGCACCAGGATCTCGGCCGAACCACACTCGTGGCGGGTCAGGGCCTGCCGCAGGTTCTTCTCCGAGTACTTCAGCTGCTCGAGAATCCGGAAGCCGCGCACTCCGTCGGGAAGTGCGTCGCCGGTGAGATAGGCGATGCGTGGATCGAGTTGCCACAGACCGTGTGTCGCGGCGTAGTGCCGGACGAGACCTGCTCGTACGATCGCGCCGTCCGGGTCGATGATCCACTCCCCCGGCGCCTGTTCCGGGATGTCGTCGTCCATCGCATCGGTGACCTCGAAAGCCGACCCGTCCGACCTCAGAACAGCGGCGCGGCGGCGGATCCCGGGCTCACTCAGGCCGGGTGAGTAGAGGCAGGCTTCCCGCACACCCGAGTCCAGCGACACGATCTCGACCTCGCCGGCCCAGCCGAGCTTGTCGAAGTCGAGCCCCGGAGCGCACTTCACGGCGAGGTCGCGGCCGGCATAGACATCGAGGAGATCCGGCAACGGCGGTTGCAGCGCGGCCGGATCATGGGTGCGCCGGCCACCGGATCTGCGCGCCGGATCTGCGATCACCGTGGTCCCGCGCGTCACCGGTCGCAACGCATCGGCGCGCACCACGCGGGCTGCCGGCACATTGTGCACTGCCATCGCGAGGCGCACCTCGTCGAGGTCGCTCCCCACGACGGTGGACGCCACACCGACCAGGGCCGCCAACTCGGCTCCCACCGAACAGGTCACGTCGTGAATCTGCCGACCTGCGAGCCGACGCGCTCGGTGTGAGGCGACCGGTGACGGTGTCGCCTGTTGCACAGCGTCATCGGTCAGCAACCATTCGTGCGCCCCCTCGAGCTTCGTTGCGGCCTTTCGACGTGCCAGCACCGTCTCGACGAGCGGCGCCGCACGATCACCGAAACGCGCACGCGCCCAGCCGATATCGGACAGACGCGTCCGTGTCGACAGTTCCCGGCCGTCGACGGCGGACAATGCCTCGACACCCGGATCCGACCTCAGATACTCGACGTCGGCGAGCGTGAACTCGTAACCCAACTACTTGCCGGGCTTCACGCCGGTGATCATCACGTTGTAGAAGAAGCTGCGCGGGACGACGTGTTTGAGCACGTTCTCGTCGACCCAGCTCAGCGTCTTCCAGCCACCGAAGGCGAACTTGGCCCAGTTCCAGCCCAACTTCTCTTCGGGAACTGCTGCCTCGAACGTGCGGACCGGCCAACCGAGCAGCGCAGCGGCAAACTCTTCGCTCGATGCCTTGACCTCGATTGCGCCCGCCGACGTGGCGAGTTTCTCGAGATCGGCGGGATCGAACGTGTGCAGGTCGACGACCGCCTCGAGCGCCGCAGCGCGCGAGGACTCGTCGAGTTCGGTCTGCGGGCGACGCCAGTCGCTCAGGAACGGAAGCTTGGTGACAGTGGTGGTCGCCTCCCAGGTGATGCGACCCAGCCACCGCGCGTAGAAGTTACCGACGGTGCTGGGCTCACCCGCGAAGACGAAACGCCCGCCCGGCTTGAGCACACGCAGCACCTCGCGCAGCGACTGCTCGACGTCCGGAATGTGGTGCAGCACCGCGTGCCCGACGACGAGGTCGAAGGTGTCGTCCTCGTAGGGAATGGTTTCGGCGTCGGCGACCCGGCCGTCGACGTCGAGTCCGAGATTCTCGCCATTGCGCAACGCAACCTTGACCATGCCGGGCGACAGGTCGGTGACCGATCCACTCTTCGCGACCCCGCCCTGCATCAGATTGAGCAGGAAGAAGCCCGTGCCGCAACCGAGCTCCAGGGCGCGCTCGTACGGCAACTGCTGCTCGCCTGCCGCGAGGTCGAAACGGCCGCGAGCATAGTCGATGCAACGTTCGTCGTAGGAGATCGACCACTTCTCGTCGTAGGTCTCGGCTTCCCAGTCGTGATAGAGCACCTGAGCGAGCTTGGAGTCCTCGAGAGCAGCCGCGACCTGTTCTGCGGTGGCGTGCGGATTCGGCGCGGGATCGGTCCCGTCGGTCCTGCTTGCAGTCATGTCGCAAATCCTACCCGGCAGTAAGCTCACGACAAGTGGCCCGTCCCAACGATTACCTGCCCAGGAATTCGGCCTTGCCCGGTCCGTTCTCGATGAACGACTTCATGCCGATCGTACGGTCCTCGGTGGCGAACAGCGCAGCGAACACGTGCTGCTCGATCTTCAGGCCGGTATCGAGATCGGTGTCCAGTCCCTGATCGATCGCGGCCTTCGCTGCAGCGAGTGCGCGGCCCGCGCCCTTGGTGAACTGGGAGGCCCATGTGCGAGCAGCGTCGTACACGGCGTCGGGGGCGACCACCTCGTCGACGAGCCCGATCGCCAGGGCCTCGTCGGTTCCGACGAAGCGACCGGTGAAGACGATGTCCTTGGCCTTCGACGGCCCGACGAGACGCGCCAGACGCTGGGTTCCGCCGCCGCCGGGGATGATGCCGAGCAGCACCTCGGGAGTACCGAGCTTGACGTTGTCGCCGGCGATACGGCGATCGGCCCCGAGTGCGAGCTCGAGGCCACCACCGAGTGCGTACCCGGTGAGCGCCGCGACCGTGGGCTTCGGGATGTCCGCGACAGAACCGAGGGCAGACTGCAGTTCGTCGACGATCTTGCTCATCTGCACGTAGCTCAGGTCGGCCATTTCCTTGATGTCGGCACCGGCAGCGAAAACCTTCTCACCGCCGTACACGATCACGGCCTTGACGTCGTCGCGCACGGTGGCTTCACGCGCGGCTTCCCGGATCTCCTCCTGAACCTGACGGTTCAGGGCATTCATCGGGGGGCGGTCCAGTCGGATCGTGCCGATGCCGTCGGAAACCTCGAGTGTCACGAATTCAGCCATGCGCCTCAGCGTAGAGGTCCCCGGGTGTGCCGTCTCGACAAGGCCCGGTGCCGTCTCGACGAGTCGAGTCAGATGTCGTCCCGATTCGCCCAGGGGTGCGGGCCGCCGCCCTCGTAGTAGCCCTCGTCGCCGTCGAACGCGATGTGGATCCCGGTGTCGGTCCTCCGGCTCATGATCGGCAGGATCGTGGGGATCTCCGGTTCAGCAGCCAGGATCTCGGCAACCGTCGAGTACTTGGACAGCTCGGTGAGCTGAGCCAGGTGGGGGGAAGCAACACCGACCGACCGGACCTCCATTGGTCGAGTGATTCTGCGGGGGTCTGCCAGAGCACGTGTTCGGCCTCGCTGGTCTCGCCGTCGGCGTTCTGCCCTTCCGGGGCTGCAGCCACGAAGAAGTGCGTGTCGTAGCGCCGCCGCTCGCCGAGCGGGGTGATCCAGCGTGCCCACGGGCGCAGTAGATCTGCGCGCAGGACCAGTCCTTCGCGAGTGAGGAAGTCGCCGAAGGACAGTTCGCGGGCCTCGAGTTGCCCGCGGGCCTGCGCGTGCGGTGCGGTGTCGACGAGCACCGATTCGGGGTCCTGACCGGCGAGCAGGACACCACACTCTTCGAAGGTCTCGCGCACCGCGGCCAGCACGAGCGCCTGTGCCCGCGCCTGCGTGACATCGAAACGCTGCGCCCACCACTCCACATCGCGCCCGGTCCACCGCACCGACGCCTCACTGTCACTGCGGTCGACACCGCCACCCGGGAACACGGTCATGCCGCCCGCGAAGTCCATCCCCACGACTCGCTGGAGGAGGAAGACTTCGACCCCCCGTACCGAGTCACGGACGAGCATGACGGTGGACGCATCCTTCACCGGCACGGATTCGGGGTCGAAGGTGGTTGCCGAGCGTTCGTTAGCCATGCTCGGAGCCTAATCGATCAGGCCTGTACGAACCCGCCCTGTCTCACCCGCGGCGGTGCCGCCCCGGCTCGCTCGTGCGGCGAGCGAAGAACCGGTCGTCGAGCCTCTCCAACGTGATCGACTGACTGAACGCCGCACTGAGGTTCTCCGCCGTGATCACGTCGTCGATCAGCCCCTGCGCAACGACCCCGCCCTCCTTGAGGAGCATCGCGTGGGTGAAACCCGGCGGGATCTCTTCGACGTGGTGGGTGATCAGGACGGTCGCCGGGGCGTCCGGATCGGCAGCGAGTGTCGCAAGCCGCGCCACCAGTTCTTCGCGCCCACCGAGATCCAGGCCGCAGCCGGTTCATCGAGGAGAAGCAGTTCGGGATCGGTCATGAGGCGCGGGCAATGAGAACCCGCTTGCGCTCCCCCTCGGAAAGCGTTCCGTAGGTGCGTTCGGCCAAGTGCTCGGCGCCGAGACTCTCGAGCATCTCCACCGCGCGCGAGGTATCGATCTCGTCGTACTTCTCCCGCCACCGGCCGAGCACGCCGTACCCGGCGGAGATCACCAGATCGACGACCGACTCGTCGCGGGGGACGCGATTGGCGAGCGCTGACGACGACAGTCCGATGCGAGGCCGCAGCTCCGACAGATCGGTGCGGCCGAACGTCTCGGCCAGCACGTGCGCGGTACCGGACGTCGGGAAGTCCTCGGCGGCCGCGACACGCAGCAACGACGTCTTACCAGCGCCGTTCGGGCCGAGCACCACCCAACGCTCGTCGAGTTCCACCTTCCAGGTCACGGGCCCGACGAGGACATTTCCGCCTCGCCGCACCAACACGTCTTCGAATTCGATGAGCAGATCGGGATCAGGTTGTGCCACGCCGTCCATCTTCGCTCACGCCCGGACTCGGGACACGGCAGGATCTCATTCGTGTCGTCATCCACTCGTGTCCACAGTCCCGCCGAACGCGCGGCCGAACCCGATCGGTCGCCGTTCCCTCTCGGCGCGACACCCGGCCGGGGCGGCACCCGCTTCGCTGTCCATGCTCCCGCTTGCGAGCGCCTGCAGGTGTGCCTGATCGACGACGACGGGCACGAACACCGCGTCGATCTCCCCGACCGCACCTTCGGGATCTGGCACGGCACCGTCCCCGACATCGGCCCCGGACAGCGATACGGATATCGCGCGTACGGGCCGTGGCGTCCACGCGAAGGCCTCCGCACCAATCCACACAAGATCCTGCTCGATCCGTGGGGCCGCCGAGTGACGAACACCGATCTGCGGCACGACTCCGCAGATCCATCCCGACTGCTCGCGTACGACGACGATCCCTTCGGCTCGATGTCCACCGTCGATTCACTCGGGCACACCCCGCTGTCCGTCGTCACCCCGGCCACCCCGTTCGATGCGACCTCCTTCGAGGCGGCCTCGATCGACAGGAGTTCGATCGATCGGATACCGCATCGGCGCCCGCGCATCCCGTGGGAGGACACCGTCATCTACGAACTACACGTCGGTTCATACACGGCCGGGCATCCCGGCGTGCCGAATACGCTTCGGGGTACCTATCTCGGACTCGCCGATCCAGCGGTGATCGGCCACCTCGTGCACCTCGGTGTCACTGCGGTCGAGCTCCTACCGGTGCATGCGTTCGTCACCGAATCCCCGGTGCAGGCGCGGGGAATGCGCAACCACTGGGGATACTCGACCGCGTCGTTCTTCGCGCCGCACCCCGGTTATGCCGTTACGCCCGGCAACGAGATCGCAGAGTTCCGCACGATGGTCGCGGCACTTCACGACGCGGGGATCGAGGTGATCCTCGACGTCGTCTTCAACCACACCTGCGAATGGTCGGTCGCGGGACCGAGCCTGTCGTGGCGCGGTCTCGATGCTCCCGGCTACTACCTTCTGGACGACGACGGCCACGACATCGATCTCACCGGCTGCGGAAACACCGTCGACGGTGCGTCGCCGATCACGGTGCGGATGGTGTGCGACAGCCTGCGCTACTGGGCGACGGACATGGGTGTCGACGGCTTCCGGTTCGATCTTGCGAGCGCCCTGGGCCGCCCACGCGGCGGCGCGTTCGATGCACGCGCCGCGTTGTTCACCGCCATCACCACCGATCCCGTGCTCACCGACTGCAAGCTCATCGCGGAACCGTGGGATGCGACAGCGGAGGGCTACCAGCTCGGCCGGTTCGGTGTGCAGTGGTCGGAGTGGAACGACCGCTACCGCGACGCCGTCCGACGCTTCTGGGCAGGGAATTCCGGAGTGCGTGAGATCGCATCGCGCCTGACCGGGTCCGAGGACCTGTATCGACGCCATGAACGTCAGCCGTGGATGTCGATCAATTTCGTCACTGCGCACGACGGGTTCACCGTCGCGACGCGGTCTCGTTCACACACAAGCACAACGATGCGAACGGTGACGAGGGGCGGGACGGGTCCGACCACAACGAGTCGGTGAACCACGGCGTCGAAGGGCCGACCGACAACCCCGTGATCCTCGACGCACGCGCGCGCCACGTTCGCGCCCTGCTCGCCACGCTGCTTCTTTCGACAGGCACTCCGATGTTGCTGGCCGGCGACGAGTTCGGGCATTCCCAGAGCGGCAACAACAATGCGTACTGTGTTCCGGCCAGGACTCCGGTGTCCGAGGCGTGGCCGCTCGACTGGGTCCACGCCGACCACGAACGCATCGAGTACGTCCGTTCTCTGCTGGCACTGCGGCGGAGAGTGCCCGTGCTCCGGCAACGTCGGTTCTTCGATGGCCGGGCCCGCACCGTCGGCTATCCCGATCTGGTGTGGTTCGGAAGCGACGGCATCGAACTGCAGGATCCCGACTGGCACGACGACGACCGCAACACGGTACAGGCATGGCTGGACGGATCGGAGCTGGGAACGGTGACGGCGAGCGGAAGACCGTTACCGGACAGCAGCGGCCTGTTCGTCCTGCACGCCGGTGACGCGGCGGAGGTGACGTTGGCGGGCCCCGAGTGGTATCACGGCGACATTCGATGTGTATTCGATTCGTCCGCGGCCGACGGTATACCGGCCGGCTCGGCGGGTTACCGGGTCGGCTCGTCGTTCTCTCTGACGGGCCCGACCGTGCTGGTGTTCCGGATCGCAGGTTGACGACCGAGGTCGTGGACCGCGGTGTCAGGAGGCAGTGGCGATCAGGAGGCAGTGGCGATCAGGAGGCAGTGGCGATCACGGTCATCGAGCCCGGCTCGACCTCGGTGAAACCGGCGTCACGCACCGCGACGCCGGTGCCTTCGTGCACCCCGACGACGAGTGCGGCCCACCGGTCGGGATCCGCATCACGAACCGCGCACCGAAAA
>BBEG01000258.1 GCA_001312645.1 Rhodococcus sp. JCM 9791
ACCGCGTCCGCACCCGCCTGCACGGCCGGCGCGAAGTGCTCCACAGCGCCGGCACCGCCCGAAGCGATGACGGGGACGTGCACCGCGGCACGCACGGATTCGATCATCTTCAGATCGAACCCGGCCTTGGTTCCGTCGGCGTCCATCGAATTGAGCAGAATCTCCCCCACCCCGAGTTCCTCGCCGCGCCGAGCCCACTCGACCGCGTCGATCCCCGTGCCCTGCCGACCACCGTGGGTGGTGACCTCCCAGCCCGACGGAGTGGGATCCTGGCCTTCAGGAACGGTCCGAGCATCGACGGACAGCACGATGCACTGAGAGCCGAATCGCTCGGACATCTCACGCAGCACTTCCGGCCGCGCGATGGCGGCGGTGTTCACCGAGACCTTGTCGGCGCCTGCGCGCAGCAGCCGGTCGACGTCGTCGACGGTGCGTACTCCACCGCCGACCGTGAGCGGGATGAAGACCTGCTCCGCGGTACGGGTAACGACGTCGAGCATTGTGCCTCGATCGCCGCTGGAGGCCGTCACGTCGAGGAAGGTCAGTTCGTCGGCGCCCTGAGCGTCGTAGAGGGCAGCGAGTTCCACAGGGTCACCGGCGTCGCGGAGGTTCTCGAAGTTGACTCCCTTGACGACCCGTCCGGCGTCGACATCGAGGCAGGGGATCACTCGCACGGCGAGCGTCATTGGGATTCTCCTTCTGAACGAGACTCCGTCCTCACGGATCTCAGGATGTCGATAATTTCGTCGTGGATACCGGGCGCTGCGGCCAATACGGATCCGCATCCGATGCGCCAGGGCTCGCCCTCGAAGTCGGTGGCGATTCCGCCTGCCGCACGGACGAGGGCCACCCCGGCTGCATTGTCCCACGGGTGGTGACCGAACACGACCGCTCCACCGAGCGCACCCGACGCCGTGTAGGCGAGATCGATACCCGTCGAGCCGTGCATGCGCAGCCGCGCGACCCGCCGGCTCAGTTCCGTGATGACGGACAGCCGGGTGCGTCCGGGAACGTGACCGCGACTGTCGACGTCGAAACTGCCGACGGCGATCATGTGGTCTTCGAGCCGTTGAGGCCCGAGCTTCTTGCGGGGCTCACCGTTGAACAGCAGCGGACCATCGACCACCGCGGAGAACCTGTGGCCTATCAGCGGCATCCACGTCAAACCCACCACCGGCTCGCCGTCCTCGACGAGCGAGAGCAGGATGCCCGCCGTGGGGAGTCCGGCCGAGTAGTTGACGGTGCCGTCGATGGGGTCGAGCAGCCACACGGTCCCGCTGCTCGCCGACGGCCCCCCGAACTCCTCGCCGTGCACAGCGATACCTGTGCGGTCGGCGAGCTCACCGCTGATGCGGCGTTCGAGCTCGAGATCGAGGTCGGTGGCGAAGTCGTTGCGCCCCTTGTCCACCGACCGCGGTGCCCCGTGGCCGGTGACGAACCGTTCGGACACACCGTCGAGCACCTCAGTCGCCACAGCGAGGAGGTGTTCGCGGTCCGTGTTCGCGGCCATCGACGTCAGCGGGAGACCGCGTCGAGTGCTTCGGGCAGGGTGAAGCGGCTGCGTAGAGCGCTTTGCCGATGATCGCACCCTCGATGCCTTCGTCGACGAGCGTGGCGATCGCGCGCAGATCGTCGACGGTCGAGACTCCGCCGGAAGCGACGACAGGGGCGTCGGTGGCATTGCACACCGATCCGAGCAGATCGAGATTGGGGCCGCTGAGAGTGCGTCCTTGGTCACGTCCGTGACGACATACCGGGAACAACCCTCACCGTTGAGCCGCTCGAGTGTCTCCCACAGGTCGCCGCCGTCGGACACCCAGCCGCGCCCGCGCAGACGCCATTCGCCATCGATGAGCTTCACGTCGAGACCGACGGCGATACGGTCGCCGTGCTCGCCGATGACCCGTGCACACCACTCGGGGTTCTCGATGGCGGCGGTGCCGAGGTTCACCCGCGCGCAGCCGGTCGCGAGGGCAGCAGCGAGAGTCGCATCGTCGCGGATACCACCGGAGAGTTCGACCGACACGTCGAGTTCGCCGACGACCTGCGCAATGAGTTCACGGTTGTCTCCGCGACCGAATGCCGCATCGAGATCGACCATGTGCACCCATTCGGCACCGGCGTTCTGCCATTCGAAGGCGGCGTCGCGCGGAGAACCGTAGCCGGTTTCACTGCCCGCCTCTCCCTGAACGAGGCGAACTGCTTCACCGTTGGCAACGTCGACTGCAGGCAAAAGGACCAGGCTCACTGCGCCTACAGTAGTGCCTGTCGTATCGAACCTCGAAAGCGACTCGGCGGGATCGAGCCACGGGGGACCGCCACTGGGCCCGGCCTCATCGATGCGGGCACGCCGGTGCTCACTCAGGGGCGTCCGCCAGTGCACGACACGTGGGTGTGTCGTATCCGGTGTAGTCGGCCACGTGTCCCTCGAACAGGATCGTCCCACCGTCTCGGCCGGGTCCGGGGCCGAGGTCGATCAGCCAGTCGGCGCGGCGGATGACGTCGAGGTTGTGCTCGATGACCACCACATCGTTCCCCAACTCGACGAGCCTGTCGAGAACGTGCAGCAAGGCGTCGATGTCGCTCATATGCAGCCCGGTGGTCGGTTCGTCGAGGACATAGGTGGTGGTCTGTTCCACCTCCCGCAGTTCCTTGGCGATCTTGACTCGTTGACATTCTCCTCCCGAGAGCGTGCTCAACGACTGCCCCAGGCGCAGATAGCCGAGGCCGACCGCCGCGAGTTGTTCCAGTGCGCGGGCGATGCCCTTGTCGGGCAACCGGGCAACGGCCTGCTCGACGGTCAGATCGTCCACGTCCGCGATGGACATCCCGTCGACGGTGTGCGCGAGGACCTCGGGTGTGAATCGACGTCCGTGGCATGTCTCGCACACGACTTCCTGGCCCTCCATGAACGCGAGATCGGTGTAGATCACGCCGGTGCCCTTGCAGTCCGGGCACCCACCGTCGGAATTGGCACTGAACAGACTCGCGGGCACGTCGTTTCGGCGCGCGAACAGTCTCCGGATCGCGGGTGCGATGCCGGTATAGGTGATCGGGGTGGAACGCCGGTTGGTGCTCACCGGCTTCTGGTCGATCACGATTGCCTCGTGTTGGTCGACGAGTTCCGTAGCAAGACTGGACTTCCCGGATCCCGCAACGCCGGTGAGCACGGTCATCACGCCTCTGGGGATCTGCACGGTGAAATGCTGCAGATTGTTGCGTCGTGCGTCGGCGATGGTGAGGGACCCGGTCGCGGGCCGTGGTGCACGCTCGGGCAGTGCTCGTCGACGCAAGGCACGTCCGGTCGGAGTGTCGGCGCGGCGCAGGTCGTCGAATGTCCCTTGGAACACGAGTCGGCCACCGGCCGCGCCGCGCCCGGACCGATCTCGATCACCTCGTCCGCCCGGGCCATCACCGCGGGATCGTGTTCGACGACCAGCACGCTGTTACCACTGCTGCAGAGGTGTTCGAGCAGTTCGACCATCGACTCGACATCGCTCGGGTGCAGCCCCACCGTCGGTTCGTCGACCACGTAGGTCATCTCGGTCAGGCTCGATCCGAGGTGTCGGACCGTCTTGATGCGCTGAGATTCGCCGCCGGACAGGCTCGTGGTCGGTCGGGCGAGCGTCAGGTACCCGAGTCCGATCTTCACCATGGCCTCGAGCCGTTCAGTCAGCGCGGTGACCACCGGCGCGACGTGGGCGGAATCGATGGTGTGCACGAGGTCGAGGAGTTCTGCGACCTCGAGACGGGACATCTCGCCGGGGGTGCGACCGAGCAAGACCGCGGTGCGGGCGGCTTTGTTCAGCCGGTCGCCGTCGCATTCGGGACAGGTCTGCGACCTCGTGAAACGGCGGATGGTGTCCTGTTTGCGTTCGGACAGATTGTCGGAGGTGTGCAGGTAGATGCGTTCGAATCGCGGGACGACGCCCTCGTACTCCTTCGGTGTCTTGCGGCCCAGCTTCGCCGCGGACTCACCGCCGTACAAGAGTGCGTCGCGTTCGGCCTCGCTCCACTGCCGGAGCGGGGTTCGAGCGTCGAACGTGCCGATATCGGCGTACAACGAGTACCAGTACCCGCCGTGGCCGAAGCCCGGGAGCACGATGCCGCCGTCGGCGAGCGACTTGTCGAGGTCCAGGAAGCGTTCGACCGCACTGGCGACGACTTCACCCAGGCCCGAGCAGGTGGCGCACATTCCAGCGGGGTCGTTGAACGAGAAGCAATTCGATTCGCCCACGTACGGTGTCCCGGTGCGCGAGTACAGCAATCGCAGGTAGGTCCAGGTATCGGTGATGGTGCCGACGGTCGAACGGGCATTGCCGCCGATCCTGCGCTGATCGATGACGATGACGGGGGTCAGACCCGCGATGTGTTCGACGTCGGGCCGGGTCCATTTCGGCAGCCGGTTCCTGGTGAACGGCGGGAACGTCTCGCTCAGCTGGTGCCCCGCCTCGGCGGCGATCGTGTCGAACACCAGTGACGATTTGCCCGAGCCGGACACACCGACGACAACGACGAGCCGGTGGCGTGGAATGTCGAGGTCGAGGTCGGCCAAGTTGTTGGTGTGTGCCCTGCGAACGGTGATGTGTCGCGTTGCTGCCATGCCTCGACGGTACGACCGGATACGGCCGGATCCTGACCGCATTTTCGGGGATGATCGGGGCATGGCCGACGTGACGAAACGGATGCTCGGACTGCTGTCGCTTCTGCAGACCGGCCGCGCGATCGGCGGCGACGAACTCGCACGCCGGCTCGAAGTCAGTCCGCGGACGGTGCGCCGTGACGTCGACCGTCTTCGCGGGTACGGGTACCCGGTCGAGACACAGCCCGGTCCCGGCGGTTTCTACCGACTCGCCGCCGGACGAACGATGCCACCGCTGGTTCTCGACGACGACGAAGCCGTCGCCACACTGCTGGCGCTCGCCTCACTCGCCTCTGTGGGGCTCGCGGAAGGTGGCATCGACGATGGGGCGACAGACGGCATCGACGATGCGGCGTCCCGCGCGTACGGCAAACTCGACCAGTTCCTTCCCACGCGGCTCCGCCCGCTGCTCACCGCGATCCGCGCCGGGCTCGAGACGAGCCCCCAACAGGCACCCACGGTGACCGCACAGCATCTGAGCATCGTCGCCGAGGCCATCGCGCACCGGGAGACGATCACTTTCCGCTATGTCGATGCAGCGGGGAACGCCACCGAGCGACGCGTCGACCCGTACCGCCAGATCCACCATCTCCTGCGCTGGTACCTGATGGGCTGGGACACCCGACGCAAGGACTGGCGCGTCTTCCGGGTCGACCGCCTGCACGAACCGGTCCGTACCGGACACCGCTACCCGGTACGGGATCTGCCGGCCGACTCGGCGTCGGATTACCTTCGCCGGAACCTCCGCCGCGGCAAGGAACCGGTGGATCTACTGGTCGACGCGCCGGTCGAGCACGTCGTCGACGCACTGAAGTTCCAGGAATCCCGGATCCGCTCGGCGAGCGACGATCGCACCACTGTCGGTCTCGATGTGGACTCGTGGCAATGGCTCGTCCTCATCCTCGCCTTCGTCGATGCCGACTTCAGGATCGATGGCAGCGAGACGCTTCTACGCTCCTGCCGGCTGTTCGCGCAGCGATTGTCGGCCGCAACGGACGATTCCGGCGCCGACCCGACCTCACGGCCCGATAAGCTCGGCGGATGGCACCACTGAACCCTGATCTCGCGGGTCGGGTCTTTCCACCGACGAACTATCTCGTCGGCCGCGAGAAGATCCGTGAATTCGCTCGCGCCGTGCGCTCGACGAACCCGGTCCATCACGACGTCGAGGCGTCCCGCGCAGCCGGCTTCGCCGATGTGGTTGCACCACCGACCTTCAGCACCGTGGTGCTGGGTCCCGCCGTGACCCAGCTGATGGAGTCCCCCGGCACCGGCATCGAGCTGCACCGGGTCGTCCACGGTTCGGAGAAGATCGAATACCGTCGGCCCATCGTTGCCGGTGACGACCTGTCGACCACGTTGACCATCGTCGACGTGTCCGAGCGCGCGGGCAATTCGTTCATCGCGACGATCTGCGAGGTATGCGACGAGACCGGCGCGCTGGTCGCGACGGTCACCTCGAGCTTTCTGCATCGAGGTGACGCATGAGTTTCCCCACCCGCTGCGCGTTCGGCGACCTCGAGATCGGCGCGGTCGTCGCGAAGGCCGAACCGAAGATCACCCGCGACGACCTGGTGCGCTATGCGGGGGCGTCGGTCGATTTGAATCCGATCCACTACAACGACGTCACCGCTGCCGAGGTCGGCCTCCCAGGGGTGCTCGCGCACGGGATGCTCACTGCGGCCCTGGCGTTGCAGGTAGTGATGGACTGGATCGGCGATCCCACGGCAGTGATCTCGTACGAGACGCGGTTCACGCGACCCGTCGTCGTCGATCCGGTCGACGGCGCGACCCTGTCGATCTCCGCCAAGGTCGCCCGACTCGACCCCGACGAACGCACGGCGCGAATCGACATCACGGTGAGCTACGAGGGCCGCACCGTGCTCGGTAAGACACAGGCCCTGGTCCGGTTTTCGTCCTGACCCGAGCGTCGGTCGTGGTCACCGCGTCAGCGGGGTTCTGTCCGTTAGCCCGGACAGGATCTCCGGCAACGGTGCGCGGTGCAGGACACCGAGACGCTGGGTGGCACGGGTCAGCGCAACATACAGCTCCGCTGCCCCGCGCGGCCCGTCGGCGAGGATCCGTTCGGGTTCGACGACGAGGACCGCGTCGTATTCGAGGCCCTTCGTCTCCGCAGGCAGTACCGCGCCGGGGACGTCCGGCGGCCCGATCACGATGCTCGTCCCTTCCCTGAGAGCTTCGTCGCGTACGAATTCTTCTACAGCGAGGCCCAATTCGTCCCCACTCACGCACCTGGACCAGGGCGCCGAACCCGAGGCACGGACCGATTCCGGCGGCGTGACATCGGCGCGAACGCGGCGAGCACACCGGCGGCGACGGTCATGATCTCGGCGGGTGTCCGATAATTCACGGTCAACGATCGGTACATCCACCGTCCGGGGACGTACGGCTCGAGCATCTCACCCCAGGACGTCGCCCCCGCCGCCGATCGACGCTGAGCGAGATCACCGACGATCGTGAAGGATCGTCCGGACAGCGGCGCATCAGCACTCTCCAGTCCATCTCGGACAGTTCCTGAGCTTCGTCGACGACGACGTGCCGATAGGTCCAGTCCCGATCCGCTGCAGCGCGTTCGGCGAGGTCGCGGGTGTCGCGCTCGGTGAAGCGCCCCGCCAGGTCGGAGCCGTAGAGCATGTCCTGCGCGAACAGGTGGTCCTCGTCGTCCATGTGGTCTTCACGATTCACCAGGACGTCCAGCACCCCCGCGGCATACTCGGCCTCGGCCGCGAGTGCGCGTTCCGCGGTGTCGTCGACGGGGCCGGTGCGTCCGAGGAGGTCGA
>BBEG01000259.1 GCA_001312645.1 Rhodococcus sp. JCM 9791
CCTCGCAATCGTCGAGAAAGCGCGGGCCCACTGCCAGGGTTGGGCCGACGAGGTGCTCGAACGCCGCGGCAGCGCAATCCTGCTGCTCGGGTTTGCCTGGGCCCTTCCGGCGCAGCGAACTCGTCGCGCTGACCCGGGAGGACGCCAGACTGCATCGACTCGACGGCTGCACCGTCGCATGCGGATATCGGAGACCGATCAGGAAGGCCGCGGGCACATTCGGGCGCTGCCGTTCGCCCACGCATACGAGTTGTCCGCCGTGTGCGTGGATGTGGTGGGCCCAGATCGTGGCCGCCTTCGACACCGACGGCCGTCCCGGCAGTAATTCTGTTGGTGCGCACCGCGGAGCATTCGAATCGCGTGTGTGTCGGGGAGCGGCGGCGCATGCGGCGATCCGCCGCGCCGCACTCTCGGGTTACGACCCCGACCTCGTGAGACAGTTGGGTGGGCGTCCGCTGCGGGCCGGGTTCGTCACCCAGACCAGGGGCGAAAAGGGGAAGCCATACAGCGACATCCTCAGGCAGCCCGAACCTCTGGCGCCGGACCCGAGTTGCCCGGCAATGACGTCTGGAGATGGAGTAAGGTCCCCGATCACGAAAGTGACGGCGACCACTTCCTTCGACGAAAGGGATACCTCGGTGCCCGGATCAACGATGCTCCCGACTTCGAAGCCGATGCCCTGCGCGCGAAGTACCGTCACGAACGGGATCGACGCATCCGCACGGAGGGCAATGCGCAGTACCAGCGCGCGGCGGGGAAGTTCGGCTACTACATGCATGATCCGTACACCGAGCGCGTCGAACGGGCGCCACTCACCGACCACGTCGAGATCCTCGTCGTCGGCGGCGGGTTCGGCGGCCTTCTGGCAGGTGCTCGCTTGCGCGAAGCAGGCTTCGAATCCATCCGGGTCATGGACGAGGCCGGCGACTTCGGCGGCACCTGGTACTGGAACCGCTACCCCGCATCCACTGCGACATCGAGTCGTACGTGTACATGCCACTGCTCGAGGAGATCGGGTACATCCCGAAATGGCGGTACGCTCCCGGCGAGGAGATCCGGCAGCACGCGGTCGCCATCGCAGAGCACTACAGCCTCTATCGCGATGCTGTCTTCCACACCCGGGCGACCGACTTCACGTGGGACGAAGAGGCAGTCGAGTGGACGGTGCGCACGACCGCGGCGACACCATTCGCGCGCGCTACGTCATCGCATCCTCGGGGACGCTCACCCAAGCCAAACTGCCCGGCATTCCCGGTATCGAAGATTTCCGCGGCCACACCTTCCACACCAGCCGCTGGGACTACGAATACACCGGTGGCGGTCCCGACGGCGGCCTGACCGGGCTCGCGGACAAACGCGTCGCCGTCGTCGCACCGGCGCGACCGGCCTCCAGGCCATTCCGCACGTCGCCGAAGGCGCACAGCACCTGTTCGTGATGCAGCGAACCCCGTCGACCGTGGATGTGCGAGACAACCGTCCGACCGATCCCGAGTGGGCTGCCACCCTGCAACCCGGTTGGCAACGCGAGCGGATGGACAACTTCCTGGCCATCATCTCCGGGGAGGACGCCGCCGAGGACCTCGTCCAGGACGGATGGACGACGAACGCACGCCTTCAACGCAAGATGATGACGGGCGCGCTGGACACGACCCTCGACCCCGCCGAGCGCGAGCGCCGCGACGAGCTGGCGGACTTCGTGACCATGAACAGGATGCGCGCCCGCATCGAGGAGGCCGTCGACGATCCGGCCACCGCCGAGGCACTCAAACCCTGGTACCGGTACATGTGCAAGCGCCCCGGTTTCAGCGACCTCTATCTGCCGACGTTCAACCGGCCGAACGTCACACTCGTGGACACAGCGGATCACGGCGGAATCACCCGGATGACCGAGAACGCAGTCGTGGTGGGCGAGGCGAAGTACGAGGTCGACTGCGTCATCTTCGCCACCGGATTCGAGGTCGGAATCTCGGGCGTGCTGTCCGGCACGCTACCGGTCTACGGGCGGAACGGGACGACGCTGCTCGAAACGTGGGCGCGGGGCCCGCGCACATTGCACGGCTTCTACACCCACGGATTCCCGAACCTGTTCCACCTGGCGTCGATTCAGAATGGGAACTCGGTCAACATCTCTCACGTGCTGCAGGATCAAGCTGCTCACATCGCCGCGGTCATCGCAATGGCAGACAAGACCGGCGCGAGGTGGGTGGAGCCGACGGCGGCGGCAGAGCAAGCGTGGTGCGACACGATCGCCGAGAAGGCGGTCGACAATTCGGCGTTCCTGACCGAGTGCACGCCGGGCTACTACAACGGGGAGGGGACGCGCACGACGTCGTCGTCGTACGCGCCCGGCCCCGTCGCGTTTCATCGTGTGATCTCGCAGTGGCGCGAGGGCGATATGAGCGATGTCCTCGTCCCCGCACCCGACGACGAGGTCAGTCCTTCGGGCCACCGGCAACGTAGATGACCTGCCCCGACACGAAACCTGCGCCTTCGGACGCGAGGAACGACGCGGTGTGGGCGATGTCGTCCGGCTCACCGACGCGCGCGACCGGGATCTGCTGTGCGGCAGCGGCTTTGTAGTCCTCGAACGGGACGCCGACGCGCTCTGCGGTTGCGGCGGTCATCTCCGTCGCGATGAAGCCGGGGGCGATCGCGTTCGCGGTGACACCGAACTTGCCGAGTTCGACCGCCAGTGTCTTGGTGAAGCCCTGCATGCCTGCCTTGGCAGCCGAGTAGTTGACCTGGCCGCGGTTTCCCTGTGCCGACGTACTCGACAGGTTGACGATGCGGCCGAACTTGTTGTCCACCATGTACTTCTGGGTGGCGCGCGACATGAGGAATGCGCCACGCAGGTGAACGCTCATGACGGCGTCCCAGTCTTCGACCGTCATCTTGAACAGCAGGTTGTCGCGCGTGATGCCCGCGTTGTTGATCAGCACGGTGGGTTCGCCCAGCTCCTCGGCGACCTTCTCGACAGCAGCGGCAACGGAGGCTTCGTCCGCGACGTTCGCGCCGACGGCGAGTGCCTTACCACCGGCGGCCTCGATGGCGGAGACGGTGTCGGCGCACGACGCGGCATCGAGGTCGAGGACGGCGACCTGCATGCCGTCGGCGGCGAGACGCTTGGCGACTGCAGCACCGATACCGCGCGCGGCTCCGGTGACGATGGCGGTGCGGACTGTTGAGCTCACTGCAAACCTCCGTGAAGTGATGCGGTCAATTGATGGTGAGGCCACCATCGACCACGATGGTCTGGCCGGTGACATACCCGGCCGCCTCGGATACCAGCCACACTGCGGTGGCGGCGATTTCTTCCGGATCACCGGTGCGACCCAGAACGATGCGCGGCTTCATGCTGTCGAGATAGCCGGGCAGGTACTCGTCCGTCATCTCGGTTTCGAAGAAGCCCGGTGCGATCGCGTTGACGCGGATTCCCTTCCTGGTGCCCCACTGCTGAGCGAGGTCGCGGGTGAGGCCGATGATCGCGGCTTTACTCGACGCGTACGCGCCTGCGGCAGGCGCGCGGTGGTCAGGCCGAGCACCGAGGAGATGTTGAGGATCGAGCTGCCTGGCTGCATGACACGGCCGGCCGCCTGCGCCGCCCAGTACGATCCGTTCAGGTTGATGTCGATGACCCGCCGGAATTCGTCGGGGGTTTCCTTGGTGGCAGGCACCGCGGTGCCGATACCTGCGTTGTTGATGAGGACGTCGACCTTGCCGAGTTGCTCGACGGCCACCTCGACCATGCGCTGCGCCTGCTCGGGATCTGCGATGTCGGTCTCGACCGTAACGGCGCGTCGTCCCGCGGCGCGGACGAGTTCTGCGGTCTGCTCGAGCCGGTCGGCGCGCCGCGCCGCGAGAACGACATCAGCGCCCGCTTCGGCGAGAGCTTGTGCGAATGCAACGCCGAGACCGGACGATGCGCCGGTGACGATCGCGACGCGGCCGTCGAGGCGGAACCTGTCGAGTACGGACATGCAGTGATCTCCTCCTGTGACGGGCCTACGTATGTATAGCCCAAGTGAAGTCCGATGACAAAGGCAAAACACAGTTGAAACGCGTTAGGCCGCATGTCTTTTCAGACATGCGGCCTAACGATGACTTAGCCCGAACCTATGTGTGGATCAGTTCAGGCGCTCGAGCACCATCGCCATACCCTGGCCGCCGCCGACACACATGGTCTCGACGCCGAACTGCTTGTCCTGGGTACGGAGGTTGTTGAGAAGCGTATTCGTGATCCGCGCTCCCGTCATGCCGAACGGGTGGCCGAGCGCGATCGCACCACCGGAGACGTTGAGCTTGTCCTCGTCGATCCCGAGCTCACGAGCCGACCCGAGCACCTGCACGGCGAACGCCTCGTTGATCTCGAACAGATCGATATCGGAGACGCCCATGCCGGCAATTGCGAGAGCCCTCTTGGTGGCCTCGATGGGACCGAGACCCATGATCTCGGGGGACAGACCCGATACACCGGTCGACACGATCCGCGCGAGCGGCGTCAGGCCCAGCGACTTGGCCTTGGTGTCGGACATGATCACCAGCGCGGCAGCACCGTCGTTGAGCGGGCATGCGTTGCCTGCCGTGACCGTGCCGTCGGGACGGAACACCGGCTTGAGCTGGCTGACGGCCTCGTAGGTGGTGCCGGGACGCGGCCCGTCGTCGGTGGACACCACGGTGCCGTCGGCGAGCGTGACCGGGGTGATCTCCCGCTCGAAGAAGCCCGACTTGATGGCTTCCTCGGCACGGTTGTGTGAGCGCACGCCCCAGCGGTCCTGGTCTTCACGGGAGATGCCGGTGAAGGAGGCGACGTTCTCCGCGGTCTGCCCCATCGCGAGGTACACGTCGGGGATCAAACCTTCTGCACGCGGATCGGTCCACGCGTGCCACCCTCGGCGAGCTTGGCGCTGCGCGCCTGTGCGTCGTCGAAGAGGGGGTTCTTCGTGTCGGGGAGGCCGTCGGCGTTGCCGGTGACGAAGCTCGACACGGACTCGACACCCGCGGAGATGAACACGTCCCCTTCGCCCGCCTTGATCGCGTGCAGCGCCATCCGGGTGGTCTGCAGCGACGACGAGCAGTACCGGTTGACGGTGACGCCGGGCAGGAAGTCGTAGCCGAGCTGGACTGCAACGACGCGAGCGATGTTGAAGCCCGACTGACCGGCAGGCTGACCACAGCCGAGCATGATGTCGTCGATCTCGGTGGGGTCGAGCTCGGGGACCTTCGCCAGCGCGGCGGCCACCATCTGCGTCGCCAGATCGTCCGGACGGACGGTCTTGAGCGAGCCCTTCATGGCGCGCCCGATGGGCGAGCGAACAGCGGACACGATCACAGCTTCGGGCATTACATGCTCCTCGTGGGTTGTCGTTACCGGGCTACAGGCCCAGGTCGCGGCCGATCAGTTCCTTCATGATCTCGTTGGTCCCCGCCCAGATCTTCGTCACGCGAGCATCCTTCCATGCGCGGGCCACACGATATTCGTTCATGAAACCGTAGCCTCCGTGGATCTGCACGCACGCATCCAATACCTCTGACTGGGACTGTGCACTCCACCACTTCGCCTTCGCGGCATCCACCGCGGTCAGCTCGCCGTCGGCGTGGGCCTCGACGGCCTGGTCGACGTAGGCCTCCGCAACCTCGATCTTCGTCACGAGCTCGGCAAGCAGGAACTTGTTGTACTGCATCGTGCCGATGGCCTTGCCGAAGGCCTTACGTTCCTTCGCGTACTCGATGGTCTCGAGCAGGATCTGCTTGGCGTGATGCACGTTGTTGACCGCGGAGCCGAGCCGTTCCTGCGGCAGCAGTTTCATCATCGAGATGAAACCCATGCCTTCTTCGCCGAGCATGTTGGCCTGCGGGACGCGCACGTTCTCGAAGAACAGTTCCGCGGTGTCGGCTTCGGGCTGACCGACCTTGTCGAGCTTGCGACCGTTTTCGAAGCCTTCCATTCCACGCTCGACGACGAGCAGTGAGATGCCCTTCGCGCCCTTGCTCGGATCGGTGCGGGCGGCCACGACAACGAGATCGCAGTTGTAACCGTTGGTGATGAAGGTCTTCGCGCCGTTGAGGATCCAGTCGTCACCGTCGCGCACCGCGGTCGTCTTGAGATTCGCGAGGTCGGAACCGCCCGAGGCTCCGTCATGCCGATCGCGCAGATGAGTTCACCGGTCGCGCACTTGGGCAGCCAGCGTTCGCGCTGCTCGTCGTTACCGAGATGAACGATGTACGGGACGGTGATGTCGGAGTGGATGCCGATCGACGACGACAACGCCATGTTCGCGCGCGCCATCTCTTCGGCGACGACCGCGTTGAACCGGTAGTCGCCGGCTTCGCTGCCGCCGAAGCGCTCGGGGATCTCGAGCCCGAGGATGCCGGCCTTACCGGCCTCGATCCAGATGTCGCGCGGGATCTCGTGCCGCTCGATGAGCTCCTCAGCGCGGGAAAGTACGAACCGATTCACGAACTCGCGAACGGACTCGCGGAACGCCTCGTGGTCGGGGCCGTACAGGGTGCGTCGCATTCAACTGCTCCTCATAGATAAGCGCGCGCTTAGATTCTAAGCGCTCGCTTATTAAACGTCGCTGTGGTTTGCTTGTCAACCACAGAGGAAAGGAAGCCGGACCCACCGTGAGCGCACCCGAGAACACCGTGATCAGCAGCTCCAAGGCCGCCGCGCGCATGCGGGAGGCCGCGATCGAGGCGTTCGCGGAGAACGGCTACGGCAGCACCACTACGCGGCAGATCGCCGCGCGCCTCGACATGAGCCCGGCCGCGATGTACCCGCACTACAAGTCGAAGGAAGAGCTTCTCTACGCCATCGCATACGAGGGCCACGACCTGGCACTGCGGGTCGTGCGCGACGCCGACCTCCCCGACGCCGACGCCATCGCGCGTCTCATCTCGATCATTCGGCGCTTCGTCGAGTGGCAAGCCCAGAACCATCGACGCGCCCGCGTCATCCAGTACGAGCTGACCGCGCTCGAACCCGACCACTATCGCGTCATCACCGGCCTTCGACGCGACACCACCAAGGTGGTCCGCGACGTCGTCGATCTCGGCATCGCGTCGGGCCAGTTCACGGTGCCCGACGCCGAGGGCGTCACCCTCGCACTCATGTCGCTGTGCGTCGACATCTGCCGCTGGTACCGTCCGGTCGCTACAGCGAGCCCGGCACTCTCGGCTCTCTCTATGCCGACCTGTCATTACGGCTGGTGGGGGCGGTTCACTGACCTCCTCCGGTCGCGACGACGTACGCGTCCACCGCAGACTGCAGCCGATCCAGTGCGGCACCCAACGTGCGGAAGTCACCGCTGCGCTGCGCTGATCGCAGCTCGTCGAGAGCCTCCTGCAAGTTCTGCGCGGCCGTTGCCGCTTCCGGGTTTTCTGCAGGCGCAGGCGTCGCCACCGGCGGGGGCGCTTCCTCGG
>BBEG01000260.1 GCA_001312645.1 Rhodococcus sp. JCM 9791
CGACGAGGCCGTCGTCGACAGCTACCGGAAGGTCGCCGACGCGGTCCACCCGCACGGAACACTGCTGCTGGCCCAACTGTGGCATCGAGGACGCCAGACCGACGGCGTCATCTCGCGCCTGCCGACCTGGGCCCCGAGCGCGATACCCGACACCGTCTACCGCGAGATCCCGCACGAGATGAACCGCCGCGAGATCGACGAACTGGTGGAGCATTATGCACGGGCCGCGGAGTATGCGATCGAGGGCGGTGTCGACGGGATCGAGGTGCACGGCCTCGCCCACGGTTACCTGCTGGGCCAATTCCTGTCGCCGGCAACCAATCACCGGACCGACGAGTACGGAGGTTCCTTCGAGAACCGGATTCGGATCGTACGACGGATCGTAGAGCAGGTCCGTCGCAAAGTTCCGGCGGACCGGATCCTCGGAATCCGGCTGAACAGCAACGACGGTGACATGTCGGGTGGTCTCACCAACGCCGACTGGGTCCGGATCGCACAAGTCATCGATGGCGACGGCATCGACTACATCTCGACCAGCCAGGGCACGTATCTGGATCGGATGCAGATCTACGGAACGTCGACTGCGCGCCCCGCCGGATACGAACTCGCCGACACCGCCGCGATCACCCGGGCAGTCTCGGTGCCGGTGACGGCCGTCGGGCGCATCACCACTCCCGAGATGGCCGAGGATGTTCTCGCCACCGGCAAAGCGCAGTTCGTCGGTATGGCGCGTCAGCTCATCGCCGACCCGATGTGGACGGAGAAGGCCCAGCGGGGCGAACCGGATTCGATTCGTCCGTGCATCGGATCGAACTGGTGCGTCGCGTCGTTCGCGCGCGGTCCGCTCTCGTGCATCCACAATCCGAAGGTGGGTCGCGAGAAGGAGTTCGACGGCGACGACGCCCGGCCGAGGCCACGCCGTACCGTCGCCGTCGTGGGCGGCGGCCCCGCAGGATTGCGCGCCGCCTTGACTGCCCACGAATTGGGCCATGCGGTCACACTTTTCGAGCAGGATTCCACGCTGGGCGGTCAGGTGCGATGGATCGCCGCAGCGAGCCGTATCGCGAGTGGTCGGGTGTCACCGACTGGCTCGCCACACAACTCGCCGAGACCGGCGTCAAGGTCGAACTCGGTCACCGCGTCACGGCGGACGAGCTCGCGGACAGGTTCGAGGCCGCGGTGATCGCAACCGGCTCGACACCGTTGCGACACGGGTGGACCGCGCGGCACCCAGATCTGTGGGCCGGTGGTTCTCTGCCCGGCTCCGATCAGTGGAATGTGTACACGCCGGCGGAGGTGCTGAGCGGTCGCGCCGAACTCCCCCACCGCATCCTCCTCGTCGACGACACCGGCGACCGGCAGGCCTTCATCACCGCCGAGTATCTGCTCGAACGACGCCACCCCGTGCACATCGTGTCGCAGTATCCGCAGCTCGGGCACGCTTTCGCCGATGCCCACGACCTCCCGTTCGCGTTCGGCCGGTTGCGTCGCGCCGGGGTCACGTTCACACCGCATGTGGAGGTCGCGGAGATCGACGGCGACACCGTCACCCTCACCGACGTGTTCACCTCCGAGCCCTCGACACTGACGGACGTCGACGCGGTCGTGCTGATTCTCGCAACGCCGCCGACGATCGGTTGGCCCGCGACCTCGAGGGCAGCGACATCGACGTTCATCTCGTCGGAGACGCACACGCACCGCGGCGGATCTTCAACGCGATCTGGGAGGGAGAGAACGCCGCCCGCCGACTCTGACCGTCCTGCTACACCGATGAATTCCCACGAAACCTACCGAAGGTTGGAACATGACCGCATCACAGAAACCCCGCACAGCCATCGTCACCGGCGGAGGATCCGGTATCGGCCTCGCCATCGGGCGTCGACTCGCCGCCGAAGGCCATGCGGTGGCCTTCTTCGACCGCGACGGTGACAGCGCGAAAGCTGCTGCAGCGCAGATCGAAGCAGAGGCGGAACCGCCATCGGGGTGCCGGTCGACGTGACCGACCGCGCCGCCATCGACGCCGGCGTCGACGAAGTGAAGACCCGGCTGGGCGTCCCGCAGATCCTCGTCAACAGCGCGGGTGTCACCATCGCCGGACCGGCCCTCGAGGTCACCCGCGAGGTGTGGGACACGGTGCACGCCGTCAACCTCACGGGTACCTTCGACTGCTGCCAGGCCGTGCTGCCGCACATGATCGACTCCGGGTGGGGCCGGATCGTGAACATCTCGTCATCGAGCGCACACAGCGGAGTAGCGGGAATGTCGGCGTACGTGTCGTCGAAGTCGGCGGTGATCGGTCTGACGAAGTCGCTCGCGCTCGAATTCTCGAAGCACGGCATCACCGTCAACACGATCCCCCCGGGATTCATCGACACTCCGATGATGCGCGACCACGCAGGTCAGGGCCTGATCTCGGTGGAAGACCAGATCGCGCGCACGCCGGTGGGTCGTGTCGGGACGGCGGAAGACATCGCGGCCACCACCGCGTTCCTCGTCAGCGACGGCGCGAGCTACATCACCGGCCAGATCATCGGTGTCAACGGTGGCCGCAACACGTAGCGGAGTGATCCGGCTCAGATCCACCCGTTCTGCTGGGCGCGCCGTGCCGCTTCCACCCTCGTCGTCGTGCCCGTCTTCCCGATCGCCGACGACAGGTAGTTGCGCACCGTCCCCTGCGACAGGTGCACTACGCTCGCGATCGCGGCGACGGGCACCCCGTCCAACGCCGCGCGCAGCACATCGCGTTCGCGGTCGGTGAGGGGATTGTTGCCTCCGGCAATGGACTCGGCGGCCAGGGCCGGATCCACGACACGTTCGCCTCGCCGAACTCGCCTCACCGCTTCGGCGAGTTCGGTGGCGGGCGTGTCCTTGACGACGAACCCCGACGCACCCGCTTCGAGCGCGGAGCGCAGATAGCCGGGGCGACCGAAGGTGGTGACGATCAGCGACCGCACGTCGGGGAGTTCGCGAGCGAGTTTCCCGGCGACGGCGATGCCGTCGAGTCCCGGCATTTCGATGTCGAGCAGGCACACCTCGGCGTTGCTCGAGCGTGCCGCGTCGAGAACTTCGTCGCCTCTGCCCACTTCGGCGACGACGTCGATGTCGCCCTCGAGGCCGAGCAACGCCGCCAACGCACCGCGGACGAGTGCCTGGTCATCGGCCAGCAACACACGAATCATCCGAATACCACTTTCAGTTCTGTGCCCGTGCCGTCGGTTGCGGCTCCGACAGCGAATTTCCCGCCGGCCGAACGAACCCGGTCGCGGATGCCTCTCAGGCCGTTGCCGTCGCGGCTGCCGTCGATGCCCACGCCGTCGTCGACGACGCTCAACGATTCTCCGCCGAGGGCGATCACACAGGTGCGGGAGTTGCTGTGCCGGACCACGTTGGTGACTGCTTCCCGCAGCACCCAGCCGAGTACGAGACGGTATCGGGGGTCGACGACCGACGCGTCGCCGCGCAGTTCGACGTGGATCCCGGCGTCGTCGAGTGCGGTTCGGGCACGATCGAGTTCGTCGGCGAGACGCGCGACACGCAGCCCGGTGACGGTGGCCCGTACTTCGCCGAGTGCTTCGCGTGTGAGCGCGCGGATCGCGGCGAGTTCGGCTTTGGCACGTTCCGGGTCGAGATCGATGAGGCGTTCGGCGAGTTCGGCCTTCACGGTGACTGCGGTGAGGCTGTGTCCGAGGACGTCGTGCACGTCGCGGGCGACGCGGTCGCGTTCGTCGGCGATCACGAGTTCGTTGCGCAGCGCGGTGTACTCGTCGTCACGGTCGCCGACGGCGCGGATCACCGCGGTGATCGCACCCACCAGCACGACGATCAGCGTGTAGAAGAAGTCGTCGCGGAAGGTGCCGTTGAGCCACGGCACCAGCAGGCAGACGCCGGCGGTCACGACCAGGACGGCCATCCTGGGCACCAGCGTCAGCGAGAACATCGCGAACGACACCACGAATGCGCCCATGCCCAGTGCGCCCGTCCCGATGTGCAGGCTCACTGCGCAGATCAGGAGCACCAGTAGCGGAAGGTGGATGGCGGCGACACGCTTCGGGGAGCCCTGCCCTGCGTAGAGGGCACGGAATCCGTGGATGTAGACGAGCGCGAACGCGGCGACGCCCGCGGTGCCGAGTGTCTTGCCGAGGGCCGACCCTGTGGTCAGTACCTCCGCCAGCGGGTAGATCAGAAAGAGGAGCCAGACGGTTGCCATGAACCATCCGAATCTGGCCCACGGGTCCTCGTCGGTCCGTCCACCCACTGTCACTGCCGACCCCGTCCTCGCTTCACCAGGTATGTCGAGAGCATCACGAAGATCACTGCCCACACCGACAAGTTAAGCATCGGTACCCACAGCGGCTCGGCAGGTAGGGGGTTGCCGCTGCTGTCGATCAGGACGCCCTCGGTCAGCGGGTACCGGGCGAGTGCCACGTAGCCGTAGAGCGGGGTGAACTTCGCGATGGCGAGCATCGTGCCCGACAGTGGGATGAAGATGTTGCCCAGGAATGCGAGGACCACCAAGCTGCCGCTCGCGGCGCCCACGGCCGCTTCCGATCGGAATGCCAGGCCGAACATCAGTCCGTAGACGGAGAACACGGCCGCACCGACGAGCACTGCGATCGAACTGAGAATCCACGCGCTCCACTCGCCCGAGGCACCGGTGAACACGCCGAGATGAAGATCAGTGCGATGGGGATCGCGGCGAACACCAGCGCGACGGTCGCTTTCATCGCGACGAACCCGGCGTCTGTCAGCGGCGTCAGACCGAGTTGCCGCCCCCACCCCTGCATGCGCTCGACCGCAGCCATTCCGCCGATGCCGGTGGTCGCGGTGACGGCGCCGTACGCAGCCATCGAAATCATGATGTACATGGCGACGTTGCGTGGCCGGCCGATTCGGATGCGTACGACTGCGATGCACCGAAGATCAGATAGAAGAACGCGGGCAGGATCGCGATGAAGAAGACGCTGATGTAATCGCGGAACTTGCGGCGCAATTCGAGGCGGATGAATGTGGTGGTCATGCCGGAACCTTCTCGGTGAGTGTGAGGAATGCGGTTTCGAGTGATCCGCCCGTGATTTCGAGGTTGGTGGCACCCAGATCGACCAGAAGTGTGCGGGCCACGTCGTCGGAATCGGTTGCGCGGATCTCGATTCGATTGCCCATCATGGAGATGTCGGCGACACCCGGGTGCGACGCCAGCGCCGCACGCACATGGTCTTCGCGTCCGTGCGCGATGTCCGCGGACACCATCCTTCCCGTGGCGAGCGCACGGATCTCGGAGGTGGGGCCGTCGGCGACGAGGCGTCCCCCGGCGACCATGACGATACGGTCGGCGAACGAGTCGGCTTCTTCGAGGTAATGGGTGGCGAAGACTACGGTGCGTCCGGCGTCGGCTTCGGCGTGCATGGTCGCCCAGAAGTCGCGGCGGGCGCCGACGTCCATCCCGCGGTCGGTTCGTCGAGGACGATCAGGTCGGGGTCGGGCAGCAGGGCGAGAGCGAAGCGCAGCCGCTGCTGTTCACCACCGGAACATTTCGACACCATCCGGCCCGCGATCGTGGTGACCCCGGCCCGTTCGATGACCTCGTCGACGTCGCGGTGCGTCGGGAACGTCGACGCGATCATCTCCACCGTCTCGCGGACGGTGAGGTCGCGCAGCAACCCGCCGGTCTGGAGCACAGCGGACACCTGGCCTGCGGCGATGGCATGGCGTGGTGGTTTCCCGAACACTGTCACCACCCCCTCGGTGGGTTCGGTGAAGCCCAGCACCATGTCGAGGGTGGTGGTCTTCCCTGCACCGTTGGGGCCGAGTAGCGCGACGACTTCGCCGCGCTGCACGGTCAGGTCGAGGTGGTCGACGGCGTGCACTTCGTCGCCGCCTCGAGGCCGGAAACTCTTGACGACGTCACGCAGCTCGATGGCTGCGGCATCTGTGTTCTTCATGGTCAGAAGTCTGCTGGGGATCGCGGCGCGCCGCGATCCCCAGCTGTCACAAGATCACGATGACAAATGTCAGACGGAGGCCGTGCGGTACCTTCCCAGCACGTCGTCGGTGTGCTCACCGTGCAGAGGCGGTGCGGAACGCAACGGTGGCCGCACTCCCCCGAAGTTGACGGGGAAGGCGATCTGTTCGAGCGGGCCCGATGTGTGGTCGACGGTGCCGATCATGCCGATCGCGGCGGTGTGCGGGTCGCTGTAGATCTCGTCGAGATGCCGGATCGGCGAGACGGGCACTGCGTTCTCCTCGAGCACGCGGCACCAATATTCGACGGTGTTCGCCGAGAACACTTCGGTGAGCACCTGTTCGAGCGCGTCACGGTTCTCGATGCGGTGACGGTTGCGCACGAACCGCGGGTCCGTCGCCAACTCCGGACGTCCCATCGCCGTGCACAGGTTGTCCCACAGCCCGTCGTTGCCGACCGCGACGACGAAGTAGCCGTCGCTCGCGGGATAAGCCTGGTACGGCGCGAGATTCGGGTGTGCGGACCCCATCGCATGCGGGCGTGACGCGTCGCGAAAAAATTGGTCGCCCAGTTCACGTGCATCGCGAGCTGGCATTCGAACAGCGACGTGGTGACGTACTGGCCGCGACCGGTACGGCCGCGTTCGACCAGCGCCGCGAGCACACCGATCACACCGAACAGCGCCGCACCGAGGTCACCCATCGCGTAGCCGGACTTCATGGGCGCGCCGCCGGGTTCACCGGTCAGCGACATCAACCCGCCCGCAGCCTGGGCCACCATGTCGTAGCCCGGCTGGTCGGACAGGGGTCCTTCGTCGCCGAACGCGGAGATGTGCAGGACGACGAGGTGCGGGTGCCGTTCCGACAGTGCGCGGTAGTCGAAGATCTTCTGCAGTCCGCTGCCCGGCTTGAAGTTCTCGACGACGACGTCGGCGTCCTCGAGCATGCGGTGGACGATCCGCTGACCTTCCTCGGATTTCAGGTCGAGGGTAACCGACTTCTTGCCGCGGTTGACGGCGAGATAGTAGGTGGCGTCGTCGCCGACGAAGGGCGGGCCCCACATCCGCGTCGGGTCGCCGCCTTCGGGGTGCTCGACCTTGGTGACGTCGGCCCCGAGGTCGGCGAACGACATCGTCGCGTACGGCCCGGCGAGGATCTTCGACAGATCCACCACCTTGACGCCGGCGAGCGGGGCCGGTCCGGTGGTCGGGTTCTCGGTCATTGCAGGACTCCTGCCAGTGCGTCCGGTGCCGCAGCGCGCGCGACGGACGGGTCGATGTCGGTGCGTCGACGACGGCACCGAGATATGCGAGCGCAACGGCGTTCGGTTCGCCGCTGAGCCCGGTGAGATAGGCGTTGGCGACGAGCAGCGACCGGTGTCCGCGAC
>BBEG01000261.1 GCA_001312645.1 Rhodococcus sp. JCM 9791
CGAAGCGCGGCCGGGGGAAGTCCGTCCACGACGAGGGGGCGATCCCCAGACCCGAACAACGCGTCGAACAACGGCCGCACCGACCCTCCCACCAACATCGCGTGACTGGCCTGGACCACGACGATCGTGAGGGTGGCAGGCTCGCCCCCGGGCGCGGCACTCCGGGGAAGACGTGGATCCGCCACGGACAGCGCCGAGAGTCGAGTCCGCGGGCGCTGCGCGGCGCCACCCGATCGAGCCAGTGGTCGAAGCTGTCGCACGGTTCGTCGTACACGGCGAGGACGGCGTCGACGGACATGTCGGTGCGAACCCAGTAGGGATAGTCGAGGCCTGCCGGCGCATCCACGACTCGACGCGCAAGTGTGCCGAGAAGTGTCAGTCGCCCGTCGACATACGCGCGGATCTCGTCACGGCTCGGCCTTCGACCGGCGTCTTCGGTGAACGCGGCGAAAGACCACCAGTCCGTCGAGTGATCGGGCGTCGAGCCGTAGTAATTGCCGGCATCGACCCACGAGAGGCGCGCCTCTCTCCAATCACGAAACAACATGCTCCGAATTGTGATCGGCTACATTCCGAAAACAATCCCCTTACCGCGGGTTTCATCCGAACGGACTACGCGCCTTCCACCAGGAGGTCACGGGCACGGTCCGCGTCGCGATGCATGGCGGAAATCAATGCCTCGACGGAATCGAACTTCTCCATACCTCGAAGCCGCTCGACGAAGTCGACTGCGACGTGCTGCCCGTAGAGGTCGGCCTCCTCGTCGAGCACGAATGCCTCGACCGTGCGATTACGGCCGGAGAAGGTGGGGTTCGTCCCCACCGACACCGCGGCGCAGTAGCGCAGACCGGTCTCGAGCCCGTCCACGGGGGATCCTGAATCGAGGACGGTGAACCATGCGGCGTAGACACCGTCCGCCGGAATGGCCGCATACATCGGGGGTGCGATGTTCGCCGTGGGGAACCCCAGCCCCCGGCCGCGTCCGTCGCCGTGCACGACGACACCTTCCACACGATGGGGGCGGCCGAGAGCATCGGTGGCGGCGGCCATGTCGCCGGCGTCGACGCACGACCGGATGTAGGTCGACGAGAACGTCACCGCATGTTCGGCAAGCAGCGTCTGCCCGTCGACCGCGAAACCGAAGCGTTCGCCGATCGTGCGGAGCATCTCCACAGTCCCCGCGGCTTCTTACCGAAGGTGAAGTTCTCCCCCACCACGACCTCGGCGACGTGCAACCGCTCGACGAGGATCTCGCGGGCGTAGCGCTCGGGCGAGAGCTTCATGAACTCGGGAGTGAACGGCATCACGCAGAACACGTCGACGCCGAGCCCCTCGGCGAGTTCGGCACGGCGGGCCAAGGTGGTCAGCTGGGCCGGATGACTCCCAGGGCGAACCACTTCCATCGGGTGCGGATCGAAGGTCATCAACACACTGGCGATGCCCCGCTCCTTCGCTGACTTCACCGCACGGGTGATCAGTTGCTGGTGACCTCGATGCACGCCGTCGAACACGCCGATCGTGACCACGCACCGACCCAGTCCGCAGGTATCTCGTCCAGACCTCGCCATCTCTGCACATCGGAAAGCCTACGACCCCGAGCACGGACCGGCATCCTCGCCCTCGGACTCGGCCCGAGTGGACAATCCGAAACAGTGCTCTGCATAATTTCGGTGTGCCGAACTTTTTGATGAGACCAGCCAAATTTGCCATGGTCGCTGCCTCACTCGTCGCACTCACCGCATGCGGCACCGCACAGACCGACACCGATCCCCTCGTGTTGACCACCTTCACCGTGCTCGCCGATATGACACGCACCGTCGCAGGCGACCACATCCGGGTGGAATCGATCACGAAACCCGGCGCCGAAGTGCACGGCTACGAGCCGACACCCGGCGACCTGAGACATGCCGCCGAGGCGGCTCTCGTCCTCGACAACGGACTCGGTCTCGAACGCTGGTTCGAGCAGTTCCTCGCCGACACGGACGCCGCACACGTAGTGCTGACCGACGGTGTCGAACCCCTGCCCATCGGCGACGCGTCCTCGACACAGCTCAACCCCCACGCGTGGATGTCACCGCTGACCGCGCAGATCTACGTCGACAACATCGAGGCCGCGCTGAGCGAGCTCGTTCCCGAGCACGCCGCGGATTTCGCAGCCAACGCCGCCGCCTACCGGACCGAACTACAGGCCGTACACGACGAACTCGTCACGACGCTGGCAACCGTTCCCGAACACCAGCGGGCACTGGTCACCTGCGAAGGCGCATTCGGCTATCTCGTGCGCGACGCCGGAATGCGCGAGGCCTACCTGTGGCCGGTCAACTCCGACCAGCAGGGCACTCCGCAACAGGTCGCCCGCACGGTCGATTTCGTCCGCGACAACGACATCCCGGCGGTGTTCTGCGAATCCACCGTCTCCGACAAGGCACAGCGGCAGGTCGCCGACGACACCGGTGCCACGTACGGAGGCACCCTCTACGTCGATTCCCTGTCCGAACCCGACGGCCCGGTGCCCACCTATCTCGACCTTCTCCGCCACGATGTCGCAACCATCACGTCAGGACTGAACCCGTGACACTCTCCGGCACCGCGCACCCCGACCGTGCCCGCCTCTCCCGCCCTGCACTGAGCCTGGATCACGTCACCGTCCGATACGACACCGTCGTCGCACTCGACGGGGTGAGCCTCGAACTCGCCCCCGGCAGAGTGTGCGGGCTCGTCGGCACCAACGGCTCAGGAAAGTCCACCCTCTTCAAGTCCGTGATGGGTCTGGTCAAGCCGGACGAAGGTGAAGTCACCATCGGCGGTATCGGAATCACCGCGGCGCGACGGTCCGGCGCCGTGGCATACGTTCCGCAGGCCGAGGGCGTCGACTGGGACTTCCCGATCGGTGTACGCGACGTCGTGATGACCGGGCGCTACGGGCACCAGGGATGGATGCGCCGAGCACGTCGCGTCGACCACGAGGCGGTCGCGGAGGCACTCGAGCGCGTCGGCATGACCGCGCTCGCCCACCGCCAGATCGGGCAGTTGTCCGGAGGCCAGCGCAAACGTGTGTTCGTCGCACGGGCCATCGCGCAGCGCGCACCGCTGCTGCTCCTCGACGAACCTTTCGCCGGCGTCGACACGACTACCCAGGCGGCGCTGACCGAGGTGCTCCGCGACCTCGCTGCCGACGGACACGCCTTGCTGATCGCCACCCACGACCTCGCGGGCCTGTCACAGCTGTGCGACGAGGCGGTCCTGCTACAGAGGCGGGTGGTCCTGCACGACACTCCCGATGAGGTGTTGCGGCCGGAGAATCTTGCGCGCGCGTTCGGTGCGAGCACCGCGCCGGAAGAGGTGTCGTGATGCTCGAGCTGATTCTCGAACCACTGCAGTACGGATTCATGCAGCGCGCCCTCGTCGTCGCGGTCGTCACGACCGTGGTGTGTGCTCTGCTGAGCTGCTGGCTCGTGCTGATCGGATGGTCCTGATGGGCGACGCCGTGTCACACGCCGTACTTCCCGGGGTTGTCCTGGCCTACCTCGTAGGTGCGCCGTTCGCCCTGGGCGCGTTGTTGTTCGCAGGTCTCGCGGTGGCGTTGATCTGGCTGGTCCGCGGGACCACGAAGATCAAGGAGGACGCCGCGATCGGAACGGTCTTCACCACGCTGTTCGCTCTCGGTATCGTGCTGATCTCGAAGAATCCCAGCCAGATCGACCTGCACCACGTGCTGTTCGGCAATCTGCTGGGCCTGTCGACATCCGACGTGTGGCAGATCTCCGGCCTCGCGGCCGCAGTGTTCGTGGTTCTCGCCGCGAAACGCCGCGATCTGACCTTGTTCGCGTTCGACCGGGTCCAGGCACACACGCTCGGCATCTCCCCCGCCAGGCTCTCGGCACTGCTGCTCGCTCTGCTCGCCATCACGATCGTGAGCGCGATCCAGCCGTCGGCGTGATTCTCGTGGTCGCGATGCTCATCATCCCCGGCGCCACCGCATATCTGCTGACCGACAGGATGTCCCGAATGCTGGTCATCGCGCCGGTGCTCGGCGCACTCGGTTCGGTGGTCGGGGTGTATACGAGCTACTACACCGACGCGGCGACCGGCGGCGTGGTGGTCCTCGCTCAGGCCACTCTGTTCGCTGCCGCATACCTCTTCGCACCGCGACAGGGCCTGGTGACCACTGCACTGCGCCGGCAACCGGCCCGAGAAGGTGATTCTCGGCTGAAGGTTACCTAAGCTGGTCCCGTGCCTGACAGTCGTGAGCCCTCCACCGTGACCGACACCTTGTCGTCGGTTGCCCAGGACTACCTGAAGATCATCTGGACCGTCCAGGAATGGTCGGGTGAAAAGGTCTCGACGAAGCTGCTCGCCGAGCGCCTCGCGTCTCGCGTCGACGGTGTCCGAAGCGGTCCGCAGACTCGCCGACCAGGGAATGGTCGACCACGCCCGCTACGGGTCCATCTCGCTCACCGACAGCGGCCGCGACGCCGCCGTCGCAATGGTGCGCCGGCACCGCCTCATCGAGACATTTCTCGTCAGCGAGCTCGGCTACGGCTGGGACGAGGTGCACGACGAGGCGGAAGTTCTCGAACATGCCGTCTCCGAGCGCATGATCGCCGCGATCGACGCGAAGCTCGGCCATCCAGAGCGCGACCCGCACGGCGACCCGATCCCCACGGCGGCAGGCTCGATCCCCGCGCCGCCCGCCCGCGCACTCAGCGAGTTCGGCGACGGAGAGGGCGGACGTGTTGCCGGATCTCCGACTCCGACCCGGCGATGCTGCGCTACTTCGACGAGGTCGGTATCGCTCTCGACACCGACATCGAAGTGGTCGAACGCCGCGACTTCGCCGGTACCGTCTCGGTGCGTATCGGAAGCCCGGACGGCACCACAGTGGATCTCGGAAATCCTGCAGCCGAGGCCATCTGGATCGTCTGACCCGCCCGTCAGCAGTCGCGACGACGGAGCCCGCACCAACCCGCGAGTACGGCTGCACCCGCCCACACCGCGGTCACGGCCATACCCGCCCAGGGCCCCGGCGAGCCGACCGGATCCAGCACGAGCACCTGACGACCCGCGCGATCGGGCAGATAGTCGGCGACGCCGCTGCTGCCTGCGACATCACCGAGCACGAACGACAGCAGCAGCACGAGCGGGACGAGAATTCCCAGTGTGGCTGCGGCATTTCGTAACAGGTTGCCACGCCCGCCGCGAACAGTGCCATCAAGGTCAGATAGACGGCACACCCGAGGATCGCGCGGCCCGCAGCCGTGTCCATCGACGACATCCGGTGCTCTCCCAGCAGCATTCGACCACCGACGAAACACACGAGTGCCGTCGCCAGGCCGACGACGAAAGTGAGTCCCGCGACCACGGCCAGTCCGGCGAGGTAGAAGACACCGCGGCGGGGCACCGCGACGAGCCAGATCCTCAGCGTTGTTCTTGAACTGTGCAGCCGCAGCGAGGGCACCGAAGGTGATCGCGACGACCTGGCCGAAGTTGACACCGAAGAAGGAGATCAGCAGCGGGTCGAAATCGGGTTCGCCGGCCTCTTCCTTTCCCAGCGTCGCACTGCCGACCAAGGAGAATCCCACCGTCACGACGAAGAGGAGCGTGAGCACCCCGCCGAGTGACGGCAGGGACCGTACCTTGATCCACTCCGAACGGAGCACCGGTGCATACGACATGGCTAGACCTCCTGGTGTGTCGTGCCGGATGTGTGGGCCGTCGCGCACGACGTCAGAGCAAGGTAGGCCTGTTCGAGCGAGACCTGTTGCTCTGCGAGTTCGAGGACGGGGATGCCCGCGTCGGCGAGCAGCGCTCCGATCTCGTCGATCCGGGCACCGCGGACCATCCACCGCCCGCTCTCGTCCTCGACGGCCGTGAAACCGGAATGCGCGAGCACCTCGGCGGGGCTTGTGCCGTGCGGAGTGCGCAGGCGTACGGACGATTCGGCATGAGCACGGACGAACTCGTCAGTGGGAGCATCAGCGAGGATCCGACCTTCGCCGAGCACCAGGAGGTGATCTGCATACGAGGCCATTTCGGACATCAGATGACTCGAAACCAGGACGCTGCGGCCTTCGCGTGCGAACCGCGGCAACGCTTCTCTGATCCAGATGATCCCCTCCGGGTCCAGCCCGTTGGTCGGCTCGTCCAATATCAGTACCAGCGGGTCCCCGAGTAGTGCGGCGGCGATCCCGAGGCGCTGGCGCATTCCGAGAGAGAAGGACGAGACTCGCGACCCTCGACAGCGGACAGTCCGACCTCGTCGAGGACCGCGCCGACACGGTCTGTCGGGATGCGATTACTCGCTGCGAGCGCCAGCAGGTGGTTCCGTGCGGTCCGTCCCGGGTGCGCGGCGTCCGCGTCGAGCAGCGAGCCGGCCAGCGTCAGCGGTTTCTCCGCTTCCGCGAAAGGCTTGCCGTCGATCGCGGCACTGCCGGAGGTCGGCCGGTCGAGGCCGAGGATCATGCGCATCGTGGTGGATTTGCCGGCACCGTTGGGACCGAGGAATCCGGTCACCACCCGGGGCGCACCGAGAACGTCACGCGGTCGACCGCCCGGGTCGATCCGTATACCTTGGTGAGCTCGTGCACTTCGATCGTGGTCATGCACTCAGCGTCATCCGATCCGGTCGCGCGATCTCCCCCACGGGTGGGATTCGTCTCCCCCGTTTCGGGGAGCCACCGGCGGCGTCGCAACTGGCACCATGAACGCATGATCCGCGAGATCGGCCGGCTGGTCGCCCGGCCGGCCACCTACAGCCGCGGACTACACCTGTGTCTGCCGTTGGCGTTCGCTGCGGTGTGGATCTTCATCGACGACGACCGGCCGTACATGCTCGCCCTGTTCGTCGTGCCGGTGGGGTTGGTGCCGGCGATGCGGCTCGCAGAAGGAATCCAGGCGCGCCTCTTCCTCACTCCCGGTGAGGGAGCCCGTGCTGACGAGCGTCAATCGGCGCCGCATCGTCGGCGAGTTGGTCCGATCGGTGGCGCACCGTGCTCTGGCTCGAGGTCAGGCTCGCACTCAGCGCGGTGCTGTGCGCCGTGTGCGTACCGATGATCATCGTGTGCGCGGATCTCGTCGGTGCAGCGGTCGGAGGTGCGCCGAGCGGAGACGCCTCGTGCGGATCGAGCAACCGCAGTGGTGGTACGCGCTGCTGATCCCACTTCCCGTCGTGGTGATTCTCACGACGGTTATCGGGCTCGGGTCCCTGGTCACCGTTCTGGCACGCTGGTTGCTCGGCCCCTCTGCCGCGGATCGGATGCGGGCCTTGGAGGAACGCACGGACCTTCTCCTCGAGCACACCCGTCTGGCTCGCGAACTGCACGATTCGATCGG
>BBEG01000262.1 GCA_001312645.1 Rhodococcus sp. JCM 9791
CCCGTCACGCGCCGTCGTCAACACCACAACCGGAGCGGCAGTAGCCAGAATGTAGGCATTACGATCCGCGGCTGATCCGGATCCACCGGCACATACGCACCACCGGCCTTGACGATCGCATACATACCGACCAACAAATCCAACGACCGACGCATCGCCAGACCCACCGTCGACTCCGGCCCCACACCCACCGAAACCAAATGCCGCGCAACTCGATTCACACGAGAATCGAACTCCGCAAACGTCAAAGACCGACCCTCGAACTCCAGCGCCACCGCACCCGGAGTCCGACGCACCTGCGCCTCGAACAAATCGACCAACGTCGACGACGACTCGACCTCGTGCGCAGTATCGTTCCACCGCTCCAACACCAGAGACCGCTCATCACCATCGAGCAGGTCGATGTCACCGACTCGCACTGCGGGGTCCGCCACGACCGTCTCGAGGACCCGCACGAAGCGGTCGGCGAAACCGTGCGCGGTTGCCGCGTCGAACAGGTCGGTCGCGTAGGTGAAGGCAGCGCCGAGTCCGTTGGGAGCACCGTCGCCGTCGAATGCCTCGGTCAGGGTCAGCTGCAGGTCGAATTTGGCCACGGCCGAGTCGATGTCGACGACATCGAGGGTCAGTCCGCGTAGATCGATGCGCGACGCACGGAGATTCTCGAACGACAGCATCACCTGGAACAACGGATGCCGCGCCGTCGAACGCTCCGGATTCAGCACCTCCACGAGACGCTCGAACGGCACATCCGCGTGCCCGAACGCACCGAGTGCAGCGTCGCGTGCCCGGGCGAGATGGCGGGTGAACTCGTCGGCTGCGTCCACCTCGGTGCGCAATACGAGCGTGTTGACGAACATACCGATCAGATCGTCGAGCGCCTGCTCACCGCGGCCGGCAACGGGAGTACCGATCGCAATGTCGTCCTGTCCGGACAGCGCGACAGCATCACCGACAGCGCAGCGTGCACCACCATGAACAACGACGCGTTACGTGTGCGCGCGAGATCGACCAGACCCCGGTGCAATTCGGGATCGATCCGGAACTCGGCGGTCGCACCGGCATACGACTGCTGACTCGGCCGTGGGCGGTCCGCTGGAAGGTCGAGCTGGTCGGGGATCCCCGCCAGGCTGCGGCGCCAGTAGTCGAGCTGGCGCGAGATCAGCGACTGCTCGTCGTCCTCGGAGCCCAAGATCTGTCGCTGCCACAGCGTGTAGTCGGTGTACTGGACAGGCAACGGCGCCCACGACGGCTCTTCCCAGTCGGTACGCGCGGTGTACGCAACCATGATGTCGCGCGCCATCGGGCCGATCGACCAGCCGTCTGCAGAGATGTGGTGCACCACCACGACGAGCACATGTTCCGAGTCGCCGAGTTCGAACAGCTCGGCGCGGATCGGGACCTCGGAGGTCACATCGAGACCCGTGGAGGCGAGCCGACGGACGGCTTCGGGCAGCTCGTCTGCTGCGATCACGGTCGGGGTCAGGTCGGGGACGACCTCGGCCGCGGCGCGAATGACCTGGTGCGGCCCCTCGGGCGAGTCAGGGAAGACGGTGCGCAGCGATTCGTGACGATCGATGACGTCCATGATCGACACCTGCAGGGCAGCGACGTCGAGGTCGCCGCGCAGTCGCAGTGCCATCGGCAGGTTGTAGGTCGCCGACTGGGTGTCGAAGCGATTGAGGAACCACATTCGCTGCTGCGCGAGCGAGAGCGGAACCCGATCGGGCCGAGTCATCTTCGACAGCGCGATTCGCGCACCGCGGCCGGCTTCCTGCTCCACCCGCACGGCGAGCGCGGCTACGGTGGTGGACTCGAACAACGCCCTCACCGGGACCTGTGCGTCGAGCGCGACACCGAGCCGGGAGACGACCTGTGTCGCGAGCAGGGAGTTTCCGCCGAGCTCGAAGAAGTCGTCGTCGAGGCCGACGACCTGCAGGCCGAGAACGTCGGCGAACACCGTTGCGACGGTCTCTTCGATCGGCGTGGTCGGCGCGCGGAACTCGCGGTAGGTGATGACGAGTTCCGGTTCCGGCAGTGCGCGGCGGTCGAGCTTCCCGATCGGGGTGAGGGGTACCTCGTCGAGAACGATGATCTGGGATGGAACCATGTACGAGGGCAGTGTCAGACCCACGTGACGCGCAAGATCGGCGGTGTCGATGTCGGCGGCGTGGACACCTGGAGTGAGGTGTACGTAGGACACGAGAGCCGTTTGCCCCGACGGCATTTCGTGGCCGGTGGTGGCTGCGAAGTCCACGAGGTCATGGGTCAGCAACGCGGCGTCGATCTCACCGAGCTCGATGCGGTAGCCACGAACCTTGACCTGGAAATCGGATCGGCCGGTGAAGACCAGCTGATCGGCGTCGTTCCAACGCACGATGTCGCCGGTACGGTACATGCGGTCGCCGGGACCGCCGAACGGGTTCGCGACGAACCGATCGGCAGTGAGTGACCCGCGACGGTGGTAACCGCGAGCGAGGGCGTCGCCGGCGAGATACAGCTCGCCGGACACCCCGGCCGGTACCGGTCGCAGGCGTCGATCGAGCACGAGGCGACGACTCCGGCGACAGGAGTGCCCACGGTGATCCGGCCGTCGACCGACAGCTCGGCGCGAGTCGACACGATCGTCGTCTCGGTCGGTCCGTATGCGTTGAAGAAACGGCGGCCCGGTGCCCAGCGGGCGACGAGATCGGCGGTGGAAGCGTCGCCGCCGACGTTGAGTGTCCGGAGTGAATCCAGACCGGTGGGATCGACCGATCCGAGCACCGCCGGGGTGATGACGGCGTGGGTGACCTTCGTGGCCGCGATGAGTGCGCGTAGCTCGGCACCGCCGTAGATCGAGGGAGGGGTGATGACGAGTTCGGCACCCGTCGACCCTGCGAGCGTCCAGTCGAGCACCGACGGGTCGAAACTCGGCGAACAGACGTGCAGGATCCGTGACTCTTCGGTGACCGCGTAGAGCTCGACGGACTCACGGACTAGTCCGGCCAGGCCCATATGGGTGACCGCGACACCCTTCGGCCGACCGGTCGAACCCGAGGTGTAGATGACGTAGGCGGTGTGGTCCGGCCGGAGCGGACGAATCCGGTCGGCGTCGCCGATCGGGTCGCTGGAGAGCCTCGCACATTCCGCGACGAACTCGTCACCGCCGAGGTCGATCCATTCGACGACGGCGGGGAGGGCACCGGATCGGCCTGCCGTGGTCAGGCCCGTCAGCGCACCTGAATCGTCGAGCATGTGGGCGATGCGTTCGGCCGGGTGCTCGGGGTCGACCGGCAGGTACGCCGCACCGGTCTTGGCCACCGACCAGACGCCGAGGACCATTTCCCAGGAGCGCGGGAATGCCAGCGCCACAATCTCTTCGGGACCTGCACCGAGACCCGTGAGGTAGCGGGCGATGCGGTTCGACATCTCGTCGAGCTCGCGGTAGGTGATCGTCGTGTCGCCGTCGCGCACTGCGATGCGGTCGGGGTGGCGGCGGCCACCCTCGACGAGGAGGGCGACAAGAGTCGGGTGATCGGTGACTCCGGAATCATGAGCCGCGACGAGGCGATCGACCTCACCGGGAGACAGGATCTCGAGGTCGCGACGGGGGTGGTGGGGTCGGTGACGACCCCATCGAGAATGCGCACGAATCGTTCGCCGAACGAGGCCACGGTGGCCTCGTCGAACAGGTCGGTGGCAAACTCGAAGATCGCGCCGAGCCCTGCGGGGTGTCCGTCGCGGTCGAGCCGCTCGGTGACCCAGAGCTGGATGTCGAACTTCGAGATCGGCATGTCGAGCTCTGTGCCCACCGCATGGACACCCGCGAACGACACGTCGCGCGCGTGCGCCGGTTCGAGCGACAGCGCCGCCTGGAACAGGGGGTGCCGCGCCGTGGAGCGGGTGGGGTTGAGCACCTCGACGAGCCTCTCGAACGGCACGTCGGCGTTCGAGAACGCGGTCAGGTCCGTTCCGCGGACATCGCCGAGGAATTCCGTGAACGAGGAGCCCGGGTCGATCCGGCTGCGCAACACGAGGGTGTTGACGAACATGCCGATCAGGTCGTCGAGTTCCTTCTCTCCGCGACCCGCTACAGCGGTACCGATCGCGATGTCGCTGGACCCACTCAGTCGAGACAGCAGCACCGCGTAGGCAGCGTGCACGACCATGAACAGCGATGCGTGATGCGTACGCGCGAGATCGACCAGGCGCCTGTGGGTTTCGGCGTCGATGTCGAACCGGTGCTTGGAGCCGCCGTAGCTGGCGACCGCGGGGCGCGGCCGATCGGACGGCAGGTCGAGCTGGTCGGGAAGCCCGTCGAGCTCCTCTGTCCAGTAGGCGATCTGCTGCGCAGCGGCGGATTCCGGATCGGATTCGAGGCCGAGGGCTTCACGTTGCCACACCGCGTAGTCGGCGTACTGGATCGACAGCGGCGCCCATTGCGGCTCGTGGCCTTCGGCGCGCGCCGAGTAGGCGGTGACGACGTCGCGGGCGAATGGACCGAACGACGAACCGTCGGATGCGATGTGGTGCAACACCATTGCGAGCACATAGGTGTCGGGAGCCAGCCGGTAGAGGCCCACTCGGAACGGAACGTCCGTCGTGACGTCGAATCCGCGACCGGCCATCTCGACAACGGCGCCTGCAGTCCCGCTTCGTCGACGTGCACCGGCTCGAGGACCGAGGTGACCTGCTCGGTCGGCAGGATCACCTGGCGGGGTTCACCGTCGACCTCGGGGTAGACGGTCCGCAGCGTCTCGTGCCGGTGCACCACGTCGGCGAATCCGTCGGACAGCGCCCGCGGGTCGACGTCGCCGGTGAGGCGAACCGTGAACGGCAGGTTGTAGGCCGCGGTCGTGGTGTCGAACCGGTTGATGAACCAGATGCGCTGTTGCGCGGTCGACAAGGGCAGGATCTCGGGCCGTGGCCGCGCCACCAACGCGCTCCGGGCGCCCGACCCGATCTGCTTCGCCACCCGGGTGGCGAGACCCACCACAGTGGACGCCTCGAACAGCGCGCGCACCGGGATCTGGGTGTCGAGCGCGGCGCCGATACGGGAGACGACCTGGGTGGCGACGAGAGAGTTGCCGCCCAGTTCGAAGAAGTCGTCGTCCAGACCCACGCTGTCGACCCCGAGGACCTCACCGAACGCGGCGGATACTGCCCGCTCCGCGGGGGTACGGGGTTCGCGGAAGGTACGGGTACTGCTGAACACCGGCTGCGGCAGCGCCTTGCGATCGAGCTTGCCGCTGGTATTGAGCGGGAGTTCCTCGAGCACCATCAGCGACGCCGGGACCATGTACGACGGCAACGCACGCTCGGCGTGATCAGCGAGATCAGCGACGTCGATCGTCGCGGTCGGAGTGGGCACGACGTAGCCGACCAGCTGGTCACCGGTGGAGGTCTGCACCACGAGTACGACTGCCTGCGACACCGCGTCGTGAGAGAGCAGGACCGCTTCGATCTCACCGAGTTCGATGCGCTGACCGCGGAATTTCACCTGGAAGTCGGTGCGTCCGATGTAATCGAGGATGCCGTGGTCGCCGTCGGGCGACACCCAGCGGACGAGTCGCCGGTGCGGTACATCCGGTCGCCCGGCGCACCGAACGGATCGGCGAGGAACCGATCGGAGGTGAGGTCGGGCCGGTCGAGGTATCCGCGGGCGAGCTGGACGCGGCGAGATAGAGCTCTCCGGGACGCCCCACCGGGACGGGACGGAGGCGGCGGTCGAGCACATACGCACGGCTGTTCCACTGCGGGACGCCGATCGGGACGCTGTGCACGTCGCCCGGTCCGGCGCGGTGGTAGGTGATCGACACCGCGGCCTCGGTGGGGCCGTAGAGGTTGTGCAGACCCGCGGAGCACAATTGCGCGAAGTCGGCAGCTGTCTCGGAGGGCAGCGCTTCGCCGATGACGAAGACGTCGCGAAGGCTGTCGCAACTGCCCTCGGGCGCGTTGGCGACGAACACGGTGAGCATCGACGGCACGAAGTCGGTGAGGGTCACCCGATGCTCGGCAATCTTGTTCGCGACATAGACCGGGTCGCGATGTCCGTCCGGGGTTGCGATCACGAGGGTCGCGCCCACGCGCAACGGCATGAAGAAACCCCACAGCGACACGTCGAATGTGGTGGCGGTCTTCTGCAGGTACACATCGGTGGATGCCACGTCGTACTGGTCGTTCATCCACTGGATTTGGTTGTCGATCGCAGCGTGACCGACCGCGACGCCCTTGGGGCGGCCAGTGGACCCGGACGTGAATATCACGTACGCGGTGGTGTCGGCCCGCACAGGCCCGTGACGCTCCGAGTCGGTGAGCGGGCCACCGTCGCGCGAGGAGTGGTCGAACGTGTCGATCTCGACGATCCGCGCTGCATCGGGGAGCGCGGCGCGGTCACGCGAAGTGGTGAGCACCGCGACCGGTTTCGCGGTGTCGAGGATGTATTCGGTGCGGTCGGCCGGGTGGTCCGGGTCGAGCGGCACCCAGGCGCCGCCGGCCTCGAGGATCGCGTACATGCCGACGAGGAGTTCGAAGGAACGGCGGACACACAACCCGACGAGCGATTCGGGGCCGACACCGCGATCGACGAGCTCTCGGGCGAGGGAGTTGACCCGCGATGCGAACTCGCCGTAGGTCAGCGATTCACCCTCGTGGAGGAGCGCCGTCGCATCGGGTGTCGCGGCGACCTGGGCCCGGAAGTCGGCGAGCAGCGTGCGCCCCTCGACGGGGTGATCGGTGCGGTTCCAGTCGACAACGACACGGTCGAGTTCGACGTTTCCGGCGAGCGGGATGTCCCAGACGAGCCGGTCGGCGTCGGACGCGACGAAACGGTCGAAGAACTCGACGAACCGCGCGTGGTTCGCACGTGCCTGTTCGGCGGCATAGAGGTTGGGATTGGACTCGAAGTCGATGTGGACGCGGGTGCCACCGCTCCGGTAGACGTTGACACCGAGGTCCTCGATGAGACCGGTCGACAGGATATTGATGCGTCCGACCATGTCGCCGAGACGAATTTCGTTCTCGAACAGCATGATGTTGACCCACGGCCCGAAGAACGTGGACTGTGCCCCGGCCGACGTGTCGCGGTCGCGGACGATGTCCTCGTGCCGGTAGCGCTGGTGTCTCAGGGCCCCGGACACGGCCGCACCGGATGCGGCGATCAGGTCGTGCACGGTGGTGTCGTCGGCGACGTCCAGACGCAACGGCACGACGTTCGAGACCATGCTTCCGGAGCGGCGCAGCACCGCGGTCGTCCGCGCGGCGACGGGCAGGCTCAGCACGACGTCGGTGCGTCCGGTCATCTGCGCGACGTACGCGGCGAAGGCAGCGACGAC
>BBEG01000263.1 GCA_001312645.1 Rhodococcus sp. JCM 9791
CCGCCGACCAGCGCCTCCACGACGCACTCGACGCGATCTGCACCCACGCCCTCGCTACCGGCGCACTCGGGCACCACCGAGGGCTACCTGTCACCGTCATCGTCACCATGAGCATCGATCAACTCGAAACCGGCCTCGGTCTGGCCACCACTGCCACCGGCGGTGTCATCCCCGTTCCCGACGCCCTCGCCATCGCCGAGAACGTCCATCCCGTGCTCGCTCTGTTCGATCACGCCGGTGCACCCCTGCACCTCGGCCGCGGTAAACGTCTTGCCAGCGTAGAGCAGCGCCTGTTGCTCACCGCATGGCAACGCGGCTGTACCCGCCCCGGCTGCGACATGCCCGCCTCACACTGCGCCGTGCACCACCTCACCGAATGGCAGCACGGCGGCGCCACCGACATCGACAACCTCGCCCTGGTGTGCGACGCCGACCACGCCCGCATCACCGGTACCGAAACCGGATGGCGCACCTGCGTCGACCCACACCGCGGCAGACCGTTGTGGACGGCACCACACTTACTGGACCCGTCCCGCGCGCCGCGTCGCAATCACCGGCATCATCCCCACGAGATGATCGTGATGGCGATGCTCACGACTCGGCCGGTGCGCATCTCGAGAACTGAGCGCCGACCGTGGCGAAAACGGAAGCCGCGGCTGTCGCGCGAATAGCACTGCGAATAATGCTGTTTCACATCAGAAATCAGCCGGGATCGCGCGGTCGACAGCCGTCCGCACCAGATCTGCGGCGCGCTTCTCGCCGAAGATTCCAGGGAGCGTGAGTCGGTCGAGGATGAGCCAGTTCAATGTGAGGTACAGCAAGACCACCGCATCCTCACCGCCGGGCAATCCCGATTCTCGATAGTTGCTGATATTGAAATCCAGATCGGCGCGCACCCGGTCGGTGAGTAGAGCCTGCAACTCGGGTCTCCGGGTTGCCTCGAGCCGGAGTTCGAGGATCGCGAGATAGCCCGTGCGGAAGCCGGAGACCCGCTCGACCACCTCGGTCATCAATGCGGTCATGGACTCGCGAGTCTGCGCCTGGTGCGACTGCTCCATTCTCTCGTCACTGGGGACGAGACGCTCGTAGTAGCGGTGCCCCACCTGGACAAGCAAGTCGTCTCGATTCGAGAAGTAGTTCGACGCGGTACCCGCGGGTACCGCAGCCTCCTTGTCCACCGCCCGAAATGTCAATCCTCTCGCACCTTCTCTTGCCAGGACCTCGATCGATGCATCCAGTAGGGCCTGTCGCCGCTCAGGATTCGTCCGAACCACTTGACACCACTCCATCCGTAGTACTAAGTTCAAACCACTTCATGCATAGTACTACGAAGGGTCTGGCAATTATGCGAAAGCTTGTCTACTACGCGGCGGTCTCTCTCGACGGCTACATCGCAGGCCCCGATGGGGAATTCGATTTCTATCCGATGAGCGACGACATGTCGTGGATCCGTGAGCGGTACCCGGAATCGATCCCGACCGAGTTGCGCACCCAGATCGATATGCCGGCCGACACCCCCAACCAGGCGTGGGACACCGTGCTGATGGGTCGCAGCACTTACCAGGCCGGCGGCATGACCAGTCCGTACGCCCACATGAAGCAGTACGTCTTCTCGCACACACTCGAACCGGTCGACAACCCGCAGGTGGAGGTCGTCGACACCGATCCGGTCGACCTGGTCCGCACACTCAAGAATCAAGACGGCCTCGACATCTGGCTTTGCGGAGGCGGAAATCTCGCAGGTCAACTCGTCGACGAGATCGACCAACTGATGTTCAAGAGCTACCCGGTGATCGCAGGAGGCGGCATCTCGGCGCTGTCCGGGAACTTCAGGCCGACACAGTTCCGCGTGACCGAGCGTCGAGAATTCGACAGTGGCATGCAGCTCACCTGGTTCGATCGCGCGTGACTCCCATGCCGTCTACGGTCTGGGAATGATCGCTTTTCCCACCGTCGATACCACTCCCGCACTCGTCGTCGACCGCGCCGTTCTCGACAGCAACATCACCCGCATGGCCGTATCGGCGCGCGAGCGCGGTCTCGAGCTGCGACCGCACGCCAAGACCCATAAGTGCATCGAGGTCGCCCATCTTCAACTCGCCGCCGGCGCGCGGGGGCTGACCGTCGCGACGGTGTCCGAAGCCGAAGTGTTCGCGCAGGCCGGGTTCGACGACATCTTCATCGCTTATCCGCTCTGGGTCGATGCTGCGCGCGGCGCACGGTTGCTGGCCTTGTCCGAGACCGTGCAGCTGACCATCGGAATCGACTCCGCGGCCGGCGCTCGGGCACTCGCCGAACACTGCGACACCTCGATCGGTGTGCTGGTCGAAATCGACAGCGGCCACCACCGGACCGGCGTCGCACCCGAGCAGGCAGGCGCGGTCGCGGGTGAAGCTCACGATTCGGGTCTGAATGTGCTCGGCGTGTTCACTTTTCCCGGACACTCGTACGGTCCCGGCCTGCCTCACGTCGCCGCAGCCGAGGAGACAGACGCGCTCGGCGTCGCGGTTGCGTCGATGCGCGACGTCGGAATCGATCCGGTGGTGATCAGCGGCGGTTCGTCGCCCACCGCGTTGATCGAGACACCCACCGTTGCAACTGAATTACGCCCAGGTGTGTACGTGTTCGGTGATGCTCAGCAACTCGAGCTCGGCACCATCACCGAGGCGGACATTGCACTCACCGCGCTGGCGACGGTGGTGTCGGCACGCGGAGAAGTGGTCGTGCTCGACTCCGGAAGCAAGACGCTCGGCGCCGACCGCGCATCGTGGGCCACCGGATACGGTCGTATTCTCGGCGAACCCGACGCACGGATCACTGCCCTGTCGGAGCATCACGCCACGGTGGAGTGGCCGAACGCTTCCACTCGGCCCGAGCTCGGACAACGGGTGCGAGTGATTCCCAATCACGTGTGCAATACGGTCAATCTCGCGGATGAGTTGACAGTGACAGACGGGCGCCACTCCGACGCGGTAGTGGACCGGTGGAGGGTCGCTGCGCGAGGATGTACCACGTGACATCTGTATGGTTGCACCCCGCCTGGCTGTACCGCGCCGCCGTCACTGCCCTGACCGTTCCACTCGTCGCGTGTTCATCTTCGGAGGAAGTGCCCGCGACACCCACCCCCGCGACACCCATCCACCAGCTCCCGCGACTACAGACCCTGCACCGCGTGTCACCGACACGGTCGCGTCCGGTCTCGACACACCGTGGGGTCTCGCATTCCTGCCCGACGGGTCAGCACTCGTCACCGAACGCGACTCGGGCCGAGTCCTCGGGATCGGCGCAGACCGGCAGATTCGAGAGGTCGCCACGATCGCCGACACCGTCGCGCAGGGCGAATCCGGCCTCCTCGGTATTGCGGTGTCCCCCACCTTCGACACCGACCGTTTCGTATTCCTGTATGTCACCACGCCATCCGACAATCAGATCCTGCGCGCCACATACGATGGACTCACTCTTACCGACCAGCAGGTGATCCTCGGGGGCATCCCCGCCGCACGAGTCCACGACGGCGGGCGGCTGCAGTTCGGGCCCGATGGCATGCTGTACGCCGCGACCGGTGAGGCGGGCAATCGATCTCTCGCTCAGGATCCGGCGTCGCTCGGCGGAAAGATCCTGCGGGTGACGATGGACGGCGAGCCGGCACCGGGCAACCCCGACCCGAACTCCCCGGTGTATTCGCTCGGGCACCGCAATGTGCAGGGCCTTGCGTTCGACGACGAGGGCCGGTTGTGGGCGTCCGAATTCGGACAGAACGATGTGGACGAACTGAACGAGATCGTAGCCGGCGGCAATTACGGCTGGCCCGAGGTCGAAGGCAGCAGTGGTAACGACGACGGGGGTGGAGACGAATACATCGACCCCGTCGTGACATGGCCGGTCGCTCAGGCGTCACCGTCCGGGATCGCCCACGACGACGGCAACCTGTGGATGGCCTCACTGCGGGGAGAACGCCTGTGGCGCATCGGAATCGCGGATTCAGGCATCGCCGATTTCAGCACAACCGAGTTCTTCACGGGTGAATACGGGAGGCTGCGGACCGTCGTCACCGCACCCGACGGCTCACTGTGGTTGACCACGTCGAATCGCGACGGCCGCGGAGAACCCGCAGATGACGACGACCGCATCCTCCGTATCGAGAATCCCAGTCTCGAAAGTCCCTGACAGTCAGGGAACGAGCACGACGATCGTCTCGGCGACGAGCGCCGGCTTGCTGCCGCCCTCGATCTCGATGGTGTAGCCCACCACGAGGTTGGCACCCTTCGCGGTGCGCTCGAACGACTTGAACTCGGCCGAGGCACGGACCTTCGATCCCACCGGGACCGGCGTGGGGAAACGCACCTTGTTCGCGCCGTAGTTGACCTTCAGCTTCACGCCCTCGAGGGAGAAGATCTGCGATCCGAGCACCGGAAGCAGCGACAAGGTGAGGTAACCGTGGGCGATCGTCTTACCGAACGGACCGCTGGCAGCGCGCTCGGGATCGACGTGGATCCACTGGTGGTCGCCGGTTGCCTCGGCGAACAGGTTCACCCGTTCCTGGGTGATCTCGAGCCAGTCGCTCTGCCCGATTGTCTCGCCGACTGCCTTTTCGACTTCGTCGATTCCGTTGAAGACCCGCATATTCGACTCCTGTGGTTGGTATTTGGCGTCAGTGTCCGGAACGCCGGAGGGTGACGCGATAGGTGTAGTGCTCAGGCAGAAAGTAACTCACCGACAACTCGGTAGGCACCCCCGCCTCATTCGAATACAACCGATCCACCCGCAACAACGGATGCCCGACCGCGCAGTTCAGAACCTCCGCGACCTGCTCGGATGCAGGCGCAACAGTGATCGACTGCGCAGCCTCGACGATCGGACTGTCCAGATACGGCTCGAGCAACCCGATCACCGTGTTACGACTCGACGCACCGAGCTGCAGCGCAGGCTCATCCAGCACATCCACCGCAACCTCATCCGGAAGATGAATCGTCGTATGCACAAAAGGAATACCGTCGTGCACCCGCCGCAGCACCACCGAATACAGCAGATCGGTGTCCAAACGCAGCCGACTCGCCGCATCGATATCGACACCACGCCGCAACGGCGACACGATCTCCATCACCGTATCCGCCGACAACGCCAACAGATCCTCGATCGAACCGAGCTGACGACGGTAACGCCGGCCCGACTCGTTCGCGAACGTACCCCGACCAGGCACCCGATACACGATCCCGTCGGCCACCAGATCCTGGAACGCCCGACGCACCGTCTGACGACTCACCCATGCTGCTCCGCCAGCTCCGCCTCCGTCGGCAGACGCACACCATCGTTGTACCGCCCGGCCTCGACAGCGTCGCGCAACTGACGCGCGAGCTGCGCGTACGCCGGTTCCATCTCACGTGTTCTGCTGTCCATGACGGAGAAGATCCTAGTGGGCTCGGGGTCCGATGGTGAAGATCAGAGTCCACCGCGCGCCACGAGCTGACTCGCGATGACATTACGCTGGATCTCGTTGGTACCCTCACCCACGATCATCAACGGCGCATCACGGAAATACCGCTCCACGTCATACTCCGTCGAATACCCGTACCCACCATGGATCCGCACCGCATTCAACGCGATCTCCATCGCCACCTCCGAGCAGTACAGCTTCGCCATACCCGCCTCCATATCGCACCGCTCACCACTGTCGTACTTCTCCGCCGCATGCCGCGTCAGCTGCCGCGCCGCCATCAACTTGGTCGCCATATCCGCAAGATAGTTACCGATCGACTGATGCTTCCAGATCGGCTTCCCGAAACTTTCCCGCTGCTGCGCGTACGCCAACGAATCCTCCAGCGCCGCCGTCGCCACACCCACGCCCGCGAAGCACCTGCAACCGGCCCGTCTCGAGACCCTTCATCATGTGCCCGAAACCCTTACCCGGCTCCCCACCGAGAATCGCCTCCGCCGAGATCCGATAGCCATCGAAACTCAACTCACACGACTCGACACCCTTGTACCCGAGCTTGGCAGATCCCGCGAGACCGTCAGCCCCGGACCGTGCTCGACGAGCACCACCGAAATCCCCTTGTGCCGCGGAGTCGCGGTGGGATCGGTCTTGCACAGCAACGCGATCAACCCCGACCGGCGCGCATTGGTGATCCACGTCTTCGCCCCACTGATCACCAGATCATCGCCGTCACGCTTGGCGGTGGTGGTCATCGCCTGCAGATCCGAACCACCACCCGGCTCCGTCAACGCCATCGTCGCGCGGATCTCCCCGGTCGCGAGCCTGGGCAGGTACTTGGCCTTCTGCTCCTCGGTGCCGAACAACACCAGCAGCTTCGCGACCACGGTGTGCCCGCCCATCGCACCCGAAAGCGACATCCAGCCGCGGGCGAGTTCCTCGGTGACCTGCACATAGCACGGCATCGACACCGGCGACCCGCCGTACTCCTCGGGCACCGCGAGCCCGTAGATGCCGATCTGCTTCATCTGCTCGATCCACTTCTCGGGATACTCGTTCGCGTGCTCGACTTCCTGCACCGACGGCTTGACCTCGCGGTCGATGAAGTCACGGACGGTCTTGACCAGGAATGTCTCTTCGTCGTTCAGATAGCTCACGGAAGTCCTTAGGATCGTCGCGGGTCCCAGTCGCAGGGACGCACACTTTGTACGGCCATTTTGGGTACCGATGCCGGTGCTTGTCAATCGTGGACTCCGCTATTTCGACACCCCGAGCCAGTGATATCAACAATCCGTGCCACTACCGATACCTATAGAAGTGGCGCATCGCGCCACAATGGCCGTACATTTGACGACGTTCCCCCACTGTCGAACTCCATGAGGTTCCCCGTGACTTCCGAGCAACACCTTCGCCGGCGAGCGGTGCTCGTCGCCCCCGGCTCCGACGAACGTAAGGCAAGCAAGGCACTCGCCTCCGCCGCCGACGAGGTCGTCCTCGACCTCGAGGACGCGGTCACGCCCGACCGGAAGCCCGCCGCGCGCGACCTCATCGCTCCCCTGATCCATGAGCACGGCGCCGACCGCACCGTGTCGGTGCGCATCAACGGACGCGGCACCGAGTGGTTCGAGGACGACCTGCGCGCGTGCGCGGAGCTCGGCACCGCACTCGCGTCGATCGTGTTCCCGAAGGTCGAGAGCGCCGACGATCTCACCGAGGCCCACCGCATCCTCGGTGAGAACTCCGGTGTCGGGATCCAGGCCCTCATCGAGACCCCGGCCGGTGTCCAGAACATCGACGAGATCGTCGCGGGCCCCCGCGCCGCCGGCGTCATCATCG
>BBEG01000264.1 GCA_001312645.1 Rhodococcus sp. JCM 9791
CCGAGAGCCGGCCGAGCAGATCGCGTCGGTGGGACCGTCCGACTCGGACGCATCGGGGTGCGGTGGCAACCAACGCCGGCGCACCAGACGCAACAGAGTGCGCTGAGCGGCCTCGGGAGCCGCGTCGAGGACGAAGGTGACGAATGCGTCGACGGTCCACGGTTCGACGTCGACCTGTTCGAGGGCCGCGGCCAGCGAGGGGGTCTGCGTGACCACGGCGTCGGCGTGCGCGAGCAACGCCACCGACATCATGTGTGTTTCCGCGGGGTCGACGACATACGGAACCTCCCGCAGCACGGTTGCCGGCCATGTCACCCGCGCCTCGGGGAATGCACGCTCGAGTTCGGCGAACAAATAGTCCCGTGTCGGACGCGACAGATCCGCCGGCAACCGGCGGTCGACCTCCGCGATGATGCCGTCACTCCAGAAGGTTGGCAGTGACCGTCTTCGGCGAAAGCAACGCGACGTCACGAACTCGTGGTCGGACCAACGCGGTCGCCCCCAAGACAACCCGAACCGGCACGGCCGTCCCCTTTCCGAAGTTCGTCAGAACTCGTCGTACAGACCTTCTCGGCGTGACAGCTCGGCGAGACTGTCGAGCACCTCGGTGCGGATCCGGCTCTGCCTGTCGGCGAGGGCCAGTACATCGGTACGCGACACCCGGCGGTGCAGTCCGTGGAATTCTGCGGGCAGGGCACCGGTGTCGATCAGCTGTGCGACGTGATGCCGTGAGCTACCGAGGACATCCGCCGCCTGCCTGACCGTCAACAGTGCCGGCACCGCCGAGAATGTGATCGCGACGTCGGGTCCGAGGTCGTCGATGGCGCGCACGAGTGCGCTCGGCGCCTGCTTCGCGTCGAAGGGTCCGAAGTTCACAGCGCGACCTTACGAGACGCGCAACCGCCGCGACACGAACTGACGGAAGTAACCGAGTTTGTCTGCGGGTACGAGCGCGGGCAGCAGGATCGACCACATCGATTCGATCTGCTCGATCAGCTGGTCGGTTCTGCCGAGCGCAGCGGATACGGTGCGCGCCCCGATCAGCGACTGCAGGAGGAGGAAGGACAGCGCATCGACGTCGATGGAGGGTTCCAGATCGCCCTCGTCGTGTGCGCGCTGCATGAGGTCCAGCATGGAAGTGAACCACGAGCCGAACGGTGCGACCTCGTTTCCGTGGTAGTCACCGATCTCTACGAGCAGCCGGAACATCGCCCGCACGATCCGATCGGACTCGGACAGGCTGGCGTTGAGGACGGACACTTCGATGGCAGTTTCGAGTGCGGGGGCGCGCTGTTCCATCTTGCTGAGCGCGGCGGCGGCGAATCGTTCGCAGCCGGAATCGATCACACCGCGAGCGAGTTCTTCCTTGGAACCGAAATGGAAGTAGAGCGCGCCCTTGGTAACACCCGCCTCGTCGATGATCTCGTTGAGGCTCGCATTGGCGTAGCGAGTCGCACGAAGACTTCCGCCGCGCCACCGAGTACGGCCTCACGCGTTGCTTCCGCCCGAACCTGGCGCGCCATCCCGCCGCCTCCCTCGTCAACGACCACGTCAGTTGTGCCGCCAAACCCGGGAAACGGTACGAAAGAGAGTCTTCTACCTCATACCTGACCGGAAGTCACCCGAATAGACGACAGCTCGCCTACCGTAGCACTTTCAGACAGACTGTATGCAGGTGACATGCCGTCCCGAAAACGACACGATCCGGTGAACCTACGAAGGTCGTCGACGATTCAGTCGGTTCCCAGCGCCGGATCGGATTCGAGGCGGGTCAAACCGTTCCAGCACAGATTGACCAGATGCGCGGCCACCACTTCCTTCGAGGGCGTCCGCTCGTCGAGCCACCACGTAGCCGTCGTCGCGACCATGCCCACCAGCGCCTGCGCGTACAAAGGCGCGAGCTCCGGATTCAACCCCCGTCGTGAGAAATCGCCGGCGAGCAACTGCCCTACCTGGCGCATGGCCTCGTTGAGCAGACTCGAGTAGGTACCTTCCTCGGCCGCCATCGGCGAGTCGCGCACCAGGATGCGGAAACCGTCGGTGCGCTCCTCGACGTAGGTGAGCAATGCGAGGGCGGCACGCTCGACACGAACACGCGACCGGTTGCGTGTCAGGGATTCGGTGACCATCGACATCAGGATCGTCATCTCCCGATCCACGACCACGGCGTACAGGCCTTCCTTACCTCCGAAGTGCTCGTACACCACTGGCTTGGACACCTGCGCCCGCTGCGCTATCTCCTCGATCGACGCCCCTTCGTATCCGCGTTCGGCGAACAGGGCACGACCGATCTCGATCAACTGCTCACGCCGCTGGGTGCCGGTCATGCGGATGCGCGGATTCCGTTCGGCCGGGGGTTGCGATGATCGCGACACCTGACTCCTTCTCCCCACGGCACCCACCGGCACCGTCGTCCGGTCTGTTCCGAACCACCCTAGCGACACGCGTGACAAGGCCCCCACATTCGACGTCCATACCGTCTCGTGCGAAGATCAGGGGCGCATGCCCGGGGCTCGATCGTTCCGGGGATGTCGCAGTCCGCCGTGGTGTAATCGGCAGCACCTCTGATTTTGGTTCAGATAGTTCAGGTTCGAGTCCTGGCGGCGGAGCGGGGGACATTTGCCGGAGCCGTCGAGCTCCCGTGCGCACGTCGTCGGGGCGTCCGCACGCACGCCGCGCCGAGGGAGCTACATGCAAGTGCAGACCGCGATGATCGTCCTGGCCGCCGGAGCGGGAACGCGAATGCGATCCAAGACCCCGAAGGTCCTGCACACACTCGGCGGCCGCTCGATGCTCTCGCATTCCCTGCACGCTGCCTCCGCCGTCGATCCGGCTCACCTCGTCGTGGTGGTCGGTCACGAACGCGAACGCGTCGAGGCGGCCGTCGCCGACATCGCGTCGGAACTCGGACGCACCGTCACCATCGCGGTCCAGGACGCCCAGAACGGCACCGGCCACGCCGTCCAGTGCGGCCTGACGCAGCTGCCCGAGGACTTCACCGGCACCGTCGTCGTCACCGCGGCCGACGTGCCGCTGCTCGACGGCGACACCATCGGCGAGCTTCTCGAGACCCACGCCGATCCTGAGCCCGCAGCGGTCACCGTCCTGACCACGACGGTGACCGAACCCACCGGCTACGGACGCATCGTCCGCACCACGGACGGCGACATCGCTCGATCGTCGAGGAGAAGGACGCCACCACCGCACAGCGCGCCATCACCGAGGTCAACTCCGGTGTGTACGCATTCGACGCCGCACGCCTGCGGACAGCGCTCGGCGAACTGAGCACCGACAACGCCCAGGGCGAGCTGTACCTGACCGACGTGATCGGCATTGCCCGCGGCAGCGGCGACGTCGTTCGCGCCGTGCATACCGACGACGCGGTGCGTGTCGCCGGCGTCAACGACCGCGTGCAACTCGCCGCGCTGACGTCCGAACTCAACCGCCGCCTCCTCGAACACTGGATGCGCTCCGGCGTGACCGTGCTCGACCCGTCGACGACGTGGGTGGACGTCGAGGTCGTCCTCGCCCCCGATGTGACCCTGCAACCCGGTGTCCAGCTCCGCGGCCGCACCGTGATCGCCGAGGACGCCGAGATCGGCCCCGACACCACACTCACCGATGTGCAGGTGGGCTCGGGAGCATCCGTGGTGCGCACGCAGGGCGCCGGCTCGTCGATCGGCGCGTACGCGACCGTGGGCCCGTTCGCCTACCTGCGCCCCGGTACCGAACTGGGTGCACACGGCAAGCTCGGCGGGTTCGTCGAGACCAAGAATGCGCAGATCGGCGCCCATTCGAAGGTCCCCCACCTCACCTATGTGGCGACGCCGAGATCGGCGAGCATTCCAACATCGGCGCCTCGAGTGTCTTCGTGAACTACGACGGTGTGGAGAAATACCGCACTGTGGTGGGGTCGCACGTCCGCACCGGGTCCGACACGATGTTCGTAGCGCCGGTGAACGTCGGTGACGGCGCCTACACCGGTGCCGGAACGGTGCTGCGTCGCGACGTTCCGCCGGGGGCACTGGCGGTGTCGGGTGCGCCACAGCGCAATATTGAGGGGTGGGTCCAGCGAAACCGCGCTGGGACCGCGGCTGCCGAGGCAGCATCGCAAGCACAGCAAGCAGAGTACGAAGACGAGCGTCAGAAGGACGGCCAGGACCAGTGACCAATTGGATCGACAACCAGAAGAACTTGATGCTCTTCTCCGGCCGGGCACACCCCGAGCTGGCAGAGCAGGTCGCTAAGGAACTCGGCGTCCCCCTCACCCCGCAGACCGCCCGCGACTTCGCCAACGGCGAGACCTTCGTCCGCTTCGAGGAGTCGGTCCGCGGCTCCGACGCGTTCGTGTTGCAGAGCCACCCGTTCCCGCTCAACGAGTGGGTCATGGAACAGCTCATCATGATCGACGCGCTCAAGCGTGGTTCTGCCAAGCGCATCACCGCGATCCTCCCCTTCTACCCGTATGCGCGCCAGGACAAGAAGCACCGCGGCCGCGAGCCCATCTCGGCCCGCCTCATCGCCGACCTGCTCAAGACCGCCGGCGCCGACCGCATCATCACGGTCGACCTGCACACCGACCAGATCCAGGGTTTCTTCGACGGTCCGGTCGACCACATGCACGCGCAGGGCCAGCTCGCCGAGTACATCCGCGGCAAGTACGGCGTCGACAACATCGCAGTGGTCTCCCCCGACTCGGGTCGCGTGCGTGTCGCGGAGAAGTGGGCCGACACCCTCGGCGGCGCTCCCCTCGCGTTCATCCACAAGACCCGCGATCCGCTGGTGCCGAACCAGGTGAAGTCGAACCGCGTGGTCGGTGAGGTCGAAGGCCGCACCTGCATCCTGATCGACGACATGATCGACACCGGCGGCACCATCGCCGGCGCCGTCAAGATCCTGCGCGAGGCAGGCGCGAGCGATGTCATCATCGCCGCCACACACGGCGTGCTCTCCGATCCGGCCGCCGAGCGCCTCGCTGCCTGCGGCGCACAGGAGGTCATCGTCACCAACACGCTGCCGATCCCGCCGGAGAAGCAGTTCGAGTCGCTCACCGTGCTCTCCATCGCACCGCTGCTCGCGCAGACGATCCGCGAAGTGTTCGAGAACGGCTCCGTCACGTCGCTCTTCAACGGCGTCGCCTGATCGGTTCCACCACAAGGCAGACTGACGGGATGTTCACAGGATTTCCCGTCGCGGCACTCGATTTCTACGAGGACCTCGAGGCCGACAACAGCAAAGCGTTCTGGGCCGCGCACAAGGCCGTCTACGACGACTGCGTGCGCGGCCCGATGCGTGCCCTGCTCGGTGAACTCGAAGACGAGTTCGGTGAGGGCAAGATGTTCCGTCCGTATCGGGATGTCCGATTCAGCAGGGACAAGATCCCCTACAAGACCCATCAGGGCGGCTACGTCGCGACCGGTCCAGGTATCGGGTTCTATGTCGAGATCAATGCTGCCGGGCTGCGGCTCGCCGGCGGATCCTACGCTGCGACATCGGCTCAGCTTGCTGCGCTCCGCTCCACGATCGACGACGAGCGTCGCGGCACCGAACTCGACAAGATCGTGCGCCGCATGCAACGCGCCGGCTACGAGATCGGTGGCGAGCAACTGAAGACCCGTCCGCGCGGCTACTCCGCGGATCATCCGCGCATCGAACTTCTGCGGCACAAGTCGCTGCATGCCGGTCGCACCGACGTGTCACCACCGTGGCTCGACACCGCACGCACCCTCGACGAGGTGCGCGGCTCCTGGCGAGAGTTCCGCCCACTCGTCGAGTGGCTCACGGCAGCGATGGCGACGTGATCGGCCTCGCCGACGATAGAACTGTCCGCGCCGGCGATCAAACCGTTCGGTATGCAAATGTCGTGCGGCGCAATGAATTGTCGTCACTCTCACGTCATCCTCACGCAACCCGGCCGCTATCGCACGTCCATGAATGATCTTCATCACGCCGCCGCCGAATGCCGCAGGTCGAAACAGACCCCGGGCAGCGGAGAGCGGGACGTTTCACCTAAGGTGGCTCCTCGTGATCGACGCGCATACTCTCGAGGCCCCCATGGAAACCCCGACAAATCGGATTGCGCGAAGGTGGTCCCCCGGCGCTGCGTGTGGTGCGGCGACACCGACTCGGTCGAAGAGTTCCGAAACGAACCCCGTTGCGCCACTTGCCGCGGACACGAATCCGTGGTCGACGAAGCCCGACGTTTCATGGGCACCTACGGTCTGCGGCCCATCGGTGGGACCCTGCAGTCGGACGACGAAGAAGAGTACGAGCACCGGGTCGCCGCACGGGATGCGCGCCGTGTCCTCAACGACATTCGTCTCGACGAACAACCGGACCCCGCACTCGTCCGCAAGGCTCTGCGTCCCCGCGCCGCAGCCATCGTCGCTGACGCGCCCACTGCGACGAAGTCGAGTACGGCATCGCGCTCGTCGTCGACTCCGCGCCGTACCACCACCGCAGCGGCAGCAGCGACCACGAGCGTCGACCTCGACGAGATCCAGAGCCGTGCACTCGCGTTGCTCGATCAGCTCTCCGCGATCGATGCACAGCTCGCGTTGGTCGCCGAGCAGTCCGGTCTCGCGGCCCGTGCTCGTCGTAGCGATCTCGAGAAGCAGAAGGCGACCGTGCTGCGGACTCTCGCTGCACTGGAGAAGGCTCGGCTCAGCGCCGCGAAGTAGAGCCGCTGCCGCGTCGGTCTCGGGCGTTTCGATCACAGACCCCGGGACCCGCGGCGCAGGCGGATCAGGCCGGGGTGCGACGGCGAGCTGTCACGTAAGAGCACGACGAGCCGTCAGGTGAGGGCACCGTCGGCAATGTCCACTGCCAGCGGGACCAGGTCGTCGCAGTTCAGCGTGTCGCTCATCAGAATCACCGCGGGAACGTTGCGGCCACGCGATCTGTTGTAACGCTCCGCACCGGGCCGATTGGTGTCGACCACCGATTCGACGGGCGTCGAGATCCGGCAGGAGTGGCCCGTCTCGCGGACCTGCAACGTCAGTCCGTCGGACGTCACCTCACGGGTGTCGTCGTCTTGTGGCGACGGGAATTCGGGTTCGAGGCCGTAGTAGATGCTCCACGTCGCCGGCGCGGCTCCATCCTGGTGCGGGGTGAGCACGCACCGGTACGGGTCGCTGTCGATCTGCCACCCACCAGTCTTCCGGCACGAAATTGCCGACGATCTCGCACGGGTCGGCCGCTGCCAGCCGGATTCGGCCCGCACCGCTGGTCGGCCGCGCCGGC
>BBEG01000265.1 GCA_001312645.1 Rhodococcus sp. JCM 9791
GGTTCGGGCATCTCGAACAGCGGTGTGGCCTCCTCGAGGGAGGTGAACAGTCCGGTCGGTCCACCCACGGAAGTCGCGGCAACGGACTCGGTGGCTGCGGCGACCTTCGTGTCGTCGAGCTCGAGGGTGGTGCCCGCGGGCGCTCGTCGGCGGCAGAGGTCTCTTCGACGGCTGGGTACTCGTCGACTGCTGGTGTCTCGACAACCTCCGGTGCCTCGGCGGCCTCGGTCTCGACCGGCACCTGCGCCTGTGGGGCCTGTTCGGTCGGACTACTCAACGCTGCGTGCAGGTCCTCTGCGGCCTCGCGGGGCAGCGTCGAGTGGGCGCTGCGTAGCTCGGTGCCGAGCTCGGCGGCCTTCGCCATCACCTGCTTGCTGGTCAATCCGAGAAGCTTGGCAAGAGCATGCACGCGGATCTTCGCGGGCAGGTTCAGGGCATTCGCCTCGGTTGAATTGTTCTCCTGCGGCTCTTGATCGGCCACGTAAGTCTCCTAAGACCCCCGGGCGCGTCCATCACCGCGAAAAGGCGATGTGAGCGGCCACACGGGGGCGCTGCTTGTGTACTCGCGCAGTGAGCGCGAGTTCTTCGGGTCTCGCATCACTCGGTCGTCCAGTGCCCGTTTTCACTGCACGGCCGAGCGGTGCCTGGCTTGATCGCAGATCGAGCGCCGGTGCATCCAGCGTGCGGCCGAGCGAGGTATCTCCTGCGTTCCTCGGCCACAGCGATGTCGGGCATCGATCCGTGATGTCTTCGGTCGTTCCGCGCGGGCTCGTGCGGTACAACCTTCCTCAGTATCCCACACAGGCATGCACAGATACGCCAACGGCGCCCCGAAGGGCGCCGCCGAGCACGTTCAGAAGAGCCGAAGGCCTACACGGAGGCGAGTGCGGGGAACCACAACGCGATCTCTCGCTCTGCGGATTCGACGGAGTCCGATCCGTGGACGAGGTTTTCCCCGGCTTCGAGTCCGAGATCGCCACGGATCGAACCCGGGACGGCCTTCTCGACAGGGTCGGTGCCGCCTGCAAGCTGGCGGAACGCGGCGATCGCGCGGGGCCCTTCGAGCACCGCGGCGACCAGTGGGCCGCCGGTGATGAACTCGAGCAGTCCCGGGTAGAAGGGCTTGCCTTCGTGCTCCGCGTAGTGCGCCGCCGCGATGTCCTCGGTGGCGGTGCGCAGTTCGAGAGCAGCTATGTTCAGTCCCTTGCGCTCGATGCGCGACAGGATTTCTCCGACATGACGGCGGGCGACGCCGTCGGGCTTGATGAGTACCAGGGTCCGCTCAGTCACGGAGCCAGCGTAGTGGTTCAGCCTCGCTGGCCGGGAAGCAGACCCCGCTGTTCACGCTCCTTGATGTCTTTACGCAGGTAGAGGAGGTACGCCCAGACAACGCAGAACAGGACACCGATCGCACCGAATGCGAGGTCGATGAAGAAACCGAGCACCGTCAGAACCTGCAGGGCGATGTTGAACGGGATCGCCCACGACCGGCCTTGGACGCCCGCACCGAGGAACATCAACACTGCGAGCCCCACGACGCATCCGGTGGACACGGCCGTCAGTCCGCCGCCGAGCGTCGCGATCACCGGGAGTACCAACAGCACGACGATCGCCTCGAGCACGAGTGTGCCGGCCATGACCCCGCGGAATCCCTTCCACGGGTCGGTCGTCGGTGGGAGGAACTCCGAGCCCTGAAACTTCGAGGTCTCGGCACTGCCCTCCCCCGCCGTGTTGCCGTCGGGAGTCTCGGCGTTGTCGCCTGACGTAGGGTTATCGCTGCTCACGCAGGGTCCTTTCCGAAAAGTGTGCGCGCCGCTCCGGCAGTCACGACCGAGCCGGTCACGACGACACCGGCACCCGATACGGCTTCGCCCTGCTCGCCGACCTCCTCCGCGATCGCGATCGCGGTCTCGATCGCGTCGGCCAGGGTCGCAGCGGTGACGACGCGTTCGTCTCCGAAACGAGCGACCGCAACATTCGCGAGGTCGTCGATGTCCATGGCCCGCGGCGAACCATTGTGGGTGACGACGATCTCGTCGAAGACCGGTTCGAGTGCTCGATGAGTCCTGCCACGTCCTTGTCGGCCATCACGCTGACCACGCCGACGAGCTTGCGGAAGTCGAACTCGTCCGCGAGTGCCGTGGCGAGTGCTTGGCACCGTGCGGATTGTGGGCAGCGTCGAGGAACACCGTCGGGGCGTTACGCACCCGCTCGAGGCGACCCGGGTTGACCACCGACGCGAATGCTGCGCGCACGGTCTCCACCTCGAGCTGTTTGTCCGGCCCCGCGCCGAAGAACGCTTCGACGGCGGCAAGCGCGAGCGAGGCGTTCAACGCCTGGTGTTCACCGTGGAGGGGCAGGAAGATATCGGTGTACAACCCGCTCAATCCCTGCAGGTCCAGCTGCTGACCGCCGATAGCGACGGCGCGACGCACCACTGCGAATTCCGAACCCTGACGGCAACCGCGGCATCGGCCTCGACGGCCTGCCGCAGCAGCACATCCATCGCCTCGGGCTCCTGCTGCGCGATGATCGCGACGGTGTCGCGGGGGACGAGCTCGTCCTCGGGGGCCTTCTTGATGATCCCGGCCTTCTCCCCCGCGATCTCGGTGAGCGTCTCACCGAGATACCCGGTGTGGTCGATACCGATCGGGGTGATCACGGCGACCTGGCCGGTGACGACATTCGTCGCGTCCCAGCGTCCGCCGAGTCCGACCTCGACGATGGCGACATCGACAGGTGTGTCGGCGAATGCCGCGAACGCCATTGCGGTGGTGACCTCGAACTTACTCATCTTCGGGCCGCCCGCGGCCTCCGATTGCACGTCGACCATCTGCACGTACGGCTCGATGTCGCGGTAGGTGTCGACGTAGGTGCGCGGAGAGATGGGGGCACCGTCGACACTGATCCGCTCGGTGGCGATCTGCAAGTGCGGGCTGGTCGTACGTCCCGTCCGGTGCTGCATGCGGGTCAGGAGCGCATCGATCATCCGCGTCACCGACGTCTTGCCGTTCGTCCCCGCGACGTGGATCGACGGGTAATTGTGCTGCGGCGAACCGAGGATGTCCATCAACGCGGAGATCCGTGTCAGTGACGGCTCGATCTTCGTCTCGGGCCACCGCTTGTCGAGTTCGGCCTCGACCAGGGCAAGCTCCGCGAGGTCGACCGGGGACGGTACCCCAGGCCTCTCGAACGGTCCCGCGTTGTCGGCACTCACGCCTGTCCCAGCTCCTTCAGCCGCGCGGTGATGCGGGCGATCTCTTCTTCGGCGATCTGCTTTCGGCTCGTGATCTTCTCCACGACCGGGGCCGGCGCTTCGACAGGAAGGCCTCGTTGCCGAGCTTGGCCGTCGTACCGGCAAGTTCCTTCTCGCCGTCGTGAGGTCCTTGCGCAGACGCGCGATCTCCGCGCCGATGTCGATCGTGCCGAAGTGTCGAGCTCGACGGTGACAGTGGCGCGACTGAGGCGCACCTCGATCGAGGCGGACGCGTCGAATCCGTCCTCGGGAGGGGTGAGCCGGGCGAGCGCCTGCACAGCCGGAACCTGGGCTTCGAGGTCCGCCGAGTCGATACTCACGAGACGTGCCGCGACCTTCTGCGACGGCTTGAGTCCCTGGTCGCTGCGGAATCGGCGGATCTCGGTGGTGAGCTTCTGCAGATCCTCGATACGGCGCGAGGAATCGGCGTCGGCCGCGACACCGGATGCCGCCGGCCACTCGGCGATCACCAGGGACTCACCACCGGTCAACACCTTCCACAAGGTCTCGGTGACGAACGGGATCACCGGGTGCAGCAGGCGCAGCAGTGCATCGAGAACGGTCCCGAGGACGGTCTTGGTGCCGTCGACGTATGCGCTGCCCTCGGCGAGCTGCACCTTCGCGAGCTCGAGATACCAGTCGCACACCTCGTCCCACGCGAAGTGGTAGAGCGCCTCGCACGCCTTGGAGAACTCGTAGCGGTCGAATGCCTCGTCGACCTCGGCGCGCACCTGCTCGAGCCGGTCGAGGATCCAGCGGTCAGCGTCGGTGAGGGCGTCGCGGGCAGCAGTTCCCCGATGACCGCGCCGTTCATGAGCGCAAACTTCGTAGCGTTGAACAGCTTGTTCGCGAAGTTCCGCGACGACTGGGCGTGGTCTTCACCGACGGCGAGGTCGCTGCCGGGGTTCGCGCCGCGCGCAAGTGTGAAGCGCAGGGCGTCGGCGCCGAAGCGGTCGACCCAGTCGAGGGGGTCGATTCCGTTGCCGCGCGACTTCGACATCTTCTTGCCGAACTGGTCGCGGACGAGGCCATGCAGGAACAGGTCCTTGAACGGAACCGTTCCGGCCTCACCGCCGTCGAGTGCCTCGTCGCCGGAGACGTAGGTACCGAACATCATCATGCGGGCGACCCAGAAGAACAGGATGTCGTAACCGGTGACGAGAACGCTGGTGGGATAGAACTTGTCGAGCTCGGGGGTCTTCGCCGGCCAACCCATGGTGGAGAACGGCCACAACCCGGAGGAGAACCAGGTGTCGAGCACGTCGGGGTCCTGCTCCCAACCCTCGGGGGCGGTCTCGTCGGGACCGAAGCAGGCGACCTCGCCGTCGGGCCCGTACCAGATGGGGATGCGGTGACCCCACCACAGCTGACGAGAGATGCACCAGTCGTGCATGTTGTCGATCCAGTCGAACCAGCGTGGCTCCTGGCTCTTCGGGTGGATCACCATGTCGCCGCCGCGCACGGCGTCACCGGCCGCTTGGCGAGGGTGTCGACCTTGACCCACCACTGCATCGACAGTCGCGGCTCGATGGTCTCGCCGGAGCGTTCCGAGTGTCCGACGCTGTGCAGGTAGGGGCGCTTCTCGGCCACGACGCGGCCCTGCTCGGCAAGCTCCTCGCGGATCTTGACGCGGGCCTCGAAGCGGTCCATACCGTCGAATCGGGTGCCCGAGTCGGCAATCCTGCCGGTCTTGTCCATGATCGTGGGCATCGGCAGGTTGTGGCGCAGGCCCATCTCGAAGTCATTGGGGTCGTGCGCCGGGGTGATCTTCACGGCGCCGGTGCCGAATTCGGGGTCGACGTACTCGTCGGCGATGACAGGGATCTGCCGGCCGGTGATCGGATGCTCCAGGGTCGTGCCCAGGAGGTGCTTGTAGCGCTCGTCATCGGGATGAACCGCGACGGCGGTGTCGCCGAGCATCGTCTCGACTCGGGTGGTCGCGACGATGACGTGAGGTTCGTCGTCCTCGAGGGAGCCGTAGCGCAGGGAGACGAGTTCGCCCTCGACCTCTTCGAACTTGACCTCGATGTCGGAGATCGCGGTCTGCAGCACGGGCGACCAGTTCACGAGCCGCTCGGCGCGGTAGATCAGGCCGTCGTCGTACATCCGCTTGAAGATGGTCTGGACAGCGCGGGACAGGCCGTCGTCCATGGTGAAGCGGTCGCGAGACCAGTCGACGCCGTCGCCGATGCGCCGCATCTGCCCCTGGATGGTGCCGCCGGACTCGCGCTTCCAGTCCCACACCTTGTCGATGAACAGCTCGCGACCGAAGTCTTCCTTCTTCTTTCCGTCGGCGGCGAGTTGCTTCTCGACGACGGTCTGCGTCGCGATGCCGGCGTGATCCATGCCGGGCAGCCACAGCACTTCGAAGCCCTGCATACGCTTACGGCGTGTGAGCGCATCCATCAGGGTGTGGTCGAGCGCGTGGCCCATGTGCAGGCTGCCGGTGACATTCGGGGGCGGCAACACGATCGAGTACCCGGGCTTGTCGCTCGCCGGGTCGGCCTCGAAATACCCGGCGTCGACCCAGCCTGATACAGATCGCCTTCTACTGCGCTGGGGTCCCAGCTCTTGGGAAGGGCATCGGCAGGATTCTGCGAGTTCTCTGGCGCACTGGTCACCCGACAATCGTAAGCGGATGACCCAAATCACCAGGACACGGCCCGGGAATGCCTCCCCGACTCACCCGAGGATCTCCGGAAGTTCGATCGGAGTGCCGAGAACGTGTTCGGACAGGAACGCCTCGACTGCCTGGTACCAGACTTTGGCGTGTTGCGGGTTGAGCACCCAATGGTTCTCACTCGGGAAGTACAGGAAACGATGGACTGTGGTTCCGTCGTCCTCGGCGGGCAGACCTGATTCGTTGAGCAGCTCGTACCAGAGGCGCAGCGCTTCCCCGATCGGGACACGGTAGTCCTTGTCTCCGTGGATGACGAGCATCGGCGTGACGATGTCGGCGACGAACAGGTGCGGTGAGTTCTCGACGGCCATCTCGGGGGTCATCTCGCGCTGCCAGTACCACGCGACGTCGGTGGTCGGTACGAACTGATCCAGGGCCCACAGGCTCGCGTGCGTCACGATCGCCCGGAAGCGGTCGGTGTGCCCCGCCGCCCAATTTGCCATGTAGCCACCGAAGGATCCACCCATCGCGGCGGTGCGCTCGGCGTCGATGTCGGCGCGGGCCTCTACGGCGTCGGTGATCGCCATGAGATCGGTGTAGGCTCCTTGCCCCATCGGCCCCATCCGCGGCGAATGAAGTCGTCGCCATATCCGGTCGAGAGCGCCGGGTCGGGCAGCATCACGGCGTAGCCGCGCGCGACCAGCAGCCACGGGTTCCACCGCCACGACCATGTGTTCCAGCTGCTGAGCGGCCCGCCGTGGATCCACAGCAGCAGCGGCGCCGGGGTATCTGCTGTAGCGGTGTCCGGGAGGGCAAGCCAGCCGCGCACGCGAGTCCCGTCGTCGGCCGTGGCGACGATGTCGACGAGATGTCCGGGTAGAACCGGTAGCGCCGCGGGTGCCGGAGCGGTGTCACCGTTCCGGCATCGGGGCGGTCAGCGCGACACGGACGGGATGGGGCGGCGCCTCGTACGACGCGCGCAGCGCATACAGCGCGGAGCCGTCGGGGGCGACGGACACGTCGGTGTATGCGGCGTCGTCGCCGGTGAGCTTCTCGGGGCGATCGGTTCCGAACCACAACACGAAGATCGGCGCGCGGCCGTTCTCGTCGGCGGTCACGATGAGACCTGCATCGTCAGGCAGCCACGCGATCGAGGTGGGTCGACGATCCCAGTCGCGTGCTTCGACGGTGGTGATTCCGTCGAGGATGTCGAGTACACGCAGGGTGATCCGCGGCGGTGTGTCCGGATCGCTCAGCTCTTCGTGCAGGTACGCGAGCCTGGTCCCGTCCGGCGACAGCGTCGGGTGGGTCGTGTCGCCGGTCTCGTCGTCGACGAGCGGGGTGCGCAG
>BBEG01000266.1 GCA_001312645.1 Rhodococcus sp. JCM 9791
CGGCAACGGCGGTGCGCCGGGCTGCTGCGGCGGTCATCTCGAACATGGACCAACCGTGCCATGCGCCACCGACAGCCGTACTCGGGTGTCAGTCCGAACCGAACCGAACGCAGCACTGCATCCAGCGCCCGCTGCGATCGCCAATGGTCGCACCCTGGTCCGAGATCTGGGATCGGTTCGTGCACCCTGCACGGGTAATCGAACGCGATCAGCTGAGCGATCCGAGACCTTCCACCCTGGTCGCAATCGGCAACCGCCACATCTCGAGGTCCTCCGGACCGTTCTCTGCCCACAGTTCGTGAAGCTCCGACGTGTCGCTGCCGGCGATCGTGCGCGCAAGTGTCTCGAGAATCCACGCGCGGTGATCCGGCGTCAACGATCGAGCGAACGCAGCGGCGTCGATACCGTCGAGCTGCGAGCATGCCGGCCGGAGCCCGTGTGCCACGGCGAGGACCTCGGCCACTGCAACGGCGGCTTGGGCATCGTCCGCTTCCAGGTACCCGTCGTCGACATGAGTGCTGTACTGGTCGATGTCGAAGTCGCCCGCCCGAAGCGACGCGAGCAGGTCGCCTGCTCCATCGTTCTCGAACGGTCCGAAACCCCATGTCCCCATCGCTGCCTCCTGATCTGTGGGCCGTCGGTCTGTCGGTGGTCGACCATAGGTGCGTCCACCGACAGGAATTCGTTCGCGACGCGAGCAGGCCGCTGTTGATGTAATGAATTCTGTTCTCCGCACGATGTTCTGGACATGAAAATTTCACATCGCATTACTTCAGCTGCTGCTGCCGGGTTCCTGGGCACTGCGATGTTCGTTGCGGCACCGGGCGTGGCCGGTGCCGCCGATCCATGTCAGCTCGGATGGTCGAATGTCGGCCCCCGATCCTGCGCCATGACAGACGTCGGGATGGCCCCGGTGTTGACGTTGGGGAACGGCATCTGCGCAGGCGTGATGATTGCCTCCGGGACCGCGTTCGACGGCCCGCTCTACCACTACTCCACTTTTCCCGGGGCCACCCATGCCGTCGACCTGCGCATCTCGCAGGGCTTCTCACCGCTGGGTGAGTGGGCGCCGACCATCCTGGCCTGCGACGTCACCGCAATCGTCGATTGGCAGAACCTCGACACCGGCCGGAGCGGCTCGGTGAATCAGTTCATTCCCGCGAGCCACACGAGCACCCGGCCGATGAATGTGCTTGTGAATACGGGTCCGGGACGGGTTCAGCTCACTCTGCGGACCGACCGCCCCAGCCTCCCGGTATCGACCGAAGTGTTCGTCCCCTGACGCGCCACAACACTCACACGGCAGTCGGCTTCTCACGACCCCGGCCGCCGGTACTGCGACGGCGATCTGGACTGTCGCGAGGAGAACGATGAGGAGGAGCGGCACCGTCCACCCGCCGGTGCCTTCGGCGAGGTAGCCCGCACCGATCGGACCGGCCGAGGCGAGGAGATAGCCGACGGACTGTGCCATGCCGGACAGCTGAGTCGTCTCGTACTGAGTTCGCCCGCGAAGACCGATCAGCGACAACGCGACGACACGTGAGGCACCGGTTCCCATACCCGCGACCACTGCCCACACGGCAGGCCGTCGAGGCACCCCCGGGGCACGGTGCGCGAAGCGCTGCGTGGACTGACCATCACGGGCCTGCTCGAACCCCGGGTAGGGGACGGCACCTACGTCCGCGCAACCAACGAGATCACCGGAGTGCTCGTCCGCGACGACTATTCCACCGCGCTCGACCACGTTCTGGATACGCGAGCGGGACTCGAGGCCATCAGTGCGCGGCTGGCCGCCCAACACTCCACGCCCGAAGCGCGCGCGGCAATGTCAGCGGCACTCGATGCACGCACACGTGCGCACGAGGCCGGCGATCTCAACGCATACACCAAGGCCGACACCGACTTTCACCGTGCGGTCGTCCACGCCAGCGGAAATCCGCTACTCGCTCGCCTCCATGCCGCGGTGGCCGAAGTGCTGAACGCCCCGCTGATGCACGCCTCCACATTCCCCGAGGCCCGGCATCGGCGATGCCCATCGGGATCTGGTCCGCGCGATCGAGAACGGATCGTCCGATGACGCGACCCGCATCGCCTACGAGCTGATCGAGTCGGTGAAGGCGGCCGTGCCACCCGGCTGATGGCCCGACCGCCTCCACTCGCGTGCCGCTATGAGGAAGCGAGAAGGTCGTCGATCTGGCCGATCGCGACGTGGCCCCCTCGACCACACCCATGTCCAGCACCTTCTGCAATGCATCGGCCGATTCGAAAGTGCTCACGTACGTCGCCCGGGTGCCACCGTCGTGTTCGACGAAGGTGTAGACGTTCTCGGACACCGGCAGTTCCGGTGCCGGATTGAAATCCTCGTCGGCGAATCCGTCGGCGAACGAGAAGCTCCGTGCTGGTCGACTGCCGCGACCTGCCAGTATCCGGCGTATTTCTCGCCCTCAGGGCCGGTCATGTAGTAGGTCGTCCGACCACCAGGCCTGAGGTTGTGGTCGACCACGGTCGCGGGGTATCCGGGCGGGCCCCAGATCTTCTCCAGCTGACGCGGGTCGGCGTAGACCTGCCATACGCGCTCCACGGGTGCGGCGAAGTCTGCGGTGATGGTCAGGGTCAGGTTGTCGAGATCTTGCTTGACGTCAGTAACAGGCATAGTTCAGCCCTCCTTGGTCGAGTCGGATGCGATGAGTTCGTCGATGCGCGCGATGCGGCCACGCCACACTTGTTCGAGCTCGGTGAGCATGGACGCCACCGATCGCACCGCCTCCACGTCGCCGCTCGCCAACTGCTCGCGACCACTGCGTCGCTTGGTCAGCAGCCCTGCCTTCTCCAGCACGGCAACGTGCTTCTGAACCGCGGCGAAACTCATCTCGTAGTTCGCCGCGAGTGCGGAAACCGAGCTCTCCCCCGCCAGCACCCGGCGCATGATGTCGCGTCGCGTCCGGTCGGCAAGAGCATGGAACAGGGCGTCGGCCCGGTCCTCGTCAGCTCCGTTCACGACCCCAATATACAACCAAATGGTTGTACGTTGTCAAGGGTCCGGACGGCCCGCTCAGGGAGTGACGCACACCTCAATTCTTCGGTGTAACGCCGCCGGATCCAGTCCGGATAATTATCGGACGAAAGGATCCAGGAGCTCATGATCACCCCGCCGCCCGGCTGGTATTCCGACCCCGAGACCGCACGACTTATCCGCTGGTGGGACGGCGAACAGTGGACCGCCCATACGCACCTCGCCACCAGTTCGGGGCCGCCGGCAGCAGTGGTCCAGACGGAAGCGCCGCCGACCGTCGACGACAACCCTCGTGGCTGGCTGATCACGGCCGCGAAGATCGCCGGCGGACTCTTGGTCATGCACCTGACTCTCGTCGCGTGCAACCACGTCGCCATCGGCCCGCTCACGCTTCCCTGACGGCCTGTCGGGCGCAGCGCATCGGAATCCGCCTGGTCGGCGTTGCGCTTTCGTGACGCTCGGCATCACAGCGAGGACACCGCGTCGACCGTGTGTTACGGGTCCCTTACAAACGCCACGGTTTGCAACACCCGCCTCCCACGACACCGCCCATCATGGAAATCGGGTCGGAACCTGAGCCGTGTTCGGAGGTAAGACGAATGGATGGGCGAAGAGTCCGGCGCGCAGCGATTGCTCTCGCAGCGCCGCTGGTAGTACTGACGAGTTTGGCGCCGGCGGCGTCGGCAGATATCGAAACGACGGTGAGCTGGGCGGTCTTCACCAAAGAGGATTCGGTGCAGGTCCGGTTCAATTATCACCAGTCCCCCGACAGGGATTGGCCCTACACGTGCAGGGCCTCGATCCTGAGTGCGGGGACGAGGAGTCTCGACATGAATACGGTCACGTACGGCGCATCGAGTTCACAGACGTCAGCGAAGGCACTCACACCGTGAGTGCGACGTGCGAAAACAGCGATGGTGTCCAGCAAGATGTGGGGAGGATCCTGTTCCAGCTGCCCGGCCCGGACCACTGGCGATTGGCCCGAACCAGCATGCCGTCATCGACTGATCGACGCGACGCTCTCATCGGTTCGAAAGAGGTACCTCGTGCGACTGCACCACATTCCGCTCCGCGTTGCGACGGGAGCCTTCATCCTCAACTCGGGTCTGGGTAAACGGAACCTCCCGGTCGAGAACGCAACCGCCCTGCAGGGCATGGCCGGAAATGCCTTTCCGGCGTTCAAGAAGATGGACGCCAGGACGTTCGGAACTTTTCTGAGTACGTCCGAGATGGGAATCGGCGCGGCTCTGCTGACTCCGATCGTGCCGCCGTTCCTCGCCGGCGCGGCCCTGACGGCGTTCGGCGGCGGCATGATGACGATGTACTGGCGAACACCCGGAATGCACGAAGACGGTTCTCCGAAGCCCACCCAGGACGGCACCGCGCTCGCGAAGGACGTCTGGCTCCTCGGCGCCGGCCTCACCTTGCTCCTCGACGGGCTCAGGAAGTGATTGATGTCGAAAGAAGCACTGCGCCAGCACAATAGGAAGATCGTCGGTTACGTCCGAATATCGATCACGATTGGTTCGACGGAACCGTGGTGGAATTCGCGTATCTGCGGTGGAATGGAGCGATGAACATCGCTGAGACGCCACCCACCGAACGACGACGAAAGGCACTCCAGGCCATCAAGGACCTCGGGCGACAACGCAGCGATCACGCTGTCCTGAAAGTGCGATGCCCCAAGAGCCACACGGTCGCCGCCGTCTACAAGACGGAGGAAGGCCCGGTGGTGGTGTGCGGAGTCGGACCGGGCGGCCACGGCTCCCGCGACCGCGAAGCCAACAATCGTGCAACGACTCACTCGACGACAAGTTCGTCGACACCGTCGAAGCCACCCAGTTCGAAGACGACGAGCTTCCCGCCGGCTGCGGATGTGGGCCGCGCACACTCTCGCGCAAGAAGCTTCAGGCCGCAGTCGCGGGGCACGAACACATCGTCACCCTCACCTAGAGCTACCTGCACCTGGCTACCCTGCCCCGAGCGACCTCAGGTCCAGTTCATCCACCTTCGCCAGGAGGACGGCGCGTTCGCGCTCGTTCCCTGTTGCCTCGGCCGCCGCGCGCAGTTCGGCCCGGGCCTCCTCATTCCTCCCCAGCTGTGCGAGAAGATCCCCTCTCACGCTCGGAAGCAGGTGATATCCAGCGAGCTTCCCTGACGCAACTATCTTGTCGACATACTCGAGCGCGGGCCCCGGCCCGTACGCCATCGAGACTGCTGCCGCATGGTTGAGATCCACCACCGGCGACGGTGCCAGACGCTGCAGCGCCTCGTACAGCAGCACGATCCGTTTCCAATCGGTGTCCGAAAATTCTGCTGCGCGCGCGTGGCATTCCGCGATCGCGGCCTGGAGACCGTATGGTCCGCGACCACGACCGATCGCATCAGCGCGGTCCAATGCCGCGAGACCGCGGGTGATCTGCCCGCGGTCCCACTTGGTGCGGTCCTGGTCGGCCAGAAGGATCGGTTCCCCCGACGGCGTGGTTCGTGCGGGGAACCGCGATGCGGTGAGCTCCATGAGCGCGACCAGCCCGTGCGCCTCCGGCTCGTTCGGGACGAGTTCGGCGAGGATCCTCGCGATCCGCAACGCCTCCGCACTGATATCAGGACGCAGCCACTCGTCTCCCGAGCTGGCCGCATAACCCTCGTTGAACACCAGATACAGCACACCGAGCACTGCCGAGAGCCTGGTCGCGAATTCGTCGCGACCCGGCACCTCGAACACGGCCTTCGCGGCCGTGAGTGTCTTCTTTGCTCGGACGATGCGCTGCTGCACCGTCGACATCGGCGTCAGGAATGCGCGGCCGATCTCTCCGGTCGTCAAACCGCCGACGAGACGAAGCGTCAACGCCACTTGCGCTTTCCGCCCCAGCACCGGATGGCACGTCATGAACATCAGGCGCAGGACGTCGTCGTCGATGCGGTCGGGATCCCACGAGGGATCGTCGAAGTGCGACGCATCGTTCTCGAGTTCCCGCGCCATGTGCGCGTGTCGCGCGTCGAGGCGTTCCTGTCGTCGCCACGTGTCGATGGCGCGGCGGGTGGCGACGGAGGTCAACCACGCGGCCGGGTTCCGGGGAACTCCCGCGGCAGGCCACTGCTCGACCGCTTCGAGCAGAGCCTGCCCCGCGAGATCCTCGGCGAAATCGAGATCCCCGACCTTGCGGGTGAGGGTCGCGACGATCTTCGCCGATTCGATCCGCCACACCGCGTCCACCGCGCGTCGCGCGCGAAGTGTCGCCTCGTCCGTCATCACTCAGCCGGCCATCACTCAGCCGACGACCGGGCGCTCGGTGCCGAGTTCCTCACGCCAGACCTGTTCCTTCTGGATGTACTCGTTGTCCTGGTCGAAATCCTCGTTCTCGTGCACACGACGCACCTCGAGCTTGCTGCCCGGTCCGAGGGGGCACCGCTTCGCCCACTCGGCGGCTTCCTCCTTGGTGGAGGTCTGGATGATCCAGAAGCCGTTGAACAGTTCCTTCGTCTCGCCGTAGGGACCATCGGTGACGAGCGGTGTCTCGGAGTCGAAATCGACGACGAACCCCTCCTCCGCCTCGGCGAGCCCCTCGCCGGCAAGCAGGACGCCGGCCTTGATGAGCGATTCGTTGTACTGACCCATCGCGTTGATGATCTCGTCGAAATCCATGTTCTTGGACGCTTCGATGGCGGCGTCGGTGGCGCGCATGATCAGCATGTACTTCATGAGAACTCCCTCGTTCTGTGAATCCCGTGGACCGCCTTTCGGTCCCTGATGTCTACACGTCGAACAACGCAGACGCCGATCGACACGACAGACGAAAAAAACTTCGAGAACCTTTCGGGTGACTCACACACCACGGTGGAGGAGTCGTCGGAACAGGTCGAGCACCTCGTCCGCCCACCCGAGAATCGACAGCGCACTGTCGATGTTCTGCGGCGGACTCTGTACGAGCGTGTCCTGACGGAGGAGGCGTTCGAAATCCACCGTCGAGTCGGTGCGTACCTCGCCGTTCGGGTGACGGAACTCGACTCCTGCGCTCGCCATGATCGTCATGACCTCTTGCGCGAGGATTCCGTAGCCGACGGTGGTGGGATGAACTCCGTCGAGTGAGAACAGGCCGCCGGTCGCTCGTCCGCCCTTGCCGTCGGCGGTGAGGAACCGTGTGTCGGGGACGGGATCGAGCGCTGCGAGGGCGGGGGCATCGGATAGGGCGTCCACCACGCGGG
>BBEG01000267.1 GCA_001312645.1 Rhodococcus sp. JCM 9791
CGAGCCGGTCGAGACTTCCGTGACCGACCGCGGCACGATGCGCAGCGACTTCGCGACGACCCCCAACCGGGCCGGTTCGTCTGCGTTGCCGATCACCCGCAGCGCCCGGTGTTCGTGCGGGGACAGCTCCCAGGGCCGGATTCTCTCGTGCCACCGTTTTCGCAGCGTACGGGTGGTGGCCATGAGAAGGTCGCGGAGTGTGGCGGGGGAGTCCGACATGACGTTCACCATACCTCAGTTGACTGTTACCTCTTAATGAGGCAACCTCACTAAGTACGAACGAATCATGAATCGAGGTGGTGCGCACATGATGCAGCCCCCACCCGGCCAGGGCGGCGGCAGAGGCCGCGGATCCAAGGTCGACCCCAAAGACATCGAACAGCTGAAGGAATCACCCGTCAGCCTGCGGCGCATCGGCGCCCTGTTCGCCCCCTACCGCTGGCAGATCACCGTCGTCGTTGCGCTCATCGTCGCGTCGTCGGTCATCTCGCTCGCGAACCCCTTCCTCGTCCGCGCCGTCATCGACGACGCGATCCCGCACCAGAACGTGAGCCTGCTGCTGTGGGTGGTGGGCGGCATGCTCGCCGTCACCGTCGTCAGCTCCCTGCTCGGCGTCGCTCAGACGTGGATTTCCACGACCGTCGGGCAGCGGATCATGCACGATCTGCGAACTCGCGTGTTCTCGCACCTGCAACGGCAGTCGTTGAGCTTCTTCACCCGGACTCGCGGTGGTGAGATCCAGTCGCGGCTGACCAACGACATCGGTGGAATGCAGTCGGTGGTGACCTCCACGGCGACGTCCATCGCCTCCAACGTCACCACCGTGGTCGGTACCGCCGTCGCGATGACGATCCTCAGCTGGCGACTGGCGCTACTGTCGCTGATCGTGCTGCCGCCTGCCATCTGGCTCACGCGCCGTGTCGCGATGATGCGACGCGTGATCACCGCTCGCCAGCAGCGCCGCATGGCCGATATGCAAACGCAGATCGAAGAGGGGCTGTCCGTCAGCGGAGTGCTGCTCGTCAAGACTCTCGGCACCGGGCCCGCACTGTCCGGTAAGTTCGCGCAGACCTCCGACGAGCTCGCCGATCTCGAACTGCACGCGCAGCTGTCCGGACGCTGGCGCATGGCCACCATGAACATCGTCTTCTCCGCGATCCCCGCGGTGCTCTATCTCGTCGCCGGCCTGCCCGCTACCTCCGGCGGCATGACGATCGGTACCCTCGTCGCCTTCACCGGCCTGCAGGCGACCCTGTTCCGGCCGCTGATGAGCCTGCTCGACGTCGGAATCACCGTCACCAGTTCGCTCGCGCTGTTCAGCCGGATCTTCGAATACCTGGACCTCACCGTCGAGATCGACGACCCGGAGAGACCGGTCCACGTCGACCGCGAACGGGTCGCGGGTGCAGTGCGATTCGAGAACGTCGACTTCCGGTACGACGGCGCGCACCGCCTCGCACTCGACGACGTCACCCTCGACGTGCCTGCCGGTGCTCAGATTGCCCTCGTCGGCGAGACCGGTTCGGGCAAAACCACACTCGGCGGTCTCGTCGCGCGGTTGTACGATCCGACATCGGGGCGCGTCACGATCGATGGTGTAGACCTGCGCGACATGTCGCTCGCCGATGTCGCCGCGCTCGTCGGTGTGGTCTCGCAGGAGACCTACCTTCTCCACGCGACGGTGCGTGAGAATCTGCGCTACGCGAAGGCCGACGCGACCGACGTGGAAATCGAGGACGCCGCCCGCGCCGCGCGTATCCACGACCTGATCGTGTCGCTGCCCGAGGGTTACGACACCGTCGTCGGAGCACGGGGCCACCGCTTCTCCGGTGGTGAGAAGCAGCGGCTCGCCATTGCGCGGACGTTGCTGCGCGACCCGCGGATCCTGGTGCTCGACGAGGCCACCAGCGCATTGGACAACGAAACCGAACGCCTGGTGCAGCAGGCGATCGACACGGCGCGACACGGCCGTACGACGATCACCATCGCGCACCGCCTCTCGACGGTCCGCGACGCCGATGAGATCGTCGTACTCGATCAGGCAGAATCGCCGAACGAGGTAGCCACGACACGCTTGTCGCGCTCGGCGGCCGGTACGCGGCACTCGCTGCCCGAGTCGAACAACCCGTCGCCGTGTGAGATGAATCCTCACGGGTACTTCAGCGGCGGATCATGCTCTCAGTGTGGCACCGCCGTCGACGTACAGGGTCTGCATGGTGATGTGCCGTGCACGCGGTGAGAGCAGGAACTCGATCGAGTCGGCGATATCGACGGGGTCTGCGATGCGTCCCAACGGAATCCCGACCTTGAACTGCGCGAGGTCGCCCGCGATCGCGCCGAGGCTCCATCGTTGTCGTCGGGGTCGGCCCACAGCGTCCGCTGCATCGCGGTGTCGGTGGAACCGGGCGCGACGATGTTGGCGCGGATCCCGTACTGCGCGAGTTCGAGGCCGAGAATCCGCACGAGCATCGTCGCGGCTGCCTTCGACGATCCGTAGGCTCCCATACCCATGCGGGGCACACCCGCAGAGTTCGAGCCGACCACCACGATCGACCCGGATCTGCGGTCGCGCATCGCACGTCCGACAGCCCGCAGTACCGAGACGAGTCCGGTGACGTTGATGTCGTGGATGCGTTGCCATTCGTCCGGATCGCAGTCGAGGATCGAGGCGACGGAGAACACACCGGCGACGTGGGCGAGGCCGTCGATCGGGCCGTGGGTGCGTTCGATGTCGGCGATCACGGTGTCCACGGCCTCGCGGTCACGGATGTCGAGTCGGTACGAGGGAGCAGGGTCGTTCAGCATTGCTGCCGTCTCGTGCACTCCGTCGAGATCACGATCGGCGAGGACGACGCGATGTCCTGAGGATGCGAGTGTCAGGGCTGTTGCCCGTCCGATGCCCTGGGCTGCGCCGACGACGAGGGTGACCGGCGCGCTCATCGCCGAACTCCGAAGGCATCGAGTACGGTCCCGAACTTGACTGTGGTCTCGGCCAATTCGTCGGTCGGATCGGACGCGGCGACGATACCTCCGCCCGCGTGGGCGGTCAGTGTCGTTCCGTCGGGTTCGAGGACCGCGCAACGGATGGTGACCATCCATTCGCCGTCGCCGTTGCCGTCGCACCAGCCGAGCGCGCCCGCATAGAAGCCGCGGTCTCCTTCGAGTTCGTGAATCAGATCGCGGGCGGACTCGGTGGGGGTACCGCAGATCGCGGGTGTGGGATGGACGGCAAGTGCCAGGTCGAGGGCGGTCACCGACGGGTCGCGAAGTCTGCCCGACACCGGCGTGCCCAGATGCCATAGCTGCCGAGTGCTGGTGAGGGAAGGGTGATTCGGAATGTCCAGTTCCGAGCACAGCGGCTCGAGCGATGCCCGCAGGGAATCGATCACGTGGGCGTGTTCACGCAAGTTCTTGGCCGATGCGCGAAGTTCCTCGGCGGTGGCGCGGTCGAGCTCGGGGTCCGAATTTCGGGGCGCAGAACCGGCGAGCGGGTGCGCGGTGACGAGGTCGCCACGGCGGCGGATGAGCACCTCGGGGCTTGCCCCTACCAGGCGACGTCCGGACACTGTGCGCCGGCCGCGCTGAGATCGACGGAGAAGCCGTTTCCCACGGTGTCGTGGGAAACCAGAGCGGCGAGAAGTGCTCCGGGATCGATGCGGCTCTCGGCCTCGAGGACGAGAGCGCGGGCGAGAACGACTTTCTCCAGCGCGTTGTCCTCGGCGCGGAGCAGGCCCAACGCTGTGGACACCCGGTCGACGTGCTCGTCCTCGGGCGGTATGACTCCGGATACCCGGATCATCGGCAGCGCAGGGGTTTCTGTCACGTACGCGGTGGCGGTGTGGTCGAGGACCTCCGGCGCGGTGAGTGCTGCCGGGTGGTCGGGGGCGAAGGGCAGTGCTCCGACCACGGCGCGAACCCGTCCGGTGCGCAGTGCGGAGGCGGCGTCGGCGGCGGAGTCGAAGCGGTCGTGAACACCGTGGGCGAGCACGGTGCCGTGAGGACGGGACAGCACGAACGGAGGTGGTGTGGCCCGTCCGGCCCGGTCGGTTGCGGTGGCGACGGCGACCGGTACTCGCATGCTCACGCCTTTCGGTTGCGGCTCATCGGCCGCGGCGGCTGCGCACGACCGATGACGAAGATATACGGTTAGCCTTACCTTTGCTAGCGTTTCGAATCATGTCGCGGGACAAGGCGAGTCGGGTCGTCGAAATTTCGGTCGAAATCGGATGAACGGGGCGCTTGGCTGGGCAACCCTTTACGGTTAGCCTAACCAATCGTGACCGGGACAATGCACCCCGGCGAAGGATATGTGGGAGACATACGATGCGGGTTCTGGAACGGAGCCGGGCGCGCAGCGCCGCAGTGCTCGGCGCGGCGGTCTTGTTGACCGTCGGGCTGGTGGGATGCTCGAGCGACGGCGACAGTGTCGATGGGGCTGCCGCGGATGCCGACACGGCGGCTTCCGCGGAGACTCGGACGTTCGAGGCGCAGAATGGTTCCATCGAGATCCCGGCCGACCCGCAGCGCATCGTCGCCTGCGGCTACGCGGTGCTCCCTCTGATTCAGGCGGGCGCCGAGCTCGCTGCAGTGTGCGAGTGGACCCGCGAGACCGAGAACATGGACGAGGAAACTCTCGCTGCATACGAAGAGCTGCCGAAGGTCGCTCCCGACATGTCGGTCGCCGACCTCAATTACGAGGCCATCACCATGGCCGAGCCCGACCTCATCATCATGGGCGTTCCCGCGATGGTTCAGGAGCAGCTCGACATGGCCACGCTGGAAGCGCTTGCGCCGGTGGTGTTCCTCGGCCCCAGCATTCCGGGTGAATGGCGTCAACTCGGCGAGCAGTTCGCCGATGCTGCGAACGTGAGTGACTCGTACGGCGAGTTCAAGGACGAGTACGACGCGCGCGCTGCGGAACTCGCCGATAAGTACGCCGGTACCCTCGGCGACCTGAGGTTTGCGGGTGTGTGCAGCGAGTGTGGCACGAACCCCGGTGAGTACATGCGCGAGTACAAGTCGTCCTACACCTCGAACCTGTTCGACGACTTGGGCTTCGACTTCCCCGGTGAGTCGTCCGACCCCGCGATCACCCACGGTGAGTACCTCTCGTTCGAGCAGTTGCCGGAGAATCTCGGCGACGCCGACGTGATCGTCTACGGCGTCGAAGCGGATGGCTCCGTCACTCCGGCGCTGCAGGAACTGTTCGACTCACCGCTGTGGAAGGAACTGCCCGCCGTGAAGGCCGGTAACCTCGTCGCCGTCGAGCACGCCAATGCGGCAACCTATCAAACCGCTCTCCTCGCACTCGATTCCATCGATGCGGCACTCGAAAAGCTGCCGGCCGACCAGTCGCAGCAGTAGTACCTCGTTGCGGGCGCGAGCCCGCCGCAGGTATGCCCGAACGGATGTTCGCGTATCACGGACGCAGAGCGTTCTTGGTGGTGCGTGCCCACGTCTCGATCGCCGAGTAGCTGTCGCCGACACCCTGTGTGTAGGCCACGAGAGCCCCGTACAGGTGTGCTCCCTCGGCGGCCAGTTCGATCGTGCTGACCCAGTGGGATGCGCGCGCCATCACGGCCGCGGAGATGTCGAGGCGATCACGCGTCTCCCTGGAGACCACGGTGAACGAATCGTCTGCGATCTGGAACGTCTCCTTGACGCCGCGCCAGTAGTACTCCGCGTCCATTGCCGCACGCAGTGATTCGTAGTCGGTCGTGTCCTGCATAGCCGTGGCATTCCGCAGTTCGTTCGACGCCTGGCCGGACGAGCCGAGGGGGATGTACGTGATGTCGTCGGTGGATCTGTTGTCGCCGCGTCTGGTCCTCACTGGAGAGATGGTGCCCCATCATGCGGCAGAACGAAACAAGCGGTTCCGTTACGATCACGACACGGTCGCGGAGTTGTCTCGATGGGGGTGGGCGCGCCTGTTGCCGCGGGTCGTGTTCGTCCTGATTCGTCATGTCCCCGGCACGCCAGGGAAACCTGATCCGATTCAGCGGGGTGGGGTTTCAGCTGTGTCGGCGTTCCGGGCCCGGCCGGTGCGGTATCAGTGCGACGCAGGCCGAGAGTACGAGCGCACACACCAGAACGGCCGTGAACACGGGGGCGACGGACGACGCAAGCTGACCGGCATCCGGCGTCGCCCCGTCGGCCACACCGGAGCGAGACAGCGCGGCGTTCGCGAGAGCACCGAACACCGCAACGCCCACAGCGCTGCCGACCGAACGGGCGAATGCGTTCGCTCCGGTCACGACGCCACGCTCCGACCATTCCACGCTGGACTGGGCGGCGATGAGCGACGGACTGGCGATCAGGCCCATGCCCAGCCCGATGACGACACAGCACCCCGCGACCTGCCACGGCGTCGAATCCGGTCCGGTCTGTGTCAGGAGGGCCGTGCCGGTCAGGAGGGGGACCGCCCCGATGAGGCCGGTGGTGCGGAACCCGAGGCGCAGGTACAAGCGTCCCGATTGGGAGGCTGCTATCGGCCAGCCGAGTGTCATCGCTGCCAAGGTGAACCCGGCGACCAGGGCGGTCGTGCCCAGCGAGCCTGCACGAACGACGGCACGTACGACGTCAGGCCCAACACCACAGCACCGACCAGGCACGAGACCGCGCTGGTGGTGATCAGGACCCTGAGGGTCAGCACCCAGACCGGCAGGATCGGTTCGGCTACGCGGGTCTCGATCCACACGAACAGGACGAGCAGCACCACACCGGCCGAGAAGATCGCAATGCTCGCCGTCGACGTCCACGCCCACGCCTGGCCGCCCTCGAGTAACCCCAGGATCACCAATGCTGCCCCCACTGCGAGCGTGGCGGCGCCCGCCCAGTCGATGGGGCGTCGCGGGCCGCGGGGCTTCGACTCGTGGAAACTGCGCACGAGTACCCACGCCGCAATTGCGCAGAGGAGCACGTTCACCGGGACCTCGCCTGGATGCCCCGTCGTTCACGGCAGGCAGGAATGGCGTTCGACATGTCGGACCCTTCTGTTGTCATGAGGAGATGAGGACCGCGTACAAGGTCCGGGCCTACCCGGACCCCGAACAGTCGGCGCTGCTGCGCCGCACGTTCGGCTGCGTGCGCGTCGTGTGGAACAAGACCCTCGCCGACCGGCAACGCCGGTACACCACCGAACAGAAATCGACCTCGTACAAGGACACCGACGCCACACTGTCCGAGTGGAAGAAAACCGAGGAGCTTGCGTTCCTCGGA
>BBEG01000268.1 GCA_001312645.1 Rhodococcus sp. JCM 9791
GCCTCGTCGAGCAGCGCCGGGTCGACCGTGCGGGTCCCCGGGGGAAGCCCGCCGCTGCTGCGCGTCAACTCGGTGACGATCGCGGCCGCGGCTTGGCGACGTCAGCGCGACGATTACGCCAGGTGTCGGTGATCGCGCCCAGCAACTGAGTGAACGACGGCATCCCACCGCGCGGCGCGTTCGGGTAGTACGTGCCGCAGTAGAAAGGTTCTCCGTCGGGTGTGAGGAAGCAGGTCATGGGCCACCCGCCCTGCCCCGTCATGGCGACGGTGGCGTTCATGTACACGGCGTCGATGTCGGGGCGTTCCTCCCGATCGACCTTGATGCACACGAAATGCGCGTTCATCAGGCAGCGGTCGCATCGTCCTCGAACGATTCATGCGCCATGACATGGCACCAGTGACACGCGGCGTAGCCGACGGACAGGAGGATCGGCACGTCCCGGCCGCGGGCCTCGGCGAGCGCGGAGTCGCCCCATTCCTGCCAGTGCACGGGGTTGTCTGCGTGCTGACGCAGATACGGGCTGAGGGATTCGGCAAGCCGGTTCGCCATTCCCCCACGCTACGTGCGGTCAGTTCTTTCCGGGTGTGGTGTGCCGGCCGTTCGTCTCCGTCTCGCCCGTCTCGGCAGGAGACTCCTCGACGTTCACCGTGGTGGCGCCGCGGTCGGTGCCTTCGTCTGCCGCCTGGTCGGCCTCGGGACTGTCCGAATCGAAGGTCTCGGGGAGATTGCCCAGGCGCTTGTTCATGTTCCAGACGAGCAGAGCGATGGCGACGAGCAGCACCAGCACAATGGCCAGTCCGAGCGGCGACGCCTTACCGAACTCGGGGCCGGCGGGTTCCTGCGCAAGAACCTCGATTGCCAGCGTGCCTAACGTCATCTCACCTGTCCGTCCTCGATACCCGCGAACAGATCCGACTCGGGGATCTTCGTGGTGACGCGGGTTTTTGCCAACTCGAACTCCTCGGTCGGCCACACCTTCTGCTGGATGTCCAGCGGAACCGCGAAGAACGACCCGTTCGGATCGATCTGAGTGGCATGTGCCCGAAGCGCGTCGTCGCGATTCGGGAAGTAGTCACCACAGGTTATCTGGGTGGTGACCCGTGCCATGAGATCGCCCTGCTCGGTGCGCCAGCGGCTGAGCCACTCCTCCATCGGGAACGGTTCGCCGCGGCGTTCGTACTCGTCGCGGAACAGTTCGATGCGCTTACGGATGAAGCCGTGCGAGTAGTAGACCTTCTGCACTTCCCACGGCTCGCCGAGCTCGGGGTGGTAGTTCGGATCGGCCGCCGCCTCGTACGCAGCCATCGACACCTCGTGGCACCGGATGTGATCGGGGTGCGGGTAGCCGCCGTTCTCGTCATACGTGGTCATGACGTGGGGACGGAACTCCCGGATGACCTCGACGAGCTTGCGCGTGGGCTCGTCGAGCGGCACGACCGCGAAGCACCCTTCGGGCAGCGGCGGCTTGGGATCGCCCTCCGGAAGACCGGAATCGATGAAACCGAGCCAGCGATGCTGCACGCCGAGGTGGCGGGCCGCCTCCGCCATCTCCTCCCGACGAACCTCGGGCATACGATCCCGGATACCGGGTACGTCCATCGCAGGATTGAGGATGTCTCCTCGTTCGCCACCCGTGAGAGTCACGACGAGCACGTCGTTCCCCTCCGCCGCGTAGCGGGCCGTAGTGGCGGCACCCTTGCTCGACTCGTCATCGGGATGGGCATGCACGGCCATGAGCCGTAGTCCGCTCACGTGTTTCCTCCACCTCACCGTCGTGTACATCTCGGGACCGGACAGCTACCGCCGGTGCGGGCCGTTCGGATCCCTCCCCTATAGTTCCACCTGACAACTCCTCCGTCAGCCGTGGCCCCACGGGAGCACCCGAACTTCGGCCCCGGCACGAAAGAAACCGATGACCGACACCACAGAAGAACCCCGCCGCACCGCGACATATCCGTCGAAGAAACGGACGACTCGCGGCAAGAAGTGGGGGTTCACGGCCCTCGGCATCATCGCGGGCATCGGTCTCGGACTCGTGATGTACCAGCAGTTCGGGCCCGCAGAGATCGAATACGAAGTGGTCGCGTTCGACGTCGTCGACGACGACACCCTCGACATCAAGCTGTCGGTCACGCGCCAGGACCCTTCGCAGGAAGCTGTGTGCATCGTCCGTGCCCGATCGCGGGACGGTAGCGAAACCGGCCGGCGTGAAATCCTCGTCCCGGCGTCGGACACATCGACGGTGGTACTGGATTCGACCGTCAAGACATCACAGCGCCCCGGCATGGGCGACGGGTACGGTTGCAGCTTCAATGTTCCGGAATACCTGCGCGCACCCTGATCACAGTGCCGTTACGCTGCGACTTCCGCGGGTAACCGGAATCTGGTGCTAGAATATGCAGATACACGGTTCCACCCATTGGGGCCGTGTATTGCTGCATTAGAAACAGTACGACCCCGTTCACCACATTTCAGGGGGGAACGACGAGGGTCGTGCTGTTGTGGTCGTTGCGTATGCACGACTTGTCCGCGGAGCCGGGGGCTCCAACCCGAAGGAAGTGATCGATGATGACCGAGACCCAGGTGACCTGGCTGACGCAGGAGTCCCATGACCGCCTCAAGGTGGAACTGGACCAGCTCATCGCCAATCGTCCCGTCATCGCGGCCGAGATCAACGAGCGGCGCGAAGAAGGTGACCTCAAGGAAAACGGGGGTTACCACGCCGCCCGCGAAGACCAGGGTCAGCAGGAAGCACGTATCCGTCAGCTGCAGGAGTTGCTCAGCGCCGCGAAGGTCGGTGTCGCACCCACGCAGTCCGGTGTCGCACTGCCCGGCTCGGTCGTCACCGTGTACTACGACGGCGACGAATCCGACAAGGAGACGTTCCTCATCGCGACCCGCGAAGAAGGTGCACGCAACAGCGATCTCGAGACCTACTCGCCCAGCTCACCGCTCGGCAAGGCCTCATCGAGGCCAAGGTCGGCGAGACACGCGAGTACGCGCTGCCCAACGGCAAGACGATGAAGGTGACGCTGGTTTCCGCAGAGCCGTACCACGGCTGATTCCGACGTACGCGCAGCGAGGCCCGGCCGGATTTTCCGGCCGGGCCTCGCTGCGCTCCCACCGCGTCAGATGATCCGACGCGCCTTCATGTCGGGGAAGACCGTGCCGACACGCACCACGTCGCCTGTCGTCGGTGCATGCACCATCTGGCCGCCGCCGATGTAGATCGCGACGTGACCGGGTCCGCCGGCCTGCCAGTTGCCGAACAGCAGATCGCCCGGCTGGGCCAGTTCGAGCGGGATCTCTGTGCCCACATGCCACTGGGTTTCCGAGGTGCGGGGCAGAGTGATGCCGGTCGCGGCGTGCACCGCGTACGACGTCAGACCCGAGCAATCGAAACCGCCGCCGGACGGCCCGTTGATGTTGCCGCCTCCCCAGACATAGGGCAGACCCAGGAACTTGAACGCGAGGTCGACGACCCGGTTTCCGACGTCGCTCGCACCACCGAGACCGAGACCGAAGAACGGCGACAGCAGCCGGGAGAACGCTGCTTCGGTGGCGCGGATCTTCGCGACATACGGCTTGGTCTGGTTCTCGTAGTCGGGTGACCCGGACGGCATACCACCCGACCGCCGGACCGCACCCGCACCCGCGTTGTACGCCGCGATCGTCAGATCCAACGTGTTGCCTTGGACGAGTCCGCGGTTCTTCCAGTCGTCGATCTGCTTGTAGTTGTCGCACAGCAGGTTGCCGGACGCCATGACGGGGTCGGCGATACCGAGGATGTCGACCTTGCCGTCGCCGTCGGCGTCCTTTCCGTACTCGCGCCACGTGCCGGGCATGAACTGCCCCGGACCCTTTGCGCCGACCGGCGACACGGGCGCAGTGGCTCCGAAACGGAAACCGTTCTCTGCCGAGTACAGGGCCGCGAGGACCGGCGCAGTGATTCCGTCGCAGATTTCACCGGCCTTGCGCAGCCACGGAGCGAACACCGCGATCGCACCGATGGGCGCCAGGCCCGTGCCGGGCAGGATCGCCGGGATCGACGGAAGGGTGACGCCACCGATCGTCGCGGTGGGTTGCGGGCCGAGTACCGGAGCTTGGGGCACCGGTGCGATCCCGAACGCGCTCGGCCGCGGCGCGGGAGTTGCCGGTGCGATCCCTGATTCGGGTGCGAGCCCCGGTGGGCGGAGCGCTTCGAGTGCCTCCTCCGGCAGGTGCGGTTCGATGGCCGTCGCGACCGACTCGGTGGTGTCGGCCACCATCTGCTCGGCCTGTCCCTGCACCTGCTCGGGTAATGACGCGACGAAGTCCTCGACCTGCTTGTCTGTGTCCGGGCCCCCGCCTCGAACGACTCGATCGCCGCCGTCACCTGATCTTGTATCTCTGCTGGCATGTCCGCTCCCTGCACGAGCGCACTCGCTGCCGTGGCCACTGCCACGATGACAGCAGACGGGTCTACCGACATACGCAACCCCCACATCCGTCTTCGAACGACCCCAACCGTACTTGTGATGCCGATCACGAGCATGGGTTCCGCTACTTGATATCACATATATTTAGGAACACGTTCTAGTTGTGTGACGAGTGGGATCAGTGTGACTGGAGATACCCGCTGTTATCCGTCCGTTGCCTGCACAGACAACGCCGGATCGGTCAGCAACTCCACGAGCTCGACACCGGCGTACTCGTCGGCCCGCTCGCCGTCACCGAACAACCGAACGATCGCGTCGCTCTGCTCCTGGGTGACCGGTGTGGCAGCCCCCAGAATCCGCCAGGTGCCCGCCACCGGAACGACCCGCGCACACAACAGTCCGCCGACGGGGACGTCCTCGCCCACCTCGGGCGCGGTCAGGTCGCGCCGCTCGCCCGTTCGCACGTCGCGCAGCGTCAGCCCCTCCCCTACTCGGACAGCCTCGACCTCGTGCACCGACCGCTCCACCGGCAGCCACTGCGCAAGAAGATCGCGTTCGTCGTCGGGCAGCAAGTGTCCACGCACCTCCGCGAACTCGGCCAGCCCTCCGCCCTCACCGAGCATCACGTCGTCGAGCAGCGGATCGGACAACGCCTCGAACAGATCGTCATCGTTGTCGACGTAGCCGCTGCGCGCCTCCGCAAGCGCGAAGCGATGGTCCCGCCACGAGACCTGCGACATTTGCAGGCATGCCTTGTAGTACAGCCAGGGCGCGCGGTCTTCCAGCGTGTACTCGGCCTTGCGAGATGGCACGCTTTGTACTTACGACCCGACCCGCACCAGCACCGATCGTTGCGGCCCAGACCGGGGCGCTCGACCGGCTGGAAGTCTCCAACACCGAATACAACGGGTGATCCGGACCGTCGAGCGACCTGCCCAGCAACGACAGCGCGCGGACCGCATCCCCGCGGTCGGAGACGTATCGCGCGAGATCCTCGAGGGCCGGATCGAACTCCGAATCCAGGTCGGTGGAACGCTCGAAGTGACGCGCCGCGTCATCGACGCGAGCCGCGGTCTCCGCGGCTTTACCCGCAATCCAGAACGCCGCCGCGTCGACCTTCCGCGGGCCGTGGTCCTTCATCCACAACGCCGCCCGTTCGATCGACTCCGGATCGATCGCCTGCTCGAGGAGTTCATCGAGGACCGTCAGCGCGATATCGGGGTCGGCCAACACCGCGAACAGCCCGGACTTGCCCTCCGAGAACCGCGACTCGAGATCGTTGTCGTCCCCGGCACTGATCGCGTCGACCAACGACGCGAACAAGACGACCCCCGGCACAGCCTCGACCGGTACACCGACCTGCTCGGCATAGGAATCGACTGCACTCTGCGCAAGATAGCCTGCGAAATCGAACCCGGGCGGTGCCACGAGACCACCGGACACCTCGAGTCCCGCCTTCTCGATCTGTTCCGACAACGGCAGGGACGGAACGGTGAACGAGGTGGGCACCTCGACCATCGCTGCGAACACCGACATTTCGAGGTACGCCGGGTCGCCCGACGCGAGAGCCTCCCCCAGCAACGCAGTCAACTCGGGAACGGTGTCGACCTCGGCGGTCGCCGGTGCGATCACCAATCCCGTCTCCGTCACGGTCGCGGCTACGAGGTCGCCGGGCGACAACTCGGCGAAAGCACCCCGGGGAAACACGAGCGCCTCGTTGCCGAACGGTGCGAGGTCGGTGATGCCACGATCCTCGAGCCGGTCGAATTCTCGGTCGATCTCGATGAGGTCGTAGTCCTCGTCGCCGGTCACGAACACGAGCAGCGGGTAGATGTCGTCGATGGGGAGCACAGCGGACGCCACCTCGGCTTCGGTGAGCCGATGCGTCAGGACACGGCCTCCGAGGAGCGCGTCGAATGCGGCGTATCGGCCGTCGCTGAGGTAGGCCAGCATCGGATGCTCGGGCAGCTCATCGATGGCCAGGTTCGGAGCGTCGGCGTCGTCACCCGATGCGAGTCGCTCCCTTATCTCGTCGAGCGTGAGCGGGCCGAGCTCCCGAAGCAAGGGAAGCACGGCGGCGATCAGTGCATCATCGGCGGCGAGGTCGTAGTCGAAGTCCACATGCGTGATCGTACGGGGCGGGCGCGACGCGCAGGTCGTGGCAGACGACTTCGCCGCGCGAATGTCTCGCTATTCGATCTCCACCACGTAACCGGCATCGCGCAACGCATCGAGTACCTCGCTACGGTGCTGTGCACCACGGGTTTCCATCGTGAGAGCCACCTGCACTTCGTCGAGTGCGAGCTGCCCGGCCGTGCGCGAATGCACGACGTCGACGACGCTGGCATCGGAGTCGCCGACCACTTTCAGCAGCCCGACCAGCGCACCCGGACGATCCGGAATCGACACGCGCACCGCGAGATAGCGACCTCCTGCTCGTAGCCCATGCCCGATCACATGAGTCAGAACCAAGGGGTCGATGTTGCCGCCGGAGAGGATCGCGGCGACCGGACCGTCGAACTCCAGCCCCGCGGTGGACAGCGCAGCGACCGCAGCAGCACCCGCAGGCTCGACGATGAGTTTGGATCGTTCCATGCACAGCACCAACGCTCGGGCAAGGGCATCATCGCTGACTGTGACGACGCTGTCGACGTGGTCCTGCACGAGCGGAAACGGCACGGACCCAGGCATTCCCACAGCAATACCGTCGGCGACTGTCGACATGTTCCGCGCTCGTTCGGGGTGGCCCGCCTGCAACGACCCGGGCCACGCGGCCGCACCCTCCGCCTGTACACC
>BBEG01000269.1 GCA_001312645.1 Rhodococcus sp. JCM 9791
CGGGCGGACCGTTCCGCGGCTGGACGGCCGCGCAACTCGACTCGGTGACCCCGGAGCAGGCGGGCGCCCACCCGACGTGGTCGATGGGACCGATGAACACGCTGAACTCGGCCTCCCTCGTCAACAAGGGCCTCGAGCTGATCGAAACCCACCTGCTGTTCGGGATCGACTACGACCGCATCGACGTGACTGTGCACCCGCAGTCGATCGTGCACTCGATGGTCACGTTCGTCGATGGTTCCACCCTCGCGCAGGCGTCGCCACCGTCGATGAAACTGCCGATCGCACTTGCCCTCGGATGGCCGAACCGGGTCCCGGACGCCGCCGAGGCGCTCGACTTCGCTACGGCGTCCACATGGCATTTCGAGCCCGTCGACAACGACGTGTTTCCTGCTATCGAACTCGCGCGTGCGGCCGGACGGGGTGGCGGTTGCCTGACTGCGGTGTACAACGCGGCCAACGAGGTGGCCGCCGAGGCGTTCCTCGGCGGTGCGCTCTCGTTCCCGCGAATCGTCGGTACTGTGGAGTCGGTGCTGAGCGACGCCGATCAGTGGTCGGCCGAACCCGCTACCGTTGACGATGTGCTCGCTGCCGACAGCTGGGCCCGTGAGCGGGCCCGCACACTCGTCAAGTAGGAGGATCGGCCACACATGCTGTTCGTTTTGGGCGTCGTGCTCTTCGCCCTCGGCATCGCCGTCTCCATTGCCTTGCACGAGGCCGGTCACATGTGGACCGCACAGAAGCTCGGCATGAAGGTCCGGCGCTACTACATCGGGTTCGGACCGAAAGTGTTCTCGTTCCGCCGCGGCGAGACCGAATACGGACTCAAGGCCATCCCCGCCGGCGGGTTCTGCGACATCGCCGGAATGACCGCGCTCGACGAGCTCGAGCCCGACGAGTACGACCGCGCGATGTACAAGCAGAAGACGTGGAAACGCCTGGTCGTCATGTCCGGCGGTATCGCCATGAACTTCCTGCTCGGCATCGTGCTCGTCTACGGGCTGGCCGTGACCGGAGGGCTCCCCAACACCGACAACCGCGCTGTGGTCGGGGCGCTGGACTGTGCCGCGCCGAGTCAGGCGGGGCCACCGGAATACACGCCCGCCGAGTGCTCGGGGACTGGTCCCGCTCAGCAGGCGGGCATCGAGGTCGGCGATGTGATCGTGGCAGTCGACGGCACCCCGGTCGAAACCTTCGGCGATCTGGTCACGGAGACACAGTCCTTGACGGGTACGGCTGAGTTCACCGTCGAACGCGGCGACGAGACCATCACCGTTCCCGTCACGGTGCAGCCGGTGCAGCGCTGGGTCCTCGACCGCACCGACCCGGACGCAGAGCCCGTGTCGAAGGAAGTCGGCGCGATCGGCGTCGGCGGCGAGCCGACCGTCCTCGAGTACACCCCGCTATCGGCGGTGCCGGCCACCTTCGAGTTCACCGGATTCCTCGCGGCGCGCACCGCCGAAGCCTTGGTGTCGTTGCCGAGCAAGGTCGCCGACCTGTGGACCGCGGTGACGGGCGGGGAACGGTCCATCGACACCCCCGTGAGCGTCGTCGGCGCCAGCGTCATCGGTGGACAGTTCGCCGAACGCGGAATTTGGGAGTCGTTCGTCCTGCTGCTCGCGCAGCTGAACTTCTTCCTCGGCGCCTTCAACCTGGTGCCCCTGCTTCCGCTCGACGGCGGGCACATGGCCGTCGCGATCTACGAGAAGATCCGCAACTGGGTCCGCGGTCTGCGCGGCATGCCGATCGGTGCGCCCGTCGACTACATGAAGCTGCTGCCGTTGACCTATGTCGCGGTGGTCATCGGCGGTGCGTTCATGGTGCTCACTCTCACAGCAGACATCATCAACCCCATCCAGCTGTTCTGACCTGCGCCGGTAGAATCGCGCAGTAGCTACGAAAGAAGGCGAACTGTGACCAGCCCCGTCGGCTTGGGCATGCCCGAGATCCCCGCCGTCCTCGCGCCTCGACGTCAAACGCGACAGCTCGTGGTCGGTGGCGTGGGCGTCGGAAGCGACCATCCCATCTCGGTGCAGTCGATGTGCACCACGAAGACCCACGACATCAACGCGACCCTGCAGCAGATCGCAGAGCTCACCGCCGCGGGCTGCGACATGGTCCGTGTCGCGTGCCCGCGCCAGGAAGACGCCGACGCGCTGTCCGCGATCGCGAAGAAGAGCCAGATCCCGGTCATCGCCGACATCCACTTCCAGCCGCGCTACATTTTTGCGGCGATCGACGCCGGCTGCGCGGCGGTCCGCGTCAACCCGGGCAACATCAAGGAGTTCGACGGCCGCGTCAAGGAGGTTGCCAAGCAGCCGGCGACGCGGGAATCCCGATCCGCATCGGTGTCAACGCGGGTTCCCTCGACCCGCGCATCATGGCCAAGTACGGCAAGGCCACTCCTGAGGCGCTCGTAGAATCGGCGTTGTGGGAGGCGGGCCTGTTCGAGGAACACGGCTTCGGCGACATCAAGATCTCCGTCAAGCACAACGACCCCGTCGTCATGGTCGAGGCCTACCGGCAGCTGGCCGCGCAGTCCGACTACCCGCTCCATCTCGGTGTCACCGAGGCGGGCCCGGCATTCCAGGGCACCATCAAGTCGGCCGTCGCGTTCGGTGCGTTGTTGTCGCAAGGCATCGGCGACACGATTCGAGTGTCGTTGTCTGCCCCGCCCGCCGAGGAGATCAAGGTCGGGAGTCAGATCCTCCAGTCGCTGAATCTACGACCGCGCAAACTCGAGATCGTTTCGTGCCCGTCGTGCGGTCGCGCCCAGGTCGACGTCTACAAGCTCGCCGACGAAGTTACCGCGGGCCTCGAAGGTATGGAGGTCCCACTGCGTGTCGCGGTGATGGGCTGCGTCGTCAATGGTCCCGGCGAGGCCCGTGAGGCCGATCTCGCGTCGCCTCCGGAAACGGCAAGGGCCAGATCTTCGTCAAGGGAAAGGTGATCAAGACCGTGCCCGAGGCGCAGATCGTCGAAACACTCATCGAAGAAGCGATGCGGATCGCGGAAGAGATGGAAGACACCGGAGCAGGATCGCCGACCGTGTCCGTCTCCTGATGCCGATGGGTCGTGTGAGGCGCTGTAGTGCTCTCGGGCCCGTGGAATGAGACACGATTTCCCCGACGGCGTGACACATGGCACTCTGATTTCGTATCGGCTTGTCGACGGGTGGTGAGCGAGTGCTCAAGCTTCTTGGTGTCCGGTCGCTGGGAGGCCGCGACACGGTCGCGGTGCAACGGGTGCTCGCCCGAGACCCCGTGGCATCGTGCATGGTCGCCGGGCGTGTGGAGGAGTACGGACTCGACCACCGTTCCTTCGGCGGCGAGATGTGGAGTCGTGGTGGCCCCGACCAATCGTTGTGCTTCTCGGGTGCGAACCTGATTCCGCTCCTGGGTGATCCGGACGACATCCACGCTTTCGCCGAACGGGCCATGCGCGGCCCACGGCTGTGCTCCTCGGTGGTGGGCCGCGCCGAGTACGCACTCCCGATGTGGGAACTGCTCGAATCGACGTGGGGTCCGCCGCGCGAAGTGCGCGCGGAGCAACCGCTGCTCGTCCTCGACCGTGAACCCCTCATCGAACCCGACTCACGTGTGCGGCGCGTCCGGCCGGAGGAACTCGACCGGTATCTGCCCGCCGCGATCGCCATGTTCATCGAGGAGGTCGGAATCGATCCCCGGTCCGGCGACGGGGGAGCGAGCTACCGGCGCCGAGTCGCGAGCCTCATCGCTGCCGGACGGGCGTGGGCGCGATTCGAACGCGGCCGGGTCGTGTTCAAGGCCGAGGTCGGATCGGTGTCGTCGACCGTGGGACAGATCCAAGGTGTCTGGGTGGACCCGGAGATACGCGGTCAGGGCCTCGGCACCGCAGGCACCGCCGCGGTCGCTGTCGCAGTCACCGCGAGCGGTCGTCTCCCGAGCCTGTATGTCAACAGTTTCAACGTCCGAGCCCGAGCCGCCTACGCGCGTGCAGGGTTCCGCCAGGTCGCGACATTCTCCACTGTGCTCCTGGACTGACGCGGCGCCTGAGCCGGATTCGGGTGTCGACCGCTTACGATGGCGGCGATGAGACCTCGATCCGTTCCGTCGTGCCGTGTCGCGGGGAGATCCGCAGCAGCCGTCACGGCGATGCTGATGCTCCTCGGGCTCGTCGCCGCCTGCACACCGCGTGCGGCAGGTCCGGAGCCGGCGGCCCAACTGTTCCTGAATTCCTTCGCCGAGCAGGACTTTGCGGCGGCGGCCACCCGCACCGACCGGCCGGACGACGCCGAGGCCTCGCTTGTGGAGGTCTGGGACGGCCTGCAGGCGGAGTCGTTGACGGCAACGACAACGGGGGCCCGGCTCGACGGTGACTCCGCCGTCGTCGACTACAGCTACGAATGGCGACTCCCCAGGGATCGGGTGTGGCAGTACACCGGTCAGTTGCACATGGGTCGCAGCGGCGAGGACTGGGTGGTGCGCTGGTCCAAATCCGCCGTGCACCCGCAGCTCGGTGATCGGCAGACGATGTACTTGCGGAGCGATCCTGCGCCGCGGGCCCGGGTCAACGAGCACGCAGGAAGTGACGTACTCGTGCCGGGCATCGTGTACGGCATCGCGTTCGACGCATCCCGGAGCCTGATATTCCGGCTGCCGCCCGGTCGCTGTCGACCATACTCTCGCAGTTCGACAAGTCCCTGACGGCCCAGTCGATCGCCGAGTCCGTCACCGCAGCCGACGGGCCGCGCGCGGTCGTGCGTCTTCGCCAGGATGACTACGACCTCGTCGCCGGCGCACTGTCGTCGATTCCGGGTGTCGTCGTCACCGAACAGGCCGACATGATCGCGACCGACCGGACCTTCGCCCCGGATCTGATCGGTCAGGTCAAGAAGACCGTCATCGATCAGGTCGACGGCACCGCCGGCTGGAGCGTGGTGCTCGTCAACCAGTACGGCGTCGAAACCGGTGTCCTCACGGAGACCGCGCCGCAACCGGTGCCGTCGTTCTCGATCAGCCTCGACCGCCCGATCCAGGTCGCTGCTCAAGCGGCGGTGGACGGCCGTACGGAGCAGGCGATGATGGTCGTCATCGAGGCCTCGACGGGTGCTGTGCTCGCGGTCGCACAGAACGAGGCGGCTGACAAGGACGGCCCGGTCGCGCTGATGGGGCAGTATCCACCAGGCTCCACTTTCAAGATCATCACCTCGGGTGCGGCGATCGCGAACGGGCTCGCAACCCCGGAGACGATGGTGCCGTGCCCCGGTCGCATCACGATCGGTGAGCGCAGCGTTCCCAACTACAACGAGTTCGCGCTGGGCACGGTCTCGATGGCCACTGCGTTCGCGCGCTCGTGCAACACGACATTCGCCAAGCTCGCGTCCGAGATGGAGCCTGACGCGCTCACCGTCGCTGCCGCCCAGTTCGGTATCGGTGTCGGTCACGACGTGGTGGGCATGCCGACGGACTCGGGATCCGTTCCGCCCGCAGAGGATCTCGTCGAGCGCACCGAGGACGGATTCGGGCAGGGCAGGGTGGTCGTCAGTCCGCTCGGGATGGCGCTCGCCGCGGCGACGGTGTCGAGCGGGCATACCCCGATCCCGTATCTCATCCAGGGGCGGGAGACGGTTGTGGAGGATGAGGCTCCCCCGATCGCCACCGAGGTGGTCGACGGACTGCGCGGCATGATGCGCCTGGTCATCACGAGCGGTACCGCCGACCGGATCCGCGACCAGGGGGACGTCTACGGCAAGACGGGTGAGGCCGAGGTCGAGGGCGGCTCGCATTCGTGGTTCGTCGGCTACCGCGGTGATCTCGCTTTCGCGACACTCGTGGTCCGCGGTGGGAGTTCGGACAACGCGGTGGGCGTCACGCGCGACATGTTCGCGGCCCTGCCACCCGAGTACCGGTCGGACGGTGCCTGACCTCAGGGCAGCAGACCCAGCTTTCTCGCGACGGTGACTGCTTCGTGGCGGGAGTGCACATCGAGTTTGTTCATCGTGCTGCGCAGGTAGCTCTTGACGGTCTCGGATCCCACCGCCAGGCGCCGGGCGATCTCGGCGTTGGTGCAGCCCAACGCTACGTAGGACAGGACGTCCGTCTCTCGCGTCGAGAGCGTGACCTCGGTATCCGACGGCGATTTCCCGACGAGTGCCGACGCGAGACGGTCGGACAGGGCTCTGAGCTTGTGCTGTAGCCCGGCATCGTCGATGTTCTGCGCCAGCGTGCGCAACTCCGCGTGCACCTCCCGCATTTCGGTGGTGGCGATCGGATCTGTCGTGTCGGAGGTGAGATAGCCGAGCATCGCGATCCGCCGGTCCACTTCGTCGCGCACCGTGATCTCGTTCGCCAGCCGGGTCGCAGCGTGAACGAATGCGCTCACGGCCCGATCTCCGAATCGGATTCGCTCGCGCACCGCGCCGTACAGCACCGCACGGGCAGCACCGCCGACCACGACCGGCACCGCCAGGATCGAGCGCAGCCCCTCACCGAGTACCGGACGGTCGAAGTGATGGGTGATCGACGACGCGCTTCCGTAGTCGGCGACGGTCACCGGACGTGCCTCGTCGAGGGCGCGGCCGCCGAGACCTGCGCGCGGCGGCACGACCACTCCCGCCAGACCGTTCGTCCGGGTGCCGAGGAACTCGCTGAGATGCAAGTGCCCGCTCTTCACCTCACCTGCGAAGACAACGGGAACTTGCGCGTGAGAGGCGGTTCGGCGCAGCTCGCTCCGCAGTGCGTCGCCGTCTCGGGGGCGAAGCAGGGATGAGGCAGCGGTAGACACGGTCGGCCACCCCTTTCCGGGGGTATCGAGAGGTTTCTGTGACAGGAATCATAGATCGTGCCAGGGTCGAGTGGGCCCGGCCCCCACACCGATGCCCTACGAAAGGACGGACCGATGGCCGACACAGCGACCCGTGTGCAGGAACTTCTGGACCGCTACGACACAGCCGACGCCACTGCTGCCCGCCTGTTGTGCGACGACCACCCGGCCGACGCGGTGGCATTCACGGTGATCGACGCCGATCTCGGATCGGCCGACCTGACATACGGCGATCTGTCCGAGCAGTCGGCGCGATTCGCGACCGCACTCGCCGATCTCGGTGTGGAACCGGGTGATCATGTCGCGACCCTGATGGGCAAGTCCGCAGACCTGGTCGTCGCGCTGCTCGGCATCTGGCGCCGCGGCGCCGTCCACGTCCCACTGTTCACCGCGTTCGCGCCGCCCGCGAT
>BBEG01000270.1 GCA_001312645.1 Rhodococcus sp. JCM 9791
TCTCACACGCCACCGGCTGGTGCCGGTGGGTGCATCCGGCAGCGTACTCGGCGGGGGTCTTGTAACCCAACGCTGAATGACGGTGTCGGTGATTGTGGTCATCCTTGAAGTCCTCGATCACCACCCGGGCCTCGAGCAGAGTGGGCCAGTAGTTGCGGTTCAGACACTCATCCCGCAGCCGGTTGTTGAACGACTCGATGAACCCGTTGTTCCACGGCGTGCCCGGCGGAATGTAGGACACCCCCACCGACCCAGCACAGAAGTCCCGCAGCGCTTCCGAGATGAACTCCGGCCCATTGTCCATGCGCAGCACCAGCGGCGGCCCACCCCACATCGCGAACGCCTTCTCCAAGCCCTCGATCAACCGCCCGGCGGTGATCGAACGGTCCACGATGTTCAACAACGACATCCGGGTATGTTCGTCGACCATCGACGCGATCTTCACCGTCTTGCCGTCGACGGTCGAATCGAACTGGAAGTCCAATGCCCACACCATATTCGGAGCATCCGCATCGACGACCGGAGCCGAGGACAGGCCGGCACGTTTTCGGCGTGGGGCACGCCGGACCTGCAGCCCTTCTTCCTTCCACAGGCGGTGCACCTTTTTTCTTGTTCACCTCGATGCCCTGGTCGTAGCGCAGCCACGCCCACGCCCGACGGAACCCGTGCCGCGGATGCTTGCGGGAATATCTGCGTAGCTCTGCGCGCAGGTCGGCGTCCGGGTCATCGGGTGTCTGCGCCAACGGCAGTCGGCGGTAGGCGGATCGGGAGAGCCCAACGACCTTGCACGCGAACCGCTCCGACATCTGCAGGGTGCTGGTGAGCATGGTGATCGCGGCGCGTTTGGCGGTCGGGCTCAGTATTTTCCCTTGGCGATCTCCCTCAGCGCGTCCTTCTCCAACTCGGCATCGGCGAGCAGCCGCTTGAGCCGGCTGTTCTGCTCCCGCAGTTCCTTGAGCTCCTTCGCTGCATCGGCGTCCATGCCGCCGTACTGGCGACGCCAGTTGTACAGCGTCGCCGCCGACACCTCGAGCGCGGCGGCGATCTCCTCACCGTTCTTGCCTTCCGCGGCCAACTCGTCGGCCCGGCGCAGCTTGCGCACGATGTCCTCGGCCGAGTGACGTTTGCGTCCCGCCATGATTCCTATCGTCCCTTCTTCGCCCTCACCAGGGCAATCAGGACTCTAGAACAACCCGGACCTACTCACAGGGGACATGCCACTGGAGTTACTCACGGTCAGCAAGAACTCGTTTGTACAGTTCGCCAACCCCGAAATACTTGTGCTTCGATCGAGACTGCACCGAAGGCGCCGGACTGTCGGGATTCGTCAGGTCAGAACTTGGCAGGACCGGGCAGTGTGTGATCGAGGTTCGGGTGTGCGTCCGTGCGTATCAGGCGGACTTCGCGCGTACCTGAGCTGCGAGGCCGGCTCTCCTGGCTGATCAGGGGCGGCGCAGCCACACGTGATGGCGGCGTCCTCAACGGCGAGAATCCCGGTGAGAAGGCCGGCAAACTCACCGTGGAACAGGCTGAGACCCGCCCAACTCGATACGGGCTCGAAGCACGGGGTCCGTGGCGACTCGGTGGGAATATTGGACCGGTCCTCGGTGCCGGTCTTGCCTCAGAGTTTAAATACCTGGACCTACCCTGGTAATTCGTCTGCAGCCCATAGTATCCCGCGACGCGTCAACTCGAGGAACTCAGGCAGATTCCAAGATCCCGATTGCACGTCAGGACAGTAATCGATCTCTGGCTGCATGTCATAGTGGCCACGGCTGTGCCCAAGGGTCAGATACAGCACCTCGCCTGCGCCGTATGGGCGCAGATACATCACAGGACGCGCCTCACTATGAGGCCAAAAGCGGTGCTCGAACTTGCCCTCACCAGTGTCGCCTGTCCACTGAGTCGACATCAACACGGTATGCTGATCCGCATCGAACCGCTCCGACAAGTAGAGTTCGTCGGTAGTGTAGAAGGGCTGGATTCCGTGGACCAACGGATGCCCCGGTGTATCGATCTCGACACGATAGGGTTCGACAGGAGGATGGGAGAGGAAGCGACTCCCGAGCACGCTGGCCACCTTACCCAGAAGGGGGGAGTGCTCATCCCATGCTCCCCCGCTCGAGGATGGCGTTTGTCGCGTGCAATGCAAACCAACGTCCACCTGCGGCAACGAAATTCGCTAAGGCGTCCTGTTGCTCCAGAGTGGGGCGGACGTCACAGGTATAGGTGATGAGGAAGTCGCTTTCGGCCAAGGACGCGAGATCGCTGTAATCGTGCCCAACCTTCGTGCGAATCCTTGGGTGGACACGCAGACTCTGGAGAAGTCGCAACCGTACGAAATCGAAGTCGTGGTAGCGCCCGCCTGTAATGAGGTGCGCCTTGATCCTTCTCGTGTCGAGATTCATCCTGCAGTGCTTGCTGCTAGGTCCCGACAATCGCCACTGACTCGTGTGTGTGTCGGTTCGAGCGCAGTGAGATCAGCGATCACCGAAGTCATTCTGTGTCTACGGGCTGCTTCCGCCAGACTCAAGGCCACGTGTCTACTCCTGCCGATTCGCGATACGTGAGAAGTGTGACAATAGGCATCAAATTCGTCAAGGGCCGACGTGTCCGAATTCCCGCGTACTCCGGGATGTCGGGTTCGGCGGCACGGTGGAGATCGAGATGGCGGGTTGATCTGGAACTCCACGCCGCGAGCGGGATCGCTCCGCACCGCTAGGCTCAACTTATCCGGAGACGCGGGGCGTAACGTGTTCGTCATCAGATATGCAGGGTGATCTGATCGGCACCGGTCCCGAGGGTCATGCGAGCGTGGACTCGGCGGACACCGAAATTCCGTCCCACTGTTTGCCGAGTCATGACTTGTGCGAGTAGATGCCCTACGGCACACTTCTTCATGGAGGGATTCGACGGCTGATCCGGGTCTGGCCTGTCCGCCGCATCTGCACCCTGAGTCCGTGCCTCAACTCGGGCTATGGCGCAGTTCGATTGACTTCGTCTGCCCGTCGGCTTACGAGTGGCTGCACGAAGTCTCGACGTCATGCTTGGACGAAGTCCGTGGACGTCGAGAATGCCATGAGGTACTTGCCCTTCGGATTGGTCAGCGGGGGAGCCTCGATCTCTGGCATTGATAGCGAGCTCGCTCTCCCACTTGTATGACAGAACATGGAAATCGACATGATTCCGAGATTGGATGCGCATAGCATGGTTTCAACACGGGAAGATAGTGCCGACGCAGTACGCCGTACGTTCCGATTCGGCGCCAAGGGGACGATGGCCAGCTCGGGGCGTGAGTGGGCTGACCTAGCTCGATGTGCTGAGGACCTCGGTTACTCCACCTTTCAGGTTGCCGACCATCTCGGCGATCAGTTCGCGGCCGTTCCCGCCATCATGGCTGCCGCGTGCGCTACCGAGTCCATTGAGGTCGGCCCGCTTGTTGCGGCAGTCGATCTCCGCAACCCAGTGATGCTGGCGAAGGAAGCCGCGACGATTGATCTGCTCTCCGACGGCCGCTTCTTGATGGGTGTAGGAGCGGGATGGAGCGAGGAAGACTACGCAATCGGCGGAATCCCTCAGGCAAGCGCAGGCATCCGCTTGGATCGAATGGTGGAAGCGGTGCAGATCATGCGTGGCTTCTGGGGCGAAGCATCGTTCTCCTTCCAGGGTGAACATTATTCCGTTGCCGAGGTTGATTCGGTACCGAAACCTGCATCGAAGATCCCGATCTTGATCGGGGGGGGCGGGAAGAAGGTTTTGACCCTGGCTGCCCGACACGCCGATATCGTCAGCATCAATCCGAAGGTTGTCGGCAGAAAGTTCGACTCACGCTCTCTGGGCACGGCTGTAGAGGAACTAGTTGACGAGCGGGTGGGATGGATCAAGGATGCTGCGGGATCGTTTCGGGGAACTCGAGTTGCAGATGCATGTCTTCGGGGCGAAGATTACCGACAATGCAGAGTCAGTTGCTGCGGATATCGCCAGTCGTCTTGGGATTCCTCCGGAAGTTGTTCTCGCAGGGCCGTACTTCCAGGTGGGCAGCGTGGATCGAATTACAGAGAATATTCTCGCGATGCGAGAGCGATGGGGAATCAGCTACGTTGCGTTCCAGCAGAATGCAACGGCAGAAATGGCCCCGGTCATTGCAAAGCTTGCAGGCGTATAAGGCTCTTGCTTGGAGAGACCGTAACCGCGTCACGAGATCCCTGAAACGGTATCCCTTGATGTTCTCGTGGCCCTGTGCTCGAGGTGCCCCAGCACGGATGGTTGGTCCTGGCGAGGGATCTGATTCGACTGGGACACAGCGTGATCCTGTCGGGCGCCTTCCGTCGGATGGTGAGGAGCGCGGTGGCGCTTTCGCCGAGGCACTGCAGGAAGTGCGCAGTATGTTGTGGTAGACGGCGTCGCCGCTGAGGGTATTGCCGGGCTCTCGTTGAGGGCATGGATGCCGATGCCTGCCCCCTGATGCTCTTCGCGAGGGTGACTAGTTCTTGGGCTGTGGGGGCGCGGACCGATCCGGTGCGTCCGAGCGGCGGCCAGGCGGGGAGGCTGCAAGTATCGCACCCCCGAGCCTTTGTTCCGTTCTGGCCGGCACGTCGACCCCTTGCGGTGTGTCGGCCTCGGTATCGGTCAGCCTGGTCCGATGGCAGAACGAGTACGAGTGCGAGAGATCGATGACGACGAAGACGCGCGGCGGGTACGGATCATCCGCCGCGGCACCGGATCAGTGATGACCTGAGGCGCGCTCAGATGATCATGCTCTTCGCCCAGGGCATACCGGTGTTCAAGATCGCCAAGTCCACCCCGTCGAGCACGATCTACCGTTCTCGACCTGGAGCCTGAGCAAGCTCGCCGAGTTCCTGGTCGTTGAGGGGTGGTCGACGACATCAGTCACGAAACTCTGCGCGTGCTCCTCTGGAGGAGGGTGTCTCGTTTCAAAAGTGAGAACCTGGAAGAGGTCTCGGGACCCCGAGTACGCGGCCAAGAAAGCTGGTGCCGGGCACCTGTCTGCTGTCGTCGATGGCGCGGCTGTGCCTGATCCCGATGAGCCACAGGCGATCTTCTGTCTCGACGAATTCGAGCCCTTGAACTTGCGGGCCGGCAGTGGGCGGAGCATGGTGGCAAGCATAAGGACCCGGATCGGGAGCCGAGGCGCCGTCGCCGGGCGACTTATACCCGGCCACAGTGGCGTGGCTATTTTTGAGTCATCGCACACAGGATATGAAGAGGCAACCAGGATGACTACGGGCAACCGATGGCGGATGCATGGCGATTCTCGCGGCCCGGGGAATCCTGAGCGACTCGTGCGGAGGCGGGTGGTATCTCTGCCGGATCTCCGAGGAGCGGGAACATCGGTGACCGACGAGGACAGCGGTGGGTGGTGCGCTGTCGATGCGGGGAGTAAGGACCTGGCGAACGACGTGTTTCCTGAGAATGCAACCTCGTCGTGAGTGCGATGCCCACACTCGTATCTGGATCTATCGACGTGTCAGGCCACGGCACTTTTGACTTGAGACCCGTGCGAGGGACGCCATTCGCCGACCCCTCCAAAACAGCAGTCGCCGGTCTGCATCCGCTCGCCGAGCTGATCGTGGCGGAATCTCACATGTTCGAACTGTGAACCGATTCCGCCTTCATGTGCATGAACGGGATGGACGGGCACGTTGCAGGGTTGCGTAATGACGGATACATCTCTTGTTGCACCGAGTCCGGTTTCGATCTGCCTACAGAGACGACGGCTACATCTTCGTCGCTCCCATATCCACCGTCAACTGCGTAGCCGTTACAGCGCGTGAGAGGTCCGATGCGAGCCAGACGACGGCATTGGAGATATCGAGCGGGTCAGCGGACCTCAGCTCCGGCAGCATGCTGGCGAAAGATGCCCGATATTCTGGATGTTTGTCCAGTATCGCGCCCATCGTGGTGTCTTGTCCCATTGCTCCGACGACAGACCACGGGTGGATCGAGTTGACCCGAATTCCATATTCGCCCAATTCAATCGCTGCTGTTTTCGTTAGCCCAGTGACGCCGTGCTTTGCTGCCGCGTAGTGTGCCTGCGCGGGAAGAGACTTGATTCCGGACGACGAACTGATAGCGATCAACGAACCGCCGTTGCCAGCATCGATCATGATCGGCACGGCAGCCTTCAATGTACGCCACACTCCGGTTAGGTTGATGTCGATCATGACCTGCCACTGATCGTCCGACATTTCCCAAAACCGGTTCCAATTGCTGATTCCGGCGTTGGCGACCACAACATCGAGTCGTCCACCGAGTTCGGCCACGCCCTCGGCCAGAACCGATTCGATAGCTGCACTGTCTCGAACGTCGGCTTGTCTATGAACGATGCGTTGGTTTGTGGCCTCGACCAATCGTACTGTCTCGGTCATGTCTTCTGGTGTTGCAGCGGGGTAGCCGTTGTCGGGAGTGACCGGGCCGTTGATATCGATGGCGATAATCGACGCGCCTTCCTTGGCCAGCGTGACGGCGTGACTGCGGCCCTGACCACGTGCTGCACCAGTGACGAATGCGACTCTTCCGTCGAGCAATCCCATGGTTTCTGCCTCCTATGTGTGCCACGCGAAGTTTGCTTGGCTGCGGCACACGCTAGCACCCCAATGAAAGCCGTCAAATGGAGTGTGGCACACCGATATATCAGGAATCGGTGTGGTCGCCGATATGTGCGCCGCTGGTCACGGACGGTGCGGAAGTCGGGTTTTTGCTTGACAGAGCCAAAGTGATCGTGAACACTCCCAGGGAAACATGTGAGGCAGCACACGTCTATCAAGTTTGATGCAACCGATCGAGACATCGGCGTGGAATCGGGGCGTCCGGCGGCGGTCGGCGTCCTGGAAACCCGCCTAGTAGAGGGACTTACATATGCTCAAGCCATTGAACGATCGCCGCATCATCGTGACCGGCGGAGCAAGCGGGATGGGTGAAGCACTGGTCCGTGCCTTGCCGGAGCTCGGCGCGCGGGTGGTATCGATCGATCTAGCGGCCGATGCCGGTGCCGCCATCGCGCAGGAGTCGGGAGCATCATTCGTAGAGTGTGACGTCTCGAGTGAAGAATCGGTGCAAGTTGCGTTCAAAAGCGCGGTCGCAGATCTCGGTGGACTTGATGTCTTGATTCACGCTGCTGGAGTGATTCCAGATACCCGTGGGCCAGCGGAAAATGGCACATTGGACACGTGGAATCGAGTGCTGGCTG
>BBEG01000271.1 GCA_001312645.1 Rhodococcus sp. JCM 9791
GACGATCGGTGTCCGGCAGCTGTGTGAGCGGGCCGTCCGTCCCGTGAAGGCGAGCCGCATCTCGGTCGCCGAGTGGGAGGAGCGGCACGGGCAGGGCCTCACCGACGACGCGCGTGCACGCCTGGCTGCGATGTTCGACTTCTACGACCGGCACGGATTCGTCGCGGGGAGCGCGCCGCTACGTGGATTGCTGGGGCGTGCGCCCCTCGCGTTGCCGAGCTGGTCCGGGCGATGTGAGCTTCTTCTCCGCTCGCGTCGTGTAGGAAAGGGCTGTGACGGATCACCACGCGAACGGCCGCTCTGCCGATGAGACCCTGCCCGCGTCCGTGCTGATCGCGGTCGACGAACCGACCGCCATCGGTGTGCTCACCCTCAACCGTCCGGAGCAGCGGAATCCGCTGTCGGTGGCAACCATGCGCGAGGTGACACTCGGGCTGAGGACGTTGTCGGCCGAACCGCAGTTCGGGTGATCGTGATCCGGGCCGAGGGGCCGGTGTTCTCTGCCGGACACAATCTGCGGGAGATGATCGGTCGCACCCTCGAGGAGGAGCGGGCCGTCTTCGATACGTGCACCGAGATGATGCGGACGGTGCAGTCGGTCCCGCAGCCGGTGATCGCCTCGGTGCAGGGCACGGCGGTCGCGGCCGGATGCCAACTGGTGGCGGCGTGCGATCTCGCGGTGGCGTCGTCGACGGCGGTGTTCGGTACGCCGGGGGTGAAGATCGGCCTGTTCTGCTCGACACCGATGGTTGCGGTGAGTCGCGCGATCGGACGCAAACGCGCGCTGCAGATGCTGCTCACCGGGGAAACGATCGACGCGCAGACCGCCGCGGACTGGGGGCTGGTGAATTTCGTCGTCGACCCGGAAGAGCTGGAGACCGAGACGACGAAGCTCGCCTCGAAGGTCGTCGGGTCCTCTCCCGCGACATTGAAGATCGGCAAGGAGGCGTTCTACCGGCAGATCGATCTTCCTCAGGATCAGGCGTACGAGGAGATGGGCGAGACCATGGCCCAGAACGCGATGATCTGCGATGCGCAGGAAGGCATGACCGCTTCGTGGAGAAGCGGGCGCCGGTGTGGCAGGGCCGTTGACGGACTTCCGACTCCGAGGCCTGGACCGGTTGTTGGACGTCCTATAACCTCGTCGACATGAGCTCCGATCCTCGTTCGAGCACCGTCGATGCCATCGTCCGACGTTCTGCGGGACGCTTCCCCGATCGTGTCGCATTGCGGTTCGACGACCGCACGGTCACGTATCGGGAACTCGACGACGCTGTGTCGCGCGCGGCCGCGCACCTGCTGTCGCTCGGGCTGTCGTCCGGAGACCGTGTCGCTGCGTACGGCACGAACTCCGACGCCTACGTGATCGGTTACCTCGCCGTCGCGCGCGCAGGCTCGTGCACGTGCCGATCAACTACGCGCTCCGCGGCGACGAGTTGGTCTACCTGCTCGGGCAGTCGGGTGCGCGGGCAATTCTCGTCGATCCGGCACTGCGCGAGAACATCGACCGGGTGCGCTCGGACGTGCCGGCCGACATCGTCCTTGCTCTGCGCGACGCCGACGATTCGCTGCTCGCAATTGCCGCGGCCGGTGACGTTCTCGCTGTCGATGCCGACGTGGCCGACACCGATCTCGTGCAGCTGCTCTATACCTCGGGAACTACGTCGAAGCCCAAGGGCGCCATGATGACTCATCGTGCTCTTGTGTTCGAGTACACGTCGTCGATCGTTGCGCTCGATCTCGCGGCCGACGACAACCCGCTCATCTGCATGCCGCTGTACCATTCGGCGGCGATGCATGTGTTCATGCTCCCGTACCTTGCGATCGGCGCAACGATCCGCCTGCTACCTGCGCCCGACATCCCGGCGATCCTGCGCATGGTCGAGGAGGAGTCCGTCGGGTCGCTGTTCCTCGCGCCGACCGTGTGGGTGCCGCTCGCCAATCATCCCGATCTCGCGACCCGAGATCTGTCGTCGCTGCGCAAGGCCCAATACGGTGCGTCGATCATGCCCGTCACGGTGCTGAACCGGCTGCGCGAACGCTACCCGGACCTGGCGTTCTACAACTGCTTCGGCCAATCCGAGATCGGCCCGCTCGCGTGCGTACTGCGACCTGAAGAGCACGAGGACCGTCCGTCGTCGTGCGGGAAGGCGATCCTGTTCGTCGAGACCCGCGTGGTCGACGCCGAGGGCAACGATGTGCCCGACGGCGAATCCGGTGAGGTCCTGTACCGGTCACCGCAGCTGTGCCTCGGCTACTGGGAGAACGCCGAGGCCACCGCGGAAGCGTTCCGCGACGGCTGGTTCCACTCCGGCGATCTCGTCACCCGCGACACCGAGGGCTACATCACGGTTGTGGATCGCATCAAGGACGTCATCAACACCGGGGGCATCCTGGTGGCGTCCCGCGAGGTGGAAGATGCACTCTATCTGCACAGCGCGGTCGCCGAGGTCGCGGTGATCGGCACTCCGGACGAAAAATGGATCGAGGCCGTCACCGCGGTCGTCGTGCTCAAGGACGGACAGTCCGCCACCGAGCGTGAGCTCATCGACCACGTGAAGCAGAACCTCGCTCCGTTCAAGGTGCCCAAGGCGGTGCGATTCGTCGACACGCTGCCGCGGAACCAGAGCGGCAAGCTCCTCAAGCGTGAACTCCGTTAGAAGAAGAGGACTTTCATCATGAACAAGCACGTTCCCTCGTGGTACGACGACGAAGTGGGCGCCGTCCACGAACTCGCGAGCGACTTCTTCGAGCGCGAGGTCATGGGCCATGCCGAGAAGTGGGACGCGCAGCGCCGCATCGACCGCGAGGTGTGGTTGAAGGCAGGCAAGCTGGGTCTGCTGTTGTGCTCGGTACCCGAGGAATACGGCGGTGGCGGAGGCACATTCGCGCACGATCTCGCGGTGTTCGAAGCCCAGGGCTACTCCGGCGACCTCGCATTCGGGGTCTCGGTGCACAGCGGCATCGTCGCGCACTACATCCTCGAATACGGCACCGAAGAACAGAAGACGACGTGGCTGCCGGGAATGGCTACCGGTGAGATCCTCGGTGCGATCGGTATGACCGAGCCGACCGCCGGGTCCGACCTCAAGGCGATCAAGACCAGCGCGATCCGCGACGGCGACCACTACGTGGTCAACGGCAGCAAGACGTTCATCACCAACGGTTCCTCTGCCGACGTCATCGTGCTCGCCGTCAAAACCGATCCGAAGGCAGGCGCCAAGGGCGTGTCCCTGCTGATCGTCGACCTTCGTGACTGTGACGGCTTCGAGGTCGGCCGCGTACTCGACAAAGTGGGCCAGCACGCGGCGGACACCTCGGAGTTGTCGTTCGTCGACGTCCGGGTGCCGGTGTCGAACCTGCTCGGCGAATCGGAAGGTCTCGGATTCGGTCAGCTCATGGCACAACTCGTGCAGGAACGACTCATCATCGGCGCACAGGCCGCGGGTGCGATGGAACGCGCGGTGGAGGAGACCGTCCGCTACACGAAGGCGCGGGAAGCATTCGGGCACAGTCTGTTCGAATTCCAGAACACCGCGTTCGAACTCGCCGAGTGCCAGACCATTGCGCGAACCAGCCGGGTGTTCCTCGACTACTGCATCGAGAAGCACCTCCACGGCACGCTGGACGCGTCCGACGCCGCGATGGTCAAGTACTGGCTCACCGACAAGCAGTGCGAAGTGATCGATCGGTGCGTGCAGCTGCACGGCGGCTACGGTACATGCGCGAGTACCTGATCGCGCGGATGTACGAGGACGCACGGGTTCAGCGGATCTACGCCGGCGCGAACGAAGTGATGAAATCCCTTATCGCACGGTCATTGTAGGGATGCGGAGGGTCACCCGTCCACGAACACATTCGGCTGGTCGTCGTGGACGCCGGTGAACATTTCGATCGGGGTCAGGGGTCGAGAGGCCGCTGTGGGCATGATCCCCTCACGGTGAGCGAGGTGGGTCATGCTCTCGAGCTGTCCGGAGTAGTCGGTGGGCTGATCGAGCATCCAGAGGATGCCCTCGGCGGCCTCGGAGCTCGGTGCGAAGTCGCTGTGGTCGACGTCCGGCAGGTTGGCCAGAGTGCCTTCGGATGCGACCGGGGAGTCGATGCGGAAGCAGTTGGCGGCGATGTTGTCGACTGCGAGCTGGCGGGCGAGGTCGACGGTCATCCGCTCGAGCCTACCTTGGCGATGCCGTAGGACATCAGTCCGGGCACCGGCTTCAGTGCGGCCAGTGAGGACACGTTGAGGATGCGCCTTCGCCGGCTGCACGCAGGTGCGGTACGGCGTGGCGGATCGCGATCAGTGGGGCGTCGAGGTCGATCGCCATCACGAGGTCATGTCGGCGCAGCGGGATATCGATGTCGCGACGAAGGTGACGCCGGCGTTGTTGACGAGGACATCGAGCCGCCCGAGTTCGGCGACGGTCTGCTCGACCATGGCGCCGACCTGCTCGCGGTCCGACAGGTCCACCGGCACGGCGATCGCTGTGCCACCTCGTGCTCGGATGGTGTCGACGATGTCGTCGAGGGTGCCGGGGGTGCGGCGAGGGTTGTCTCGGGTGGACCGAGCGGCGCAGCCACCGCGTAGCGGCATCGGCCAGTGCGAGGGCTGCGGCTGCGCCGACCCCTCGGCTGGCACCGGTGACTAGAGCAACCTTGCCAAGAACAGTATTCTCCATATTCAGAACTATACTTCTGGATGCTGGTGAATCAAGGTCGCCGACCTCCGCAGCCGGTCGAGGCCGAAATCGATGAAGAAGGTGGAGCCTGATGCGCATCGAACAAGGACAAGTCGCCGTGATCACAGGAGGAGCGAGTGGGATCGGGTACGGCCTCGCGGAGGCCCTCGTGTCCCGAGGTGTCTCGGTGGTGATCTCCGACATTCGGTCCGACGGTCTGACGGAAGCGGAATCCTCCCTGCGCGCCGAGGGAGGCGAGGTCACGGCCGTGCTCGCGGATGTCGCTGACGAGCCCTCCGTTCGTGCGCTCGCCGAGCGGACGATGGAGGTGTACGGACGGGTCGACCTCGTCTGCAACAACGCGGGAACAGTGTGCCCGGCGGCGCCGCTGTGGGAACAGAGCGCGCAGACGTGGCAGCGGATGATCGACGTCAAAGTGCGCGGTGTGATCCACGGAATCACGGCTTTCGCGCCACTGTTCCTCGAGCGAGGTACGGGCCATTTCCTCAACACCGCGTCTTCGGGCGGTCTCGCGCCACTGCCCGGGCGCACGCCGTACACCACGACGATGCACGCGGTCGTCGGCTTGACCGAAACCCTCGATATCGAGCTGAAGGAGGTCGCTCCCGGGCTGGGTGCGACGGTGCTGTGTCCGGGCCTCGTCGACACTGCGCTCGGTGTGAACTCCGCTGCGCTCGGCGCCATCTCGCTACCCGTCGGCGGTGCGCAGCGATCCATGCGCAGTATGGGCGGAGGCAATGTCCTCACGCCCCGCGAAGTTGCGGAGTTCGCTCTCGCGGCGATCGAGGCGGGACGCGTTCACGTTGCGCCGGGAAGTGGCGTCGTGGAGCGCGCACGTGGTCGTATCGACGAGTTGCTCGCCGACATCACCGCCGACTGATCGATCACCAGGGCGGCTCGTGGTGAGGTATTCGGCCATCTTCTGACTCTGCCGACGGTGCGCGCGACGGGTCTCGGCGCGTTCGTCGCCGGACTTGTTGAGCTGGAGTTCCTCGTCGGACTCCGGCAGTACCTGAGGCACCGGGGTGGGCATGCCGGCGTCGTCGATCGCGACGAACGTCAAGAAGGCGGTCGCGGCGATCCGGCGATCACCGCTGCGGAGGTCTTCTGCGGTCACCTTCACGAACACCTCCATCGAGCTGCGCCCGGTCCACGTGACGAATGATTCGAGGCATACCGAGTCGGAGGGACTCACGGGTGCGAGGAACGCCACAGAATCCGTCGATGCCGTGACCACCGAAGCGCGGCTGTGACGAGTCGCGGAGATCGATGCGGTCATGTCGATGTCGCTCATCAGCTTCCCGCCGAACAACGTGTTGTGATCGTTGACGTCGTTCGGAAAAACCCTGTTGGTCTTGATGACTCGTGATTCCCGGCATGGTTTGGCCTGCACGCGTGGTCCTTTCGTAGGCAGTGTTCCGGGATCTCCGGTTGTCGGCACCGTTCAAGCCTACGACCACGAAGGCCGTACCGTTACCGGTCGGTACGGGAGTGATGCCCCACAAGCTTGGTCAGCATGGCGGCGAATTGCGCACGTTCGTCCGCATCCAGTGGCGCGAACGCCACGTCCTGCACCGCGGTGACTGTGAGCTCGAGGTCGAACAGCCGGTTCCGTCCTCGACGGGTGAGGCTGATGATGTTCCGGCGCCGGTCGTTCGGATCGGGAGCGCGTTCGACGAAATGCCGATCGACGAGTGTGTCGAGGACGGAGACCACGTCGCTTCGATCCAGTGCGCACCGACGGCCCAGATCGATCTGACTGGACGGCCCGTATTCGTCGAGCGCGGCGAGCACTCGGTAGTGGTGACCACGGGCGTCGGCAGCGTCGAGCCGGTCGAACACGACGCGATGGATGTGCAGCGCGGCTTGGCTCAGCAGGAAGCTGGGGAGATGCTCGAGTCGGGCCGGACCGGGCCGGATTTTACTGACCGGACCGGTCGGGGCATCGCTGGCGGGCATGTGTCGGAGTCTACGTTCGGCCACGTCACGGAAGCGAGTTCCGTCGGGCGCGTCACTATCAGCGTCTACGGTGGTCCGTGATGGGGGTGCGTGGACCGCGTTTCGGGACCCGTGAGTACCCACCGGATTCCGCAATCAGACGGACCGCGCGATAGCGATGCGGGCGGAGCGGTTCGAGGTACTCGACCATTCCGTCGTCGTCGAGCGGTCCGCCGAGCAGCGACCAGCGACCACGTTCGCAAGGTGGTAGTCGCCCACGGACAGGGCGTCGGTGTCGCCGAATGCTCGCTGTGCGACCTCGGCCGCTGTCCACACCCCGATTCCCGGCAGCGTCCGCAGTTTCCGCTGGGCTTCGACCGGGGAGTCGTTGCACAGGCGCTCCAGACGGTCGGCGAGCTGCGCGCACCGCACGATCGTGCGGGCCCGGCCCGGGTCGACGTTCGCCTTGTGGAACTCCCACGATGGGATGCGACGCCACACCTGAGCGCTCGGCGGCACACACATACCGGTCGGCGCGGGGCCGGG
>BBEG01000272.1 GCA_001312645.1 Rhodococcus sp. JCM 9791
CGCGTCGTCGCCACCGATGTGAACGAGGCGGGTCTTGCAGAGACGCGCGCACGCAGCGAAGAGCAGGAAACTCCGATCGCCACGCGCACCCTGGATGTGTCCGATCCCGTAGCGGTGTCGCGCGTGGTCGACGACGCCGTCGCGGAGTACGGGCACCTCGACATCCTCGTCAACGCCGCGGGGGTCATGATCATGCGGAGCGCGCTCGACGTGACCCCTGACGAACTCGAGCGGGTTTTCCGGATCAACGTCGGCGGCACGTTCTACGCCTGCCAGGCAGCGGGCCGGGTCATGAGGCCCGGGGGAAGCATCATCAACCTCACGTCGAGCATCATCGACCGCACAAGCCCCGGACGGATCACCTACGCGATGTCGAAGGGTGCCGTCGTGCAGGCCACCCGCACCTTCGCACTGGAACTCGCCCCGGCCGGTATCCGCGTCAATTCCATCGCGCCGGGGTGGGTCGAAACAGGAATGACCGACCAGCACTGGACCGACAACGACGGCACCGTCGACCACGACAAACGTGCAGCGTATGTCGAGATGATGGCCGCGGCATCGCCGCTCGGGGTCGTCGGTACCACCCGCGACATCGCGTTGGCCGTACTTCAACTCGCTTCGGGGGCAGGGTCATTCGTCACCGGTCAGGTCGTTCGGATCAACGGTGGGTCGTTCATGGCATGAGCACCGTGCAGATCCGAGTACCTGTAGGACCCACAGATGAGGAGAGTTGGAAGTGAGCGAAAGGCTCGAAGGCAAGGTTGCAGTGGTCACGGGCGGTGCCAGCGGCATCGGCGAGGCTCGGCACGGCGGTTCGTCGACGAGGGGGCACGTGTCGTCATCGCCGACGTCAACGATCAACTGGGTAAGAGTGTTGCCGACGAATTGGGCTCGGCCGTCCTGTTCGTCCACGCCGATGTCACCGACCAGGACGACTGGGATCACCTGCTGGCGACGACGAGCGAGCATTTCGCGCCGCTCGATGTGCTCGTCAACAACGCCGGCGGCGGACGCGGTGTCGGCAAGATCGTCGACGAGGTCTACGAGGGGCACCGAGCCATCCTCGATCTCAATCTCTCGTCGGTGTGGATGGGCACCCGTGCCGCGCTGCCCGTGATGGGCGCGCACGGTGGCGGGTCCATCGTCAACATCTCCTCGATCGATGGGCTCGTGGGTGTCGAAGGGATGACGTCGTACGCCGCATCGAAGTTCGCGGTCACCGGCCTGACCAGAACGGTGGCTTTCGAAGGTGGTCCCCACAATGTGCGCATCAACTCGGTCCACCCCGGATTCATCCGGACGCCGATGACCGCCAAGCACACCGGAGCAGTGAAGGCGCGGCTCGAATCGGCGATCCGGAAACAACCGCTCACCCGATTCGGCACACCGGAGGACATCGCAAATGCAGTCCTGTTCTTCGCTTCGGACGAGAGCTCGTACTGCACAGGCACATCCCTCGTCGTCGACGGCGGCCAGCTCGCCGGCCCGCACCGGGATCCGATGTGATCCGGACCCTCCGGCAGCACACGTCATCCACTTCGTCGCACCCCTGGCCCTACGATAGGAATCCGATGATCAGACGCAGGCGTCTCATCTCCACGGCGGTCGCCGCCGTGTGTTCAGCAACGTTGGTGCTCACCTCCTGCGGCACTCCCGAGAATCGAAGCACTTCGGGAGGCAGCGACGCCCCGTTGGGCGACCCTGTCGCCGGTGGCACCTGCAGGCCATCCAGGGCAGGGAGCCACTCAGCCTCGATCCTTCGGACATCTCCAACGTCTGGACCCACTCCCCACTTCTGGGTAATGCCCTGTACGGCACGTTGATCACCAACAATGTCGAGACGCAGGAAATCGAGTACTCGATGGCCACCGACTTCTCGACCGCCGACGGAGGCAGACGTTCACCCTCGAGCTGCGTCCGGGACTGCAGTTCACCGACGGAACGCCGCTCGACGCTGCCGCGGTCGAGTACAACTGGGATCGGCTGCGCGACCCGAGCAAGGGCTCGGCGTCGCTCCGTCAGGCCGAGCAGATCGCCGACGTGGAGGCCGTCGACGCGGACACGTTGAACGTGACGCTGGCGTCGCCGAACCCCACCTTCCCGAATTCCCTCCTCGTCTCCGCACTGAACTGGATCGCATCGCCGACCGCCCTCGAGAAAGGCAGGGAGGCGTTCGACAAGAATCCGGTGGGGGCAGGCCCGTTCACCCTCACCGAGTGGGCCCGTCAGGACGTCATCCAACTGGTGAAGAACCCCGAATATTGGGACGCACCCCGTCCATATCTGGACGGCATCACCCTGCGTACGGTTCCCGCCGCCGATCAACGTCTCAACACACTCTCCACGGGTGGCGCGGACCTGGCCTCGGAATCGAACTGGCTGAACCTGTCCAAGTCGGAGAGCCTGGGACTCGACACGGAGATCGTGCCGATGGGGGCGGCCAGTACTTCGCCATGAACACCCGCCGCGCTCCGTTCGACGACGAACGCGCCAGGCGAGCCGTGAATCTGGCCGCCGACATGGAGGGCGTCAACCTTGTCGCCTTCGAAGCAACGGCGTGGTCCCGCAGACCCTGTTCCCCGAGGGATCACCGTTCTACGAGGACATCTCGCTTCAGGAAAGCGATGCGGAAGAGGCGCAGCGTTTGTTCGACGAGTTGGCGGCGGATGGCAAGCCGCTGTCGTTCACCTTCACGACGTACTCGCTGGTCGAAGCCAGAGCGGCCGCGGAGACTCTGCAGGCCCAGCTCAGTGCGTTCGACAATGTCGAGGTCAAGGTGGAAACCCTCGACTTCGCTGCAGCGCAGACACGAGTCAACTCGCGAGATTTCGACATGACCATCTCGTCCGCGAACATCCAGGATCCGGATGGCCCACTGTGGAGTGCCTTCCACAGCAGCTCTCAGGGCAACACCTCGGCATCGACGACGGCCGGCTCGACGCCGCACTCGAGGCGGGACGTGTCGGCATCACGATCGAAGAGCGTAAGGCCGCGTACGACGACGTTCAGCGGCGGCTGACCGAACTCGTCCCGGGAGTCTGGTTCATCCAGTCTCCTCCCGCCACCATCACGGGCGCCGACACACACGGCGTCCGGCTCTACGGCATGGGTTCTCCACTCCCCGATGGTGTGTGGATCTCGGAGTGACCCGATGTCACCGCGGCGGCCGGTCGAGCTCGATCTGCGCGACCACCGCCCGGTGATCCGATCCCGGTAGGGTCACGGTCTCCACCGACGTCGCACGTCCGCCCCCGACGAGAATGTGGTCGATGCCGACCAGCGGGGGAATCCGCTTGTCGGTCGGATAGGTGAAGAGGAAGCCCGCGCCCACCTGTTCTGCGGTGTCTCTGAGCCGGCCCGTCAGCATCGCCCGATACTGCGCATGATCGTAGGTCGCGTTGAAGTCGCGCCGGCGACCACCGGCGCGACGGCGGCGCAGATTCGAGTATCTCGTGCAGGCGCGACAATTCGTCGGCCCATACCTTCGTGTCGTAGACCGGCGGCACCGGATGGAACGCGTAGACCGCGACGGGTCCGGTCGCGGGGAGGTCTGCCGTCGCCGAGACCTGGTTCATCACGAAGCCGTCGTACTCGACTTCGTCGGACAACGGAAAGCGGCTCCAGATCCCGGTCCCGCCTGCACCGCTCCGGCGCCACGAAGTGATACGGCAATATCCGATCGAGGCCTTCGCGCGCATAGGCTTCGACCGCTTCGGGTGTCAGCTCACTCACGGTCAGCAGATCGACACGGCGCTCCTCGACTTCGGAGACCACAGTTGCCGGGTCGGCTTCACCGAAGAGAACGTTCGCCTGCATCACGGTGAGCACATCTCCCCCACCGCCGGCCGATTCCCCTACGTACCGGGGAGCCTGGATCCACACCGCGGCGACGACGACCAGCAGCGCCACCGCAGTGGCGACGCGGTACCGCAACAGCGCGAAGACCACTGCCCCGAGCACCGAACCGATCATCATGTACGAGGCCGCGGATGCCGCGAGGACAGGAAGTCGCGCCGGCGAGGTGCTGTAGTGCAGCACGACCCCGACCGCGCCGACGAGGGCCGCGAGACCCGCCAGAACTGCCGCAGCCCACCTGAACGCCGTTACCATCACACTCGACAGCAAAGCACGCGAAGATGTGAAGAGGATGTGGAGCTACCCCCGCGATTCTCGAACACGCGCCTGGTCGTGCTCGCATCGAACCGTCCTGTTGCTCAGAGCTCGGGTTGCAGGAAGGCGTCCTCGAACTCTTTCCGAGCACGCTTCGTGTGCGCTGCGCGAATCGCGCGCTGGCGTTCGGTCAGGGTCGGGTCATCAAGATTGAGGTATCCAGTATCGAAGCGGTTTCGACCGTTCGGGAAGCTCTGCTCACGGAGCCGATCCACGAGAGTGGTGCAATACGCCAGCAGCGTGCGGAAGCCGTCGGGATCGCGCTCGGCATCGCTCGCGTAAAGCTCACGGATAGCTGCATCTTCGTCGCTGTGATGGAGCTCCCCAGTATCGTCCAGTTCCCAGAACATACGAAGCGCGAGCGCCCGATCACACCGCGGGTGCTCGATCACCGCGAGGGGAACCGCAAACCCATCATCCCAGTTGTATGCGCTCATCAGCTCCCACAGCGCCAACTCATCGGGAAGGTCAGCGACCAAGCTCGGCAGGTCCTCGTGGCGAGCGCAATCATGGTCGATGATCGCGGCAACTGCGTCGCGCATGATGTTCCTTCCCTGGTCTCCCCCTGTGCGTACTTCCGCTCGACACGAGGGTCGGTGAGATGGTCGAGATAGTCGTCGGGTCCGTGCTTCACACTCGCGGACGTCGCATGGTCGAGCATCGAACGTCAGGAGTGGGGCGGGCGGGGCTCGAACCCGCGACCAATGGATTATGAGTCCACGGCTCTAACCGACTGAGCTACCGCCCCTCTGCAACGACACGCTGCAGTACGCTCTCCGCTCCGGACAGCGCGTACGCATGGTACCCGGCGGCGGACGCGTTCCGCCGCACCGGGTCGCGACCGGCTCGGAACCTTCCTCCGCTTGCTCGGGTTTCCTCAGGTTGTCGACGCGAGGAAACCCGAGTAGCCGGAGGAAAGCTTCGAAACATCGAACTGTCTCGTACATCACACCCGAGGTGAGTCGAGTTCCGAAACGAAAGAATCCTCCCACCCGCATGGGGTGGGAGGATTCTGCGCGCTCCCCCGGCTGGACTCGAACCAGCAACCCTTCGATTAACAGTCGAATGCTCTGCCAATTGAGCTACAGGGGATTGACCTGCTGTGCTCCGCGGTTTCCCCCGGTGCGTGGAAAACCATATCGTCCCTCCCACCGCAGTACCAAATCGCCTGCATGTGGGCATGCGGAGCGTCATCGGGCAGGATGGAGAGGACGCGCACACAGGGTGGAAGGACGACACATTGATGGGATTGTTGGTCGGGGTTGCCGCGGGGTACGTACTCGGCACCCGGGCAGGCCGAGCCCGATATGAACAGATCAGCAAGACCGCCAAGGCGGTGGCCGCCAGCCCGGTCACCAAGAAGGCCATCGAGGTGGGACGTCAGAAGCTCTCGGATTCCCTGAACCCACAGCCGAAGCTCGAGCCGATGAAGCCGATCGACGAGACGACGACGATCATGATCCCGCGGGATCAGCTCAAGAAATAGCGTCAGCCGGCCAGGCCGTCGCCGCCCGCATCGCCGATGGCCTGGTCGAGCAAACTGCGCCGATATTGCTCCAACGCGACGAGGTCGCCGAGCAGCGCGTGGAATTCGTCGGACTCTGTGGCAGGCGAAATGCGTTGAAGCTTCGATTTGAGCTCCGCCACCTGCTCACCCACCCACACTTCCTGCAGTCGTGCCAGCACTCCCCCGATATAGCGGGGCAGGCGGTCCTCTTCTGCAGGGATCGGCTCGACGGCGAGCTCCGTCACCAACGAGTGGACAACCGGGTCGTCGCTGCACGACCGACAGCATCGACCCATTCTGCGCCACCCATTCCCGAACCCACACCACCGACATGAGCGATCGCCTCACGCACAGCGGAATAGCAGGTCGGTGAACGTCTCGGCAGGCAACGAATCGAACACCGTGCCCGCGACACCCGGATACTGCAGCGCAGCCTTGAGCCCGTCGCGTTGTGGCCACAGTGCAGGATCACCCGGCCGTGGGCGGCGCATCGCAGACTCCTGGGACGAGGACCCTTTATCGGAGACAGCGGCCCGCCGCTTGGGCGCTGATGTCCGTCCGCCCCCACGACGCGCCTCGTCCTGCACTCGGCGGCGGACCATGGGAATGTCGTCCCAGCCACCCAGTGCGCCAATTGCACCGCGTAGTTGTCGCGCAGCGACCGGTCCTTGATCTGCGCGACGACAGGCACACAGCGACGGAGCGCCTCGACGCGCCCTTCCGCAGTGTCGAGGTCGTGCTCGAGCAGGATCGACTTGACGACGAACTCGAACATCGGTGTGCGCCGCGCGACGAGATCGCGGACGGCGGTGTCGCCGGACGCCTGCCGAAGCTCGCACGGATCCATCCTTCCGGGGCGATCGCGACGTAGGTCTTCGCTGCGGTCTTCTGGTCGCCCTCGAACGCCTTCATCGCCGCGGCCTGACCGGCTGCGTCACCGTCGAAGGTGTAGATGACCTCGCCGCGGAAGTAGCTGTCGTCCATGAGCAGCCGACGCAGCATCGCGAGGTGCTCGTCGCCGAACGCGGTACCGCACGAGGCGACGGCGGTTTTCACTCCCGCGAGGTGCATGGCCATGACATCCGTATAGCCCTCGACGATCACCGCCTGATGCGACTTTGCGATCTCCCGCTTCGCGAGGTCGAGACCGAACAAGACCTGAGATTTCTTGTACAGCACCGTTTCCGGCGTGTTCATGTATTTGGCGGTGATGGTGTCGTCATCGTAGAGCCGACGGGCACCGAAGCCGATGACATCGCCGGCGAGATTGCGGATCGGCCAGAGCAGCCGGCGGTGGAACCGGTCGATCGGACCGCGGCGCCCCTGCCGCGACAATCCCGCGGCCTCGAGTTCCGCGAATTCGAATCCGCGGCCGAGAAGATGTTTGGTGAGGTGATCCCAGCCCGCCGGTGCGTAGCCGCACCCGAACGTCTCTGCGGCGGCCTGGTCGAAGT